>NZ_JARVST010000042.1:0-11670 GCF_030209055.1 Pseudomonas sp. lyk4-TYG-107
CAGGCTTGAGCGTGGCCGCTCACAGCTTCACCGCCATCGCGCTGTATGGCAGTGGTCAGGTATCCGCGGCGTGGACGTTGACGGTGACGGCCAATAACCCACCGACCATCACTCGTGCGGAAGACTCGAAAGGAGTAGAGATTCTCCCAGATGGCACGACCTTCGACACCACGGTCACGCTCAAAGGAAAAGGGGCTAAAGGTCAGAAAGTCCTGATAAAGGACGGCAACATCGAGATAGCCACGGCCGACGTCAATCCACAGAGTGGTGACTGGGTGTTCACGGCAAGGAACCTGAGCGCCGCCTCCCACAGGTTCACCGCCACTGCTCTGTATGGCAGTGGGGAAGTGTCGGATCCGCCGCGTGTCGTTAATGTTGCCAGTTTATTCACTCCTCGCATCACCATGGTCACCGACTCTAAAGGAACCGTAAACCCTGGTGCTACTACTTATGACACTAACGTAACTGTAAGCGGCGAAGGTCCGGCAGGACAACCACTGCAAATTTATGATAATGGCGTCCAAGTGGGGCCAGTTATCTCTGTGGACAGTAACGAACTATGGTCTCTTCACATCTCGGGCCTAACGATCGGAGGCCATAGTCTGATTGCACGCGCATTGTACCCAGTTAACCCTGTGGACAGTCAGCCTAGAACTTTCACTGTAGCCGCCTCGATAACTAAAGAGGATTTTGAAAGTGAGGCTAAATGGACCATATATATGGGGCAAACGAAAAGACTCAGCACAATGGAGATCACGGCAATTACAAGTGCGGAACATTATATGGGGACCGTGATGCCTTATGGGAGACCAGGGGTCGGTTTAAGTGGGGGTGTGCTATTTATCTCAAAAGTACGTGGTGACGGCGTGCCCGGCTCATTTAACTTCAGGATTCGCTTTCTGAAAACGTACCGACGAGTAGATTTTTGGTATGAATTCGCCATAAACCAATCTCCAAATGCAAGTGCTCAATCTGATTACTTTGATAGCAACGGAAGAAAACTAGGATCAAAGAGCTTTAATGCTATAGATGGTCCTCAGCAGCAACTTTCTTTCTCAAATGAAGGAATTGCATCCATGGAAATTCGTGGAATTTTGGGGCAGCACTTGTATTTTGATAAATTCGAGCTATACGGCTGACCAAAAAAATTCAATACAACAGAAATAATTCAGCGTTCCGCAGCTCATGGGAGGCGTGGTCATACTGAGGTGCCATATGACGGATTCATTAATTCGTCCCCTGGCACCTATTGCTATGGCACAACATTATCCAGCGCCTGAATCACCACCGTCCAGTACCCGGTTGACCATCAGTTCACTGGGCATGATCACCTGATACAGCATCAGCATGGCTCGGCGTTGTGAGTTGTCGACGGCGTCGCCGATGTCGCGGGCCATACCGCTGGCGGCGGCTAACGATTCGCGGGCTTCGACGAGCAAGGTTTCTTCGTCCACGGTGGGGTCGATGAGGAAGATTCTGTTCGCCCTGCATGACGAGGTTGAAGGGATCGAGATCTTCAGGGCGCCGGGGTTGAGGTAGAAGTTGATGGCGCGGTCGGTGGCCGCTTTTATCTTCTGCGGGTCGAGGGCTGGGTCGTACGGGATCGAAGTGTCCGGGGGATTGGGTGTGGCTTTGAACATCGATGTACTCCTATTGCAGTTATTCAGGAGCCATCACTCTCGCTACCAAACGAGGGGTGGTGGCCATACGCGGGTTGGTAGACCGGCTGCAATAGGAACCCGGCGCTCACGAGTGAGCCCCACGCATGACCACCATAAAAACGAGCCCCACAAAGGGACTGCAAAGGTGTTGCCATACAGCTATTACAGACGGGCTACCAAACCCGATCACTGATTTTCAGTGACAGGGAAACGATAAGCCCGTCGCATAGCCGTGTAGGCCGGCGGATTCTGGCGTACGCGTAGGTAACGGCGCAAGGCGTTGTAGCCGTTATGGCGTAACGGTTCATGTACTTTAAACGTGGTTGCGGGGTTATGTTTATTTGCGGGGTTTGCTCTGTTGTTTTGATTTTGTCTGATAGGCCGCTTTCGCGAGCAAGCCCGCTCCCACAGTTGGAATGAGTGCATTCAGGTGGGAGGTTGGTCGGTTGGCAGGCCGCCATCGCTGGCAAGCCAGCTCCCACAATTTGACTGAGTGCATTCAGTTTGGGATTGGTTGGCTGTAAGGGCGTCATCGAAGGCAAGCCAGCTCCCACAGGAATTTGTGGTGGGTCAGGGGGTGGGTGGGCGCAGCACCAGCGCAAACAGTTCGCCATGCCCGGTCACATTGAGCTTGTGATAGAGATTGCGCCGATGCACCTTCACCGTCTCCGGCGAGATGCCCATCTGCTGGGCGATGGCCTTGCTGGAGAAGCCCTGCAGAATCAGCCGCGCGGTGTCGACTTCGCGGGTGGTCAGGCGCGCATCGAAGCGATCGAGCAGCGTTGCCAGATCCCCCGCCACCGGCTCGCTGCCGGTCCCTTGTGGCGGCAACAGCTGCACGTGTCGGCGCATCGCCGCCAACACCCAGTCGCGCACACACAGCAGACGGCCCTGCTCGGCCAGGTCGAAAGCCGTCGAGCGCCCCAGTGACAGGCCAAGCACGCCGCCCTCGATGTTGATCATGAACTGCAACTCGTCCTCACCGACCACCGAGCGAAAGTAGCTCTGGTAATACTCGCTGTGCAAAAACTGGTCCGGCGCCACCGAAGCCAGGCTGTGCAGGCCGTCGGCGATGCCGGTCGAGGCGGTTTGGTAGAACGGATCGAGCAGGTACATCCCGGCGCTGTAGCTGGCCAGTTCTTCCTGCTCGTCGGCGCGGCCCTTGCTGTCGAAGTCGATCAGCAATTGCGGTGCCTGCCCCGCCTTCATCAGCGCCACCAGCGCGTTGTCCAGCGGCACCAGCAGGCGCAGCGTGTCGACCAGCGCGCGCCAGAAAGCGTCCTGGCCGACGGCGGCAAATACCCGCGCCAGACTTTGGTGCACCGGCAACTCCTGCAACAACGCGTCCACGCTCTACCCCTTTTGAGTAACCCATGATGGGAATGGGTCAGGCGTGCCCGCCCGGATAGGCTGAGCACTCCTGTCAATCACCGGCCTGCCGCAGGCCAGGAGTGCCGCATCATGCGTTGTCGTCGTGGCTATATCAACCGGGGCATCAACCTTGGCCTGCTCGCCTGTTTTGGCGTCGCATCCGTCGCCAGTGCCGCCGACGCACCGAGCGTGCACGTCTACAACTGGTACGACTACATCGGCCCCACGACCCTGGCTGACTTCAAGCGCGACAGCGGCATTCAACCGGTTTACGACACCTTCGACAGCGCCGAAGTGCTCGAAGGCAAACTGCTGACCAGCCGCAGCGGTTACGACGTGGTGGTGGCGAGCAACTTCAGCCTGCCGACGCTGATCAAGGCCGGTGCCCTTGCCCCGCTGCCGCGCGATCAACTGCCGGGCTGGAACAATCTGGACAGCGATCTGCTGAAAAAACTGGCCAACAACGATCCCGGCAATCAATACGCCGTGCCTTATCTGTGGGGCACCAATGGCATTGGCTACAACGTCGACAAAGTGCGCGCCGCGCTCGGCGACAAGGCGCCGCTGGATTCGTGGGATCTGGTGTTCAAGGAAGAGAACCTCGCCAAGCTTGGCCAGTGCGGGGTGGCGATGCTTGATTCGCCGTCGGAGATGCTCCCGGTGGCCCTGCACTACCTCGGGCTGCCGCCCAACAGCACCAAGCCCGAGGACTATCAGAAAGCCGAAGCGCTGCTGCTCAAATTGCGCCCGCACATCGCGTACTTCAACTCGTCGAAATTCATCAGTGACCTGTCCAACGGCAACATTTGTGTGGCGGTGGGCTGGTCCGGGGCGATGCTCGAAGCCAAGACCAACGCCGAGCAGGCGCACAACGGCGTGAAGATCGCCTACAGCCTGCCCAAGGAAGGCGCGCCAGTGTGGTTCGACACGCTGGTGCTGCTCAAGGATGCGCCGAACCGCGCTCAGGGTCTGGCGTTTATCGACTACCTGCTGCGCCCGGAAGTGATCGCGCCGGTCAGTGATCACCTGTCGTACCCCAACGGCAACCGCGCCGCGACGCCACTGGTGGCTGCGGCCACCCGGGATAACCCGGCGGTGTATCCGTCGGCCGCGGCGATGGCCACGTTGTACACCCTGGAACCGCTGCCCAAAGCCACCGAACGCGTGCGTACGCGGGTGTGGAGCAAGGTCAAGAACGGCCAGTAACCCCAACACATTTCCCTGTGGGAGCGAGCTTGCTCGCGAATGCGTCGGGTCAGTCAACATCTCCTTTGAATGACACACCGCCTTCGCGGGCAAGCCACGCTCCCACAGGGTTTCGTGTTCAGCCCCGCTCATTCATTTCTGCCTTTTTATAGAGAGACATCCCATGAAACCCCGTGCCCGTGACCTCAACATCCGTATCGGCCAACTGCAACCCGGCCCGCTCAACGCCATCACCGACGTCCCCGGCGTGCGCGTCGGCCACAGTAACGCGCGTGGCCGCAGCGACAGCGGACGTGACATCTGCACTGGCGTCACGGTGATCGAACCGCGTCGCGGCTCGACCAACCAGCAACCGTGCTTCGCCGGGGTGCATGTGCTCAATGGCAATGGCGATGCCACCGGCCTTGAGTGGATTCGCGAGGCCGGGCTGCTGACCTGTCCCATCGCCTTCACCAACACCCACAGCCTCGGCGTCGTGCGCGATGCGTTGATTGCGCTGGATCGCCAACAGCAACCGGACGACGGGCGCCTTTACTGGAACATGCCGGTGGTGCTGGAAACTTTCGATGGCTTGCTCAACGACATCAATGGTTTTCACGTCAAGCCCGAACATGTCGCCGAGGCGCTGAATTGCGCGCATGCCGGTGCCGTTGAAGAAGGCGCCGTCGGTGGCGGCAGCGGCATGATCTGCCATGAATTCAAGGGCGGCATCGGCAGCGCGTCACGCCGTTTGAGCAGCGCTCAGGGCGGCTGGACGGTGGGCGCGATCGTCCAGGCCAACCACGGCATTCGCAGCGAGTTGCGGGTCGACGGTTATCCGGTGGGTCGCTACATGGAGCAGGTGGATTCGCCGTTCCTGCGGGCTTCGCTGCCGCATCCGGGCATGGGTTCGATCGTGGTCTGCCTGGCCACCGACGCACCGCTGCTGCCGCATCAATGCACGCGTCTCGCGCAACGCGCCAGCCTCGGTCTGGCGCGCAGCGGCGGCGGTAACGAAGACCACAGCGGCGACATCTTCATCGCCTTCGCCACCGGCAACGATCACGTGCCGCCCGCCGCCTACGAGGGCAAAGGCGCGCCGACCTGCGACGGCTTGCGCATGGTCAACAACGACCACATCAGCGAGCTGTTCCTCGCGGCTACCGAGGCGGTCGAAGAAGCGATCATCAACGCCCTGCTCGCCAGCGAGAGCACCGAGGGCAACGGGCATGCGGTGCCGGGGCTGAATAAGGAAACACTGCTCGCCGCCCTCGCCAAGGCCGGCTGGCCCGGCGCCCGCTGACCTGTTGGAGCTGCGGCACGCTGCGATCTTTTTGACCTTGCTTTCATAAATCAAAAGATCGCAGCCTTCAGCAGCTCCTACAGGAGGTGAGGTTCAGGTGAACATCTGGGCGCCGATGTGCCGTGCCGTCTGCAGATGCTCCTGCGGATCACGCACCTCCGATTCCACCATCAGCGTCGAGCTGACCACCGTCGCCCCGCTGTAATCGAAAATCCCGTGTTCGATCTGCGCCTTCATCGCCGGGCCATAACCGTGGCGTTCGTAGGCGCGTTCATCGGCCCCTGCAAGCCCGACCAGATGCACGCGCAGGCGCTGCAGCTTCTTCACATGCTTGAGGTCGCCAGCGAAATCAAACGCCCAGCCGTTGCTGAACACCCGATCAATCCAACCCTTGAGCAACGCCGGCATCGACCACCAGTACACCGGGAATACCAGCACCAGAGCGTCAGCCCGATCAATCCGTGCCTGTTCCGCCAATACGTCGGCTGGCGGCCGCGCCTCACGGTGATGCACGGCGAAATCCGCTGCGCCGAACACCGGCTGAAATCCCTCGGCGTAAAGATCGGCGATTTCCCGGGTATTGGCGGGGTTGGCGCGGGTCAAGCCCTCGGCAATCTGCGTTGCCACGCTGTGGGTCAGCGAACGCGGTTCGTGATGCGCCACAACAATCAATGCGTGCATGGTCATTCTCCTGTAAGTTTGCGCTGACCAAGGGCTATATACTCTTGGTAAGTTACGAACAGTAAGTTACGTTTGGTATATAAACAATGTCAACCACAGAAATGACCGAAGCCGATTCCCCTGCCCAACCGCGACGTCGCCTGTCGCGCGAAGATCGCAACCGCCAGTTGCTCGACGTCGCCTGGCAGATCATTCGGGCCGAGGGCACCGATGCCCTGACCCTGGGTTATCTGGCGGACAAGGCCGGGGTGACCAAACCGGTGGTCTACGACCACTTCACCACTCGCTCGGGCTTGCTCGCGGCGCTGTATCGCGACTTCGATACTCGCCAGACTGCGGTGATGGATGCAGCGATCGACCAGTGCCCGCCAACGCTGATCGACACCGCGACGGTGATCGCCACGGCGTACGTCGATTGCGTGTTATTGCAGGGCAATGAGATTCCTGGAGTGATTGCCGCGCTGGGCAGCACGCCGGAGCTGGAAAAGATCAAGCGCGACTACGAGGCAATCTTCCTCGAAAAGTGCCGCAGTGTGCTGCAACCGCTGGCTGCTGGCGGGGAAATCACCCAGGCCGGTTTGCGCGCGATGCTCGGTGCCGCCGAGGCGTTGTCGAATGCTGCCGCCAGTGCTGAAATCAGTGCCGGGCAAGCGAAGGACGAGTTGTTCGCGACCATCATCGCGATGGTGGAACGGGCCGCCGCCCGTGCGACTAGCGGTACTTGAGTCAGCCCCCGCGCGTTCCCATGATGAAGGTACGCAGGCGCTTCACTCCTGAGCGACTGCGTAGGGAACGGGTGTTCTGAACCCCAAATCAAGCCTGTTCCCTGTTTCATGCGCAGCTTGAGCCTCATGGGCTCTACTTCTCCCCATCAAAGAGCCTTGAGGCTCTTTTTTTGTCCGTTTTTTGCGCCGGACTCAGGACTCAGTGCAGCGTCAGGCGCTGACGGACAAATTCTTCGACGTGACGGGTAGTTTGATCCAGATGCCGGTCGCGCTGTTTTTCGGCATCGAGCATCGCGCGCTTGCCGTTTTTCTGCAGCAGGTAGGTGTGGATCTGCTGCACTTCCAGCGAGCGATAGATCGGTGTGGTGTCGATGAAACCGCGCAGGCCATTGCTGCGGTAATGCCGGGTGCTCATCAGCACCTGGGTTTCGCGCGCGCCGATCACCTCGAAACCCAGCGCCTCGAAGTACGGCACTTTGCCGACACTGCAGGTCAGCTCGGCGTGCGGATAACGGCCGATCATCTCGCCGATCATTGCCCGCGCCACGCCCTGGCGACGATAGCCTTCGCGCACGGCCATGTAGGCGACGCTGCACGCTTCCCAATCGCCTTGCACCGGCAGGTACAAGAGGAAACCTATGACCCGCTCCGGGTCGTCCTCGGCCGTCGCCACCAGCAATTCCACCTCGGTGCCCTTCTCGCCATTCAGCGCCTCCAGATACAGATGCACCTCATAGCCGACCGCGTACTGATAGACGTTGTACAGCAGATTGCTCGGGCCAAGACCGACCGCGCTGATGTCGGTCAGGTAATCGACCACCAGTTGCAGAATCTGGCTGTTGACGCTTTCGGGGCATGGGGATTTGTAGTGGGTGATGCGTGGCATGACAACTGAACTCCGGCGGAAAACCGCGACATCATACCGTGTCCCGCCACCTGCTTTATGTAGGAGCTCGCGGTTGACCTGAAGAAAATTTCATCCTCCGTGGAGCGGATCTTTCGTCGATTTGGCGTCCAATTCTTCAGCTGCGTTCACTTTTTTCACGCAGGCCTTGAGGAGTTGTCATGAGCGTTTTGCGTTCACTGTTCAAATGGCGGCAAGCCTTGTTGCTGGTGCCGCTGACCCTGGCAGCGCTGGCCAGCACCCCGGTGTTTGCACAACCCCCGGTTTACATTCAGCAGGCACCGCCGCCGATGCGCATGGAAGTGATGCCCGGCCCGCGCCCCGGTTATGTCTGGGATCAGGGCCATTGGCGCTGGGAAGGACGCGGCTACGTGTGGATGCCCGGTCATTGGCAACCGGTGAGGTACGGCGCGCACTGGCGACCAGGCCACTGGCAGGCGCGCGGTCCTAACTGGTACTGGGTCGAAGGCCACTGGGCCCGTTGAGCCCGCTCGGCAACAACAACTTATCTACCGGGAAGACCACCATGTCGCGAAACCTGAAAACCCTGCTCGCCGCCTCACTGGTCGCGATCACCCTGTCGGGCTGTATTGTCGAACCGGTACGGCCGCATCGGCCACCGCCGCCGGTGGAAGTCGTGCCGGTCATGCCAGCGCCCGGTTATCACTGGGTCGCCGGTCACTATCGTTGGGATGGACGTGAATGGCGCTGGGCACCGGGACACTGGCGCGCCTATTGAACTGAGCGGCTGGCGTCACTGCTGTGGCGCCACCACCTTGAACTTGATCGCGATGTCGTTGGACACCACAGTGTCCGCCCACTCCCCCGCCCCGAGTCCGAACTGGTCACGCTTGAGCACCAGTTCACCGTCGAAAATGCCGATCGAACTGTCCGGTTTCAGCTCGACCGGCACCTGCACCTCGCGGGTGATGCCCTTGAGGGTGAGCTGGCCGACGATCAGATAATGATTGCCCGTGACCCGGGTAAAACGACTGGACTCGAACACCGCCACGGGAAAGCGCTGCGTATCGAACCACGCCGGTTTCACCAGTTCGGTGTTGGCGTCGGTGCTGCCGGCGTCGATGCTGTTGAGGTCGATGTGCAATGTGGTGTGGGCGTCGGCGAGGTTGTCGCTGTCGAACTGCAGTGTCGCGTCGAACTTGCCGAAGGTGCCGTACATCAGCGAGCCCATCTGGTTGTAGGTGAAGTTGATCTGGCTGGCGGTGGTGTTGACGCGGTTGTATTCAGCGGCCTGCGCCGCGCTCGTGACGCACAGGCAGGCAAACAGTGCCACAGCGGTGAATCGGGCACGCATGGGATTCTCCGGACAGGGCAAACCTTCGAGGCCTCGACTGACTTAAGCAAACAACCGGCGAATGCGCCATGTCATTTGTCTGCCGATGTGGCTCGGGCTCAGACCAGCCGCTCGATCTTCTGATGCTGCCAGATCAGTTTGTAATACAGCGTCTGCAACACCAGCATGCCCAGATACGCCACCGGGAACGCCATCCAAACGCCCTGCAAACCGTACTGACCGTCCAGCCAGTAAGCTGCCGGCAACTGCACGCCGACCACGCAGACAATCGCAATAATCACCGGCACCAGCACCGTTCCGCTGGCGCGCATGATGCCGCCGATGATCGCCTGGAAGCCGAACACCAACAGGCTCCACAGCATGATGTGCAGCAAGTGCTCAGCCATCGCCCGGGTCGAATCTTCGGTCAGGAACAATCCCAGCAACCAGTGCGACAACAGGTAACCGAGCACGATCAAACCGCCGGTCAGGCACACGTTGATCAACAGCCCGGTGCGCAGGATCGCTGCCAGGCGTTGCAGTTGCCCGGCACCAATGGCCTGGGCGCCAAGGATCGAGGCGGTGATGGCAATCGACAGCGCCGGAAACTGTACGTAGTTGACGATCTGCGTCACCGCGCCATAGGCCGCTGTCGCCTGCGAGCCGTGCTGGTTGACCAGCGCCAGAATCACCAGCTCCGACAGCGACAACACGATCATCTGCACCCCGGTCGGCAGGCCGATGCGCAGCACCTTGCCGAGAATCGCCGCGTCCAGGCGCAGTGCCGCGAAGAACTCGCGGTCCGGCGCCAGCGGATGGTCCTTGCGAATCAGCCGCCAAGCCAGCCACGTCATGGCCGACAGGTTACCGGCCAGGCCGGCGAAGGCGGCACTTTGAATGCCCAACTGTGGCAGACCGAACCAGCCACGAATCAACGCCGGGGTCAGCGCCAGCCCGACCGAGGTCGACACGATCAGCGCCAACAGTGGCGACACGGTGTCGCTGACTCCGCGCAGCAATTGCGTGAACAGCACAAACACCAGCATCGACGGCAGAATCCACATCATCACATGCGCATACGCCACTGCGTCGTCCAGTACATCCTCCGGGGTCCCCAGCCCCTGCAAGGCCTGCCGCGCAAATACACTGCCCAGAACCGCCGCGAGCAAGCCGATCAACACCCCCAGCAACAGCGTTGCCCCGGCGATCGCCTTGACCATGTGTGCCTCGCGCGCGCCCCACGCCTGGCCGATCAACACCCCGGCGCCCGCGCCCAGGCCGATCACCAGCGCGATAAAGAAAAAGATCACCGGAAACATCCCCGACACCGCCGCCAGCGCTTGCGTACCGAGCATCTGCCCAATGTAAATGCTGTTGACCGTGCCCGACATCGATTGCAGGAAGTTGGACAACACCATCGGCGCAAGGAACAGCAGGTAGGTTTGCCAGAGCGGTTTGATGGTGCTGGGGGTTTGCATTGAGGATCGTTCTCGGGGTGGGAGATGCGAGGGATATTACGCTAGATGGGCGGGATAAAGTCGGGTCGACATCGCCTCTGCTCAAGGCTTAAATGTCGGCACTATTTTTTGTGGAACGCGCCTGCCCATGACTCCGTTGCGAAATGCTCTGACCTGTTCCCTGCTGGTTCTGTTCAGCCACGCTGCCGGCGCCGCCGAGCCCCCGGTTTCCTCCGAATCGTTGCGTCCGTTGCTGACAACCTTGAACGAACGCCTGAACATCGGCGACCTCGTCGCCCTGACCAAATGGGACAGTGGCAAGCCGATTCAGGACAGCCCGCGCGAAGCCCAGGTCATCGCCAATGCCCGCACCCTGGCGACCGAACACCAGCTCGAGCCCGAAGAAGTCGCCCAGTTGATCGCTGCACAAATGGAGGCAAACAAACTGGTGCAGTACGGATTGCTCGCGCAATGGCAGGCGGCTGGTGCGGCGCCGGACACCCCGCGACCGGATCTGGCGAAGCAGATTCGTCCGCGCCTGGACGAGCTGCAAACCCGCCTGCTGCGCCAGTACACCGACTTCGCGCCGCATCGCCGCGACCCGAATTGCCCGGTCTGGCTGGCCAATGCCCGACAGGGCCTGACACACGACGCACTGCATGATCTGGCCCTGACCCGGGCCACCGGAGAACTATGCATTCGGGCGCAGAAGCTCTGAATCCGGACTTGCGGCATACATCGCTGGCGTCGATAGTCACCATCACGCCAATGAAGTTCTCATAAAAAATCCGCGGCGTAACATCAGCTCCATACCAACCCAATACACCCCGGAGCACACGATCATGAAACGCCAAACCATCCTCGGCATCGCTTTCTCGGTTCTTGCAGTTAACGCTTTTGCAGCAACACCCGTTCACACCTTGGTCGCTGAAGGCGGCTCGGACAAGTTGATTGAAAGCCGTCTGGCTGAAGGTGGTTCTGATCGTTTGCTGGAGCGCCGTGTTGCCGAAGGTGGCTCGGATCGTCTGCTGGAGCGCCGTGTCGCTGAAGGTGGTTCGGATCGTCTGCAAGAACGCCGTGTCGCTGAAG
>NZ_JARVST010000043.1:0-6203 GCF_030209055.1 Pseudomonas sp. lyk4-TYG-107
CCGCTGGTGCCCAAGGCGTGCGCGCCACTTGCGTCTCGAACAAGCCGTGAATGGTCTGCTCAAGGTTGTAATCGACCGCCGTGGCATTGAACTCGACCAACAAGCGCTGCTGTTCTTCCGGCGCCAGCAGCGGCGTCTGTTCCAGCAGCGCCTGATCGTTGGCGACCATCGACTGCAACAGACGCTGGAAGTAGCCGACGAAGCGCTCGACCGTGCTCTGGTCGAACAACGCTGTGGCGTATTCCAGCGATCCGCGAATGATGCCGTTGGACTCACTGAGGCTCAGCGACAGGTCGAACTTGGCGAAGTGGCTCGGCTCGGCCACGCCCTCCAGCGTCAGTTCGCCGAGGGCCAGCGCCGGGCTTTCGAGGCCATCCCAACTGAGCAAGGTCTGGAACAACGGGCTGTGCGCCAGGCTGCGCACGGGCCGGGTGATTTCCACCACTTGCTCGAACGGCAGATCCTGATGCGCCTGCGCTTGCAGGGTTTGCGCCTTGACCCGCGCCAGCAGCGCTTCGACGCTCAGCTCGCCCGAGGTGTCGATGCGCAAGGCCAGAGTGTTGACGAACATGCCGATCAGGCCTTCGATCTCGGCGCGGGTGCGGTTGGCCACTGGCGAACCGATCACCACTTCCGCCTGCCCGGACAAGCGGCTGAGCAGCATCGCCCAGGCACTCATCAGCGTCATGTACAGGGTCACGCCGTGGCGCTGACCCAAGGCTTTGAGCCCGGCGTTCAAGCGTTCGTCGAGCACGACGGCAACGCTGCTGCCGGCATAGTCCTGCTGCGCCGGGCGCGGCCGATCGGTCGGCAACATCAACAGCGCCGGGGCGCCGGCCAGGTTTTGTTGCCAGTATTCGCTCTGGCGTTGCAGCACCTCGCCGCTGAGCCAGCGCCGCTGCCACACCGCGTAGTCGGTGTATTGCAGCGCCAGCGGCGGCAGTGGATCCGGCTGGCCGTGACTGAATGCCTGATACAGCGCCATCAGTTCACGGGTCAAAACGCCCATCGACCAACCGTCAGAGATGATGTGGTGCAGGGTCAGCAACAGCACATGGTGATCATCCGCCAGGCGTACCAGTCGCCCGCGAATCAACGGATCGTCCTGCAAGTCGAACGGCCCGGAGGCTTCGCCCTGAATCAGCGCCTGCAGGGTTTCCTCGGGTTGCGGGTGCTGACGCAGGTCCTCGACACGCAGCAGCAGACCGGTGTCCACCGGGGCAATCAGCACTTGCGCCTCGTCGTTGAATTGCGCGAAGCGGCTGCGCAGGGTTTCGTGGCGGGCAACGATCCGCGCCAGTGCGCGTTGCAGCGCCGCGTCGTCGAGACGGCCACGCAGACGCAGGGCCACGGGAATGTTGTAGGCGGTGTTGGCGCCTTCCATTTGCGCGAGGAACCACAGGCGTTGCTGGGCGAACGACAGCGGCAACGCGCCGTCACGCGGGACCGGCACGATCTGCGGTTGTGCACAGCGTCCGGCCTCGTTCAGCACTGCCGCGACCGCCGCCAGTTCGGCGTTGGCAAACAGATCGCTCAGCGCCAGCTCGACACCCAGACGCTGGCGCACTTGCGAGACCATGCGCATTGCCAGCAACGAATGCCCGCCGAGTTCGAAAAAGTGATCCTGCCGCCCGACCCGCTCGACTTGCAGCACGTCGGCCCAGATCTGCGCCAGCGCGGTTTCCACCTCGCCTTCGGGCGCTGCGTACTCGCGGGTGAACAGCGCCGCCAGATCCGGCGCGGGCAAGGCCTTGCGGTCGACCTTGCCATTGGCGGTCAGCGGCAGCGCGGCGAGCTTGACGAACGCGGTCGGCACCATGTACTCCGGCAACCGGCTGAGCAATTGCGCGCGCAACTCGCCCACCGGTAGCGCTTCGACCTGCGCCTGCTCGGTGAAGTACGCCACCAGTCGCGGCTGGCCGGGTTGATCTTCGCGGGCCAGCAGCACCGCTTCCTGAATCCCCGGCAACTGGTTGAGGCAGGTTTCGATCTCGCCCAGCTCGATGCGCACGCCACGGATTTTCACCTGATCGTCGTTGCGCCCCAGGTACTCGATGTTGCCGTCCTCGCGCCAGCGTGCAAGGTCGCCGGTGCGGTACATCCGCGCATTCGGCAAGGGGCTGAACGGGTCACGCAGAAAGCGCTCGGCGGTCATGTCCGGGCGATTCAGGTAGCCACGGGCGACCCCGGCACCGCCGACGTACAGTTCACCGGCAACGCCAAGCGGCACCGGGCGCTGTTGTTCGTCGAGCAGGTACACCGTGGCATTGCTTAGCGGTTTGCCGATGTGCAGCGCGTCGCCGCTTTGCACCAGACCAGAAGTGGCGACCACCGTGGCCTCGGTCGGGCCGTAGTTGTTGATCACGTCGAAATGCTGGTTGCGATTGAACTGACGCAAGCGGTCGCCGCCGATCAGCAACGTGCGCAGGGTCGGGTGTTCGAGGTTCTGGCTGAAGGCGTATTCGGCCACCGGGGTCGGCAGGAAGCTCACGTCCAGCGGCTGCGCGCACCACCACGCGAGCAAGGCATCGATGTCTTCGCCGCCCTCGTGAGTCGGCGCCAGATGCAGGGTCGCGCCCGCACACAACGCCGGCCAGACTTCCCAGGCCATCGCATCGAAACCAAAGCCGGCGAGGCTTGAGGTGTGGCGCCCGGCGCAGAGGTCGAACGCCGTGCAGTGCCAGTCGACCAGATTGCTCAAGGTGTGGTGCTCGACCATCACGCCTTTGGGCAAACCAGTGGAGCCGGAGGTGTAGATCACGTAGGCCAGGTTCGCGGAGCTCAGGCCCGGTACCTGCGGGTTTTGCGTAACCGTCAGCGGCCAGTTGCAGTGATCGAGGTCGAGCACCGGCACGTTTAGCGCCGGCAGTCGCTCGCGCAGATGACTTTGGGTCAGTACGGCGACTGGCGCGCTGTCGTCGAGCAGGTAGTTCAAACGCTCGGCCGGATGCGCCGGATCAATCGGCACGTAACCGGCGCCGGCCTTGAGGATCGCCACCAGTCCGACCAGGGTGTCCAGCCCGCGACGGGCGACGATGGCGACACGGTCGTCGGGTTTCACGCCCAAACCGATCAGATGCTGTGCCAAGGCGTTGGCCTGACGATTGAGTTCGGCGTAGGTCAGTTGCGCGTCGGCAAACACTGCCGCCAGCGCGTCCGGCCGTTCGGCTACCTGTGCCTCGAAACGTTGCTGGATGGTCTGTGCAGCCGGGAAATCCACTTGAGTGGCATTGAACTCGAGCAGTACCTGCGCAAGCTCCGCCGCCGGCAGGATCGGCAGTTGATTGACCGGTGTCTGCGGCGCCTGCTCCAGCGCGAGCACGAGGTTTTCCAGCGCGCAGTGCAGGTAGTCGCAGATGCGCTGCGGATCGGTCTGGGTGCTGGCCAGCAGGGTCAGGCTGAATGCATCACCGAGGTCATCGACACTCATCGTCAACGGATAGTTGCTGCGCTCTTCGGAGTGCAACGTGGAGATACCGTCCCACGCCGCGAGGGTTTCGGCGCTGGCGGTGGCGACGTTGTGGCTGTGGCGATAATTGAGCAGCGTGCTGAACAGCGGCGTCGGCGCCACCACGTGACTGCAGCGCTGAGCCAGGGCCAGCGGTGCATGTTCGTGACGCATCAGCGTGGTCAACCGGGCGTGGGTGGCGTTGACCGCCGCGCGCACGTCCTGCCCGTCGATGTTCACCCGCAACGGCAAGGTGTTGATGAAAATCCCCAGCGCCCGATCAATCGCTTCGGCGCCTTGCATGCGGCCCATCAGCACGGTGCCGAACACCACTTGCTGCTTGCCGGTCAGCGCGGCCAGCACTTGCGCCCAGCCGAGGTGGAACAGGCTGGCGACACTGACGCCGAGCGTCCGCGCCTGCGCCCGCAGACGCTGGCCCAATAGCGCCGCGACCGGCACGCTGAGTTCGACGATTTCGCTGCCGTCACCCTGCACGTCCTGCAGGCCGTAAGGCAGCGTCGGTTCGTCGATGTCGCTGAGCATCTCGCGGAAGAACGCCTCGTGCTCGGCCTCGCTGACGCCCAGACGCGCCTGCGCCACGTAGTTGCGAAACGGCACCGGGCGCCCGAGCCGTTCACGCTGCCCGGTGAGGCAGGCGCGCATTTCGTGGCGCACCACGTCGAGGGCCGAGTGGTCGAGCGCCATGTGATGGAACAGCAGCGTGGCGATCACCCGTTGCCCGGCTTCATCCCAGGCGTGGGCCAGACGCATCAGTGGCGCCAGGGTAACGTCGAGGCGGAAGTGCCGGGCGTCGAAACGCTCATGCAGATACGCCAGCACGTCGCCATTTGCATCAGGCAACGTCACCTCTTCCACTGGCAGTTCGGCCCGACGCCAGACCACCTGCACCGGCGCGTCCAGCCCTGCCCAATGCACAGCGGTGCGCAGAATGTCATGGCGATCGATCACCGCTTGCAGCGCTTGAGCGAACGCTTGAAAACGCTCGCGGCTGGCAAAGGCGAAATGCGATTGCATGACATACGGATCGCCGTCACCGCCACTGACGTGGTGATACAGGATGCCTTCCTGCAACGGCGCCAGCGGGTAGATGTCCTGCACATTGGCTGCGCCGCCGGGGACTTGTGCGACGAGGTGGTCGATGGTCGCCTGGTCGAGTTCGACCAGCGTCAGCATCGCCGGGGTGATGCGCGTGGTGCCCGAGACGATGCCATTGGCCGGCACCTCGACCTGGCCGTGCTTGCTGGCCGAGTACTGCCCGGCCTTGATCAGTTCGATCAGCGCCGGTTTGTGCTCGCGCAACAGCGCCAGCAACGCCGGGTCGTTCAACGCCTGCTTGTTGCCGTTGACCCGCAATTGGTCGTCCGCGACCGCCAGCTGAATATCTTTAGCCTTCAATGTGGCCAACAGTTCGATCACGTTCACAGGACGATCTCCATTCGTTCGGTAATTGCGGCGTAGCCGGCCAGGGTCGGATGTTCGAACAGCGACCTGACATCGGCTTCCATGCCTTCCTGACGCAGCCGGCCGATCAGACTGACCGCCAGCAGCGAGTGACCACCCAGTTCAAAGAAATGATCGTGGCGCCCCACCCGCTCGACGTTGAGCAACTCGGCCCAGAGCCGTGCGAGGGTGATTTCGACGTCGCCCACCGGGGCCTCGTATTCGCGCACCGGCAATGCGGCCTGATCCGGGGCCGGCAGCGCCTTGCGGTCGAGTTTGCCGTTGGGGCTCAGCGGCAGTGCATCGAGATGTACGAACAGCGCGGGCACCATGTAGTCCGGCAGGTTTTCCAGCAGATGACTGCGCAGCACGTCGATTTCCAGGCGTGCCCCGGTGTAGTACGCCACCAGACGCTTATCGCCCGGCACGTCTTCGCGGGCCAGTACGGCGGCCTCCTGAATGCCGTCGATCTGGGTCAGGCTCGCCTGGATCTCGCCGAGTTCAATGCGCAGGCCACGGATCTTCACTTGATCGTCGTTACGGCCCAGGTATTCAATGTTGCCGTCCGCGAGATAACGGGCGACGTCGCCGGTGCGGTACATCCGCCCGTTGCTCTGGAACGGGTCGTTGAGGAAGCGTTCGGCGTTCAGTTCCGGGCGATTCAGATAACCGCGCGCCACTTGTACGCCGCCGATGTACAGCTCGCCGACCACGCCGTGCGGCACCGGTTGTTGCTGGGCATCGAGGATGTACATGCGGGTGTTGGCGATCGGTTTGCCGATCGGCGTGTTGTCCGGAGTGCTTTCCAGCGGCCCGGCGCAGTTCCACGCGGTCACGTCCACCGCCGCTTCGGTCGGGCCGTAGAGGTTGTGCAATTGGCTGCCCGGCAGTTGCTGCTTGAAGCGTCGCACCACGCTGCCCGGCAGGGCTTCGCCGCTGCACATCACCTGACGCAGGCTGCTGCAGCGTGCGGTGTCGGCGTGGGCGAGAAAGACGTCGAGCATCGAGGGAACAAAGTGCAGCGTGGTGATGTGTTCGCGTTCGATGATTTCGCTGAGATACAGCGGATCCTTGTGTCCCTCGGGCCGGGCCATGACTAATCGGGCGCCAGTCATCAACGGCCAGAAGAACTCCCAGACCGAGACGTCGAAGCTGAACGGGGTTTTCTGCAACACCGTGTCGGCAGAACTCAGTTGGTAAGCGTCCTGCATCCACAACAGGCGGTTGACTACCCCGCTATGTTCGTTGATCACGCCTTTCGGTTGGCCAGTGGAACCGGAGGTGTAGATCACGT
>NZ_JARVST010000036.1:0-2884 GCF_030209055.1 Pseudomonas sp. lyk4-TYG-107
AGCAGACGCGAGTCAGAGCAGCGGTCAGAGTGGTTTTACCGTGGTCAACGTGACCAATGGTCCCTACGTTGACGTGGGGCAGGGAACGATCAAATTTTTCCTTAGCCATCGATAACACCCTCAACAGAAGAATTAGACGAACGATATCTACCATTAAAACAAAGGCAGATATTTTCATATCTGCCTTGTTATATGGAGCTCTTGAGCGGATTTGAACCGCTGACCTCACCCTTACCAAGGGTGTGCTCTACCAACTGAGCTACAAGAGCGTAACACTTTGCACAACCTGCAAACTTGGAGCGGGTAGCGGGAATCGAACCCGCATCATCAGCTTGGAAGGCTGAGGTTCTACCACTAAACTATACCCGCGGAGCTTGCAGCTCACGCTAAAAATGGTGGAGGGGGAAGGATTCGAACCTTCGAAGTCGTAGACGTCAGATTTACAGTCTGATCCCTTTGGCCGCTCGGGAACCCCTCCTAAGCGAGCCGGCATTCTATACTATGCCGACCTTCTGTCAAGCATTTTCTCATTAAAAACCTGAGGTTAGCTGCGTTGACACCGCTCCGCTTTGACAACCTGTTTAGGTGTTCGCTGTGGAGCGGGCGCCATTCTATGCAAACTATTCCAGCGGTGCAACCCCCTCACACAGCATTATTTTATGTTTTAACTCATTGAATTCCTTGGAAAGGTTCTGCAACTGCACATCCCCCAATAAACGCTGGCTCTCGGGCGCAATGCGCAACCAATATCCAGGCTCGGGAAGATCCTTTTGCGATGCCTGAACCTTCACACTCATGCCCGCTAGACGCATCTGTAGCGCGGAAAGGCTGCTTTCTTGAGTCAAACCACCCAAAAACAGACACTCCTGTCCGGCATGGCGCGCGCCTTGCACTCCCGCCGAGTCACCAGTCGCCTCACTCAATAAGCGAATATCTTGCTGGGACCCGCGGTACATGCTGAGAGGAGTGACATCTTTTGCACGCAAGGGCGCCTCCTGCTGATGCCAGACGTAATAGAACACATTGAGAACAACGAGCAGCAGGAACAACCAACGCATACAAACCTCAAGTTAAAGGACACGCCATCGCCAACCCTACAAATACCAGGTCAGGGACGATCCGAGCATCAGGCACGACGTCCGCCACCAATCCAGCATCGCCACCGGTAATAAAGACAGCAAAGCGCTCCCCCCAATAGGATCGAGCCATTTCCATCTGGGTCAGAACGAAACCTCTCAACATTAAAGAGCACCCTCGCTCCACCGCCTCGACGGTACTGCGCCCCGGAGCATGGCTCGTCAACGCTTTTTCGGCAGCCAAGTCCCCATAACGGATTTTCCGGGTATGTGTACGTAATTGGTTACGCATCAAGGGCATCCCTGGGCAAATGAATCCTCCAAGGTGCTCTCCTTCGGCATTAATAAAATCGGCTGTCACAGCAGTGCCGAAATCCAGAATCAGACAGGCGCCGGCAGCCAGATGAAAGCCACCGAGCATCGCCAACCAGCGATCCAGCCCCAAGCGTTCATAGTCGTCATAGCCATTCCTGACACCAGACATTTCACTGGCCGACTTTGCGCAAACGACCGAGATGCCGAACGTCTGCTCGAGAACTCGGGTGAGCGCAGCAGTTTCTTCGCTGGTTCTTACGCTGACCAACCGACATTTGCGCAACGACAGGCTCTCAAATGCACACAAGCTATCCACCAGAGCCTGATCCGAGTCGACAACACCTTCCGCGAAAAGACCACCAGCAGCCGTATTCAATACGCGCCACTTGATAAAGCTATTCCCACAGTCGAGCTCAAGAATCATCACGCAACCTCAGACTGAGCTCACCACCACTAAATACTTTTTCCACGCCGTCCACCTTCAAGCGCAGCGCACCCTGGCTATCAATACCAAGCACTACGCCTTCTATATGACTAACGCCCGCAACCAAAGAAACCGGGCGACCTTGCCACATGTGATCCTTTTCCCACTCCTCCTGGAACGCAGAGAAACCATGGACCTGATGACGCTGGATATAACCGCGCAGTTGGTCGCTCAGCTCAGCCACCAAGACGTTGCGATCGCAGGTTTGACCCGTCTCGAGTCGAATTGACGTCCATTGCTGGTCAACTTCCTCAGCAACCTGCATGTTCACATTAATGCCTATACCCAGCACCACATGGCAAACATCTGCCGGATCCCCTACTAGCTCAAGAAGAATACCGGCGATTTTCTTGTTCCCGACCAGCACATCGTTGGGCCACTTCAATCCTGCGCCCGCCACCCCCAGCTTTCGCAGGGCATGCATAACAGCCAAACCGACCACCAGACTCAAGCCCTCAAGCTGGCGCATGCCACCTTCAATGCGCAGGACCAGGCTGTAGTAGAGATTTTCAGCAAAAGGGCTTACCCATTTGCGGCCTCTGCGACCGCGACCGGAAATCTGTCGTTCGGCCAATACCAGAAACGGCGCCGCTCGACCCTGGTTGATCGCGCGAAGCGCCTCTGCGTTAGTGGAATCGATGGAATCAAAGACTGTAATCGGCCAAACCGCTGCTAAGGCACTAATCTTCAGGGGGTCGAGGAGCGTCAAGGGTGCAGCCAGTTGATAGCCTCTGCCCCGGACTTTGTTTATGGACAACCCGAGCTCAGCCTCAAGATGCTGAAGCTGCTTCCACACCGCACTTCGACTGATTCCCAGGGTAACCCCCAGAGCCTCGCCGGAATGGAATCGACCATCCTTTAATAGATTCAACAACGTCAGCATGCAGGTCTCGCCTCACAATGAGGTCCGAATAATAGCCATGAGCCGGGCGATTGCATAGAAATCAAGCGCACCACTTTCCTGCGGGCAAAACAAAACCCCAACTGCTTTCGCAATTGGGGTTTCGGA
>NZ_JARVST010000034.1:0-2772 GCF_030209055.1 Pseudomonas sp. lyk4-TYG-107
AAGATGGTTATCTTGTACTGAATACATAGGTGCAAGAGGCGAACCAGGGGAACTGAAACATCTAAGTACCCTGAGGAAAAGAAATCAACCGAGATTCCCTTAGTAGTGGCGAGCGAACGGGGACTAGCCCTTAAGTGGCTTTGAGATTAGCGGAACGCTCTGGAAAGTGCGGCCATAGTGGGTGATAGCCCTGTACGCGAAAGTCTCTTAGTCATGAAATCGAGTAGGACGGAGCACGAGAAACTTTGTCTGAATATGGGGGGACCATCCTCCAAGGCTAAATACTACTGACTGACCGATAGTGAACTAGTACCGTGAGGGAAAGGCGAAAAGAACCCCGGAGAGGGGAGTGAAATAGATCCTGAAACCGTATGCGTACAAGCAGTGGGAGCCCACTTTGTTGGGTGACTGCGTACCTTTTGTATAATGGGTCAGCGACTTATTTTCAGTGGCGAGCTTAACCGAATAGGGGAGGCGTAGCGAAAGCGAGTCTTAATAGGGCGTCTAGTCGCTGGGAATAGACCCGAAACCGGGCGATCTATCCATGGGCAGGTTGAAGGTTAGGTAACACTGACTGGAGGACCGAACCGACTACCGTTGAAAAGTTAGCGGATGACCTGTGGATCGGAGTGAAAGGCTAATCAAGCTCGGAGATAGCTGGTTCTCCTCGAAAGCTATTTAGGTAGCGCCTCATGTATCACTGTAGGGGGTAGAGCACTGTTTCGGCTAGGGGGTCATCCCGACTTACCAAACCGATGCAAACTCCGAATACCTACAAGTGCCGAGCATGGGAGACACACGGCGGGTGCTAACGTCCGTCGTGAAAAGGGAAACAACCCAGACCGTCAGCTAAGGTCCCAAAGTTATGGTTAAGTGGGAAACGATGTGGGAAGGCTTAGACAGCTAGGAGGTTGGCTTAGAAGCAGCCACCCTTTAAAGAAAGCGTAATAGCTCACTAGTCGAGTCGGCCTGCGCGGAAGATGTAACGGGGCTCAAACCATACACCGAAGCTACGGGTATCACGCAAGTGATGCGGTAGAGGAGCGTTCTGTAAGCCTGTGAAGGTGAGTTGAGAAGCTTGCTGGAGGTATCAGAAGTGCGAATGCTGACATGAGTAACGACAATGGGTGTGAAAAACACCCACGCCGAAAGACCAAGGTTTCCTGCGCAACGTTAATCGACGCAGGGTTAGTCGGTCCCTAAGGCGAGGCTGAAAAGCGTAGTCGATGGAAAACAGGTTAATATTCCTGTACTTCTGGTTATTGCGATGGAGGGACGGAGAAGGCTAGGCCAGCTTGGCGTTGGTTGTCCAAGTTTAAGGTGGTAGGCTGAGATCTTAGGTAAATCCGGGATCTTAAGGCCGAGAGCTGATGACGAGTTACCTTTTAGGTGACGAAGTGGTTGATGCCATGCTTCCAAGAAAAGCTTCTAAGCTTCAGATAACCAGGAACCGTACCCCAAACCGACACAGGTGGTTGGGTAGAGAATACCAAGGCGCTTGAGAGAACTCGGGTGAAGGAACTAGGCAAAATGGCACCGTAACTTCGGGAGAAGGTGCGCCGGTGAGGGTGAAGGACTTGCTCCGTAAGCTCATGCCGGTCGAAGATACCAGGCCGCTGCGACTGTTTATTAAAAACACAGCACTCTGCAAACACGAAAGTGGACGTATAGGGTGTGACGCCTGCCCGGTGCCGGAAGGTTAATTGATGGGGTTAGCTAACGCGAAGCTCTTGATCGAAGCCCCGGTAAACGGCGGCCGTAACTATAACGGTCCTAAGGTAGCGAAATTCCTTGTCGGGTAAGTTCCGACCTGCACGAATGGCGTAACGATGGCGGCGCTGTCTCCACCCGAGACTCAGTGAAATTGAAATCGCTGTGAAGATGCAGTGTATCCGCGGCTAGACGGAAAGACCCCGTGAACCTTTACTATAGCTTTGCACTGGACTTTGAATTTGCTTGTGTAGGATAGGTGGGAGGCTTTGAAGCGTGGACGCCAGTTCGCGTGGAGCCATCCTTGAAATACCACCCTGGCAACTTTGAGGTTCTAACTCAGGTCCGTTATCCGGATCGAGGACAGTGTATGGTGGGTAGTTTGACTGGGGCGGTCTCCTCCTAAAGAGTAACGGAGGAGTACGAAGGTGCGCTCAGACCGGTCGGAAATCGGTCGTAGAGTATAAAGGCAAAAGCGCGCTTGACTGCGAGACAGACACGTCGAGCAGGTACGAAAGTAGGTCTTAGTGATCCGGTGGTTCTGTATGGAAGGGCCATCGCTCAACGGATAAAAGGTACTCCGGGGATAACAGGCTGATACCGCCCAAGAGTTCATATCGACGGCGGTGTTTGGCACCTCGATGTCGGCTCATCACATCCTGGGGCTGAAGCCGGTCCCAAGGGTATGGCTGTTCGCCATTTAAAGTGGTACGCGAGCTGGGTTTAGAACGTCGTGAGACAGTTCGGTCCCTATCTGCCGTGGACGTTTGAGATTTGAGAGGGGCTGCTCCTAGTACGAGAGGACCGGAGTGGACGAACCTCTGGTGTTCCGGTTGTCACGCCAGTGGCATTGCCGGGTAGCTATGTTCGGGAAAGATAACCGCTGAAAGCATCTAAGCGGGAAACTTGCCTCAAGATGAGATCTCACTGGAACCTTGAGTTCCCTGAAGGGCCGTCGAAGACTACGACGTTGATAGGTTGGGTGTGTAAGCGCTGTGAGGCGTTGAGCTAACCAATACTAATTGCCCGTGAGGCTTGACCATATAACACCCAAGCAATCTG
>NZ_JARVST010000046.1:0-2639 GCF_030209055.1 Pseudomonas sp. lyk4-TYG-107
CTTCGGCAAACCTGGCACGCTCCTTGATAACAGTCAGGCACCCACCGGGCGATTTCGCCTCCCGGGCACCCTAAATTTATCCGCAAGGAGAGCACCCCATGGCAACACCAGCGTACATGTCGGTTACCGGCGAAAAACAAGGCCTGATCACTGCCGGCGCCTTCACCGCCGACTCCGTTGGCAACACCTACCAGGAAGGCCACGAAGACCAGGTCATGGTTCAGGCGTTCAGCCACGACGTGATCATCCCGCGTGACCCACAATCCGGTCAGCCAACCGGTCAGCGCGTTCACAAGCCAGTGATCATCACCAAGGTCTACGACAAGGCTTCGCCTCTGCTGCAAGCTGCTCTGACCTCCGGCGAGCGCATGAGCGAAATCGTTATCCAGTGGTACCGTACTTCTGCTCAAGGTACTCAAGAGCACTACTACACCACCAAACTGGAAGACGCGATCATCGTCGCCATCAACAACAAAATGCACAACTGCCAGGATCCAGGCAACTCGCACTTCACCCACCTGGAAGAAGTGCAGTTCACCTACCGTAAAATCACTTGGACCCACGAAGTATCCGGTACTTCGGGTTCCGATGACTGGCGTGCTCCAGTCGTTTAATTACGGCTGATCGTTACAAGCATCGACCAGCCCTGCTGGTCGATGTTGTTTACGCCCCTCCAGAATTTCGCGTACGTTGAGCCGCTTTTTTTGCGGCCGTCGACGAGCGCCGCTGTACAGCACGAGGAACAAGGGATGTTCGCGCCGGCCAATGAAACCCACTTTGCCCTGACCATCGAAGGGCTCTCCGCCGATTTTCAGGTATTTACCCTGACCGGCCGGGAAGCCATCAGCCAGCCTTTTGTGTTTGAGGTGGAGCTGGTCAGTGAGCAGCCGTCGCTGGACCTCGAAACCCTGCTGCACAAACCGGCCTTTCTGCAGCTGTCGCCCGATGGCAGCGGCATCCACGGCCAGATCTATCGCGCCGCGCAAGGCGATTCCGGCAAGCGCCTGACGCGCTATTCGGTGACCCTGCGCCCGCAACTGTCGTACCTGGCGCACCGCGTCAACCAACGGATCTTCCAGAACCTCACGGTGCCGAAAATCATCGGCATGGTTCTCGAAGAGCACGGCATTCAAAGCAACGCCTACGAATTCAAGACCGGTTCGATCTATCCCGAGCGCATCTACTGCGTGCAATACGATGAATCGGACCTGCATTTCATCCAGCGCCTGTGCGAGGAAGAAGGTATTCACTACCACTTCCAGCACAGCGCTACAGCGCACAAGCTCGTCTTCGGCGATGACCAGACGGTGTTCCCGAAACTCAAGCCTGTGGCCTACCAGCAAGACTCCGGCATGGTCGCCAGCAACCCGGTGATCAAGCGTTTCGACCTGCGCCTGGAAACCCGCACCAGCCGCACCACGCGCCGCGATTACGACTTCGAAAAACCACGCCTGACGCTGGAAAGCGAAAACCGCGGCGACGCCCTTCCCGACCTCGAAGACTACGATTACCCGGGCCGGTTCATCGACCGCGAGCGCGGCAAACACCTGGCCAAACGCGCCCTCGAACGCCACCGCAGCGACTTCCAGCTCGCCGAAGGCAAGAGCGATCAGCCGCTGCTGGTCAGCGGCCATTTCCTCGCCCTGACCGAACACCCGAAAGCCAAATGGAACGACCTGTGGCTACTCACCGAAGTCCTGCACGAAGGCAAACAGCCGCAAGTGCTGGAGGAGTCGGTGACCAGCGACACCACTGCCCTTAAAGACGATTTCCATCAGGGCTATCGCAACCGCTTCCAGGCGACCCCGTGGGACGTGCCGAACCGTCCACCGCTGCGCCACCCGAAACCGCGCATCCTCGGTAGCCAGAGCGCAGTGGTTACCGGCCCGAAAGGCGAAGAGATCCACTGCGACCAGTACGGCCGGGTCAAAGTCCAGTTCCACTGGGACCGCGAAGGCCAGGCCGACGACAAGACCAGTTGCTGGCTGCGCGTCTCCAGCGCCTGGGCCGGCGCCCAGTACGGCGGCATCGCCATCCCGCGCATCGGCATGGAAGTGCTGGTCACCTTCCTTGAGGGCGACCCCGATCAACCGCTGATCAGCGGCTGCCTGTACCACAAGGAAAACACCGTCCCGTATGAGCTGCCGGCAAACAAGACCCGTAGCACCTTCAAGACCCTGAGCTCGATGGGTGGCGGCGGTTACAACGAACTGCGCATCGAAGACAAAAAAGGTCAGGAGCAGATCTTCCTCCACGCCCAGCGCGACTGGGACGAGAACATCGAGCACGACCAGAAGATCCGCGTCGGCAACGAACGCCACGACACCGTCGAGCAGAACAGCTACACGGAATTCAAAGCCGAAGAACATCACACCGTCTACGAAGACCGCAAAGTCGAAGCCCGCGCCAACGACCACCTGACCGTGGGCGTCAACCAGCACATCAAGATCGGCACCGGCCAGTTCATTGATGCCGGCCAGGAAATCCACCTCAGCAGCGGAATGAAAGTCGTGCTCGAAGCCGGCGCCGAGCTGACCCTGGTCGGCGGCGGCAGCTTCATCAAGATCGACGCCGGCGGCGTGACCATGAGCGGCCCGACGATCAACATCAACTCCGGCGGCAGCCCCGGCAGCGGCACC
>NZ_JARVST010000049.1:0-2147 GCF_030209055.1 Pseudomonas sp. lyk4-TYG-107
AGGACACCGCCCTTTCACGGCGGTAACAGGGGTTCGAGTCCCCTAGGGGACGCCACGATTACCCGCTCTGCGGGATTTATAAGGGTCATTCAATTATTGAATGGCCCTTTTGTTTGTCTGGCGTTTGGCCAACTCTCCTTTTTCCTTACACTGTGCTTCAGACCAGCGGTCATATCCTCGACTTGCGGAATATTATTATGCGAATAATATTCTAGTCGTAATATTCGGAGGCAACGATGAACGATAAAAAAGCTCAAACCCGCGAACGCATCCTCAAGGCTGCCAGCGCCGCACTGATGCAGCGTGGCCCGGCGGATCCCAGCGTGGGCGAAGTGATGGGCGCCGCCGGCCTGACCGTCGGTGGTTTCTACGCGCACTTCGAAAGCAAGGACGCGATGATGCTCGAGGCGTTCAAGCTACTGCTCAGCCGTCGACGCGACCTGATTGCCGACATGGATTCCGAGCTGACCGGTGAAGAGCGTCGCGCCCTGGTCGCTGCGTTCTATCTGTCACGCAAGCACCGTGATTCCAGCGATGCCGCGTGCCCGATTCCGGCTTCCATCGGCGAACTTGGGCGTCTGCCGGAATCCTTCCGCATCGCGCTGAACGAACACCTGGAACTGATGATTGCGCAGTTGGCGTCCAGCCCCGAGGACACCGACAAGGCGTTGGCCGATGTGGCGTTGATGGTGGGTGGTCTGGCGCTGGCACGCGCGCTGGGTCCGGGCGATTTATCCGATCGATTGCTGCGCGCTGCCAAGTCGGCGGTGCGTTGACCTGAAGGCAACACGCCTGAGGAGAAAGCGATGAACACGTTGAAGTGGGTTCGTGGCGTTAATGGCACCTTGGGCTGGATTGCACCGCAACGAGTAGCAAGCAAAATGCGTCAGGCGTTCATGACGCCGCGCACGTTGCCACTGCGCGATTGGGAGCTGCCGCTGCTGGCGAGTGCCGAACGCATCACGCTCCGCTTCGGCCTGTCGGCGCTGCGTTGGGGGCAGGGGCCGGCGGTGCTGTTGATGCACGGTTGGGAAGGGCGGCCCACCCAGTTTGCGGCGTTGATCACGGCGCTGGTCGAGGCCGGTTACACCGTCGTAGCCCTCGATGGCCCGGCCCATGGTCGTTCGCCGGGGCGTGAAGCCAACGTCGTACTGTTCGCCCGCGCCATGCTCGAAGCGGCCGCCGAATTGCCTCCTCTTCAAGCCGTCATCGGCCACTCCATGGGCGGCGCCAGTGCCATGCTTGCCGTGCAACTGGGCCTGCGCACCGAAACCCTGGTCAGCATCGCTGCTCCCGCGCGGATCCTCGGCGTGTTGCGCGGTTTTGCCCGCTACGTCGGCATGCCACCGCGGGCGCGCTCGGCGTTCATCCGCCAGGTCGAGCAGGACGTCGGCATGCGCGCCGCGACTCTTGATGTCGCGCACTATCAACTGGATATGCCGGGCCTGATCGTGCATGCCGAGGACGATAACTTCGTCTCGGTCAAGGAATCGCAATTGATCCACGAGTCATGGTTCGACAGCCGTCTGCTGCGCCTGGAAAGCGGCGGCCACCAGCGCGTGCTGGCCGACCCTCGGGTGGTTGATGGCGTGTTATCACTGTTGGCGGGGCGCAGCCTTCAGGCGCGGCAATCGGCCTGACATCCGTTACACTGCCCCGGTTGAATCATCTGACCGGGAGTGGGGCATGGGCTGGGATCGGGCAACGCCGTTCACCATTGATCTGCAAGTAGGCGCCGAGGACATCGACGGGCTGGGCCACGCGAACAACGCGGTGTACGTGACCTGGCTCGAGCGCTGCGCCTGGCGCCACTCGCAGCGTCTGGGGCTGGATCTGGTCGAATACCGGCGCCTGGATCGGGCGATGGCCGTGGTGCGTCACGAAATCGATTATCTGGCGGCGGCCTACGAAGGCGACGAACTGCAACTGGCGACCTGGATCGTCGATTGGGATCAGCGCCTGAAAATGACCCGGCACTTCCAGCTGATCCGCCCCAGCGACAACGCCACCCTGCTGCGTGCCCAGACCACTTTCGTCTGCATCGAACTGTCCAGCGGCAAGCCCAAGCGCATGCCGGCGGAGTTCATCGAGGGTTATGGCCCGGCGATCCAGACTTCAGGGGTAGCGAAAACCTGACCTGTGGGAGC
>NZ_JARVST010000045.1:0-1550 GCF_030209055.1 Pseudomonas sp. lyk4-TYG-107
GCAAGATCAAGAGCTTTCGGCGAGCTGACACTCGGCCATTTGAGTGGTGAAGAGCGAGGCGGTGCACTATCTCGCTCTTCTGTAGGAGTGAGCCTGCTCGCGAAGGCGGCCTGACAGCCGACCAGTTTTCTAACTCACTCACCCTATCCCACTGTGGGAGCTGGCTTGCCAGCGATGGCGGCCTGACAGCCGACCAATCTCCAACTGAATAAACTCATGCCCACTGTGGGAGCGGGCTTGCTCGCGAAGGCGGCCTTACTGCCAACCAATCTCTAACTGAATGTTCGCAATGGCAGTCAGCCCACCCCCCACAAAAAAGCCACCTCTCGGTGGCTTCTCTTAACTCTCGACCATCAGTCGTAAATCACTTTCTTCTTCCAGTCCGCATCGGCTTCGACTTCTTTGAGGCCTTCGGTCAACTGGTTCACTTCGCCTTCAACCGGGGCAATCTTGTCCATGACTTGGGCATTGGCGCGGGCCAGGAGTTTTTCCAGGTATTGCAGTTGTTCCGAGTACACCTGTGGATCCTGCTGTTTGCGCAGGTATTGCACGCCGCGTTCGAAGGCGAGGCGGGCTTGGCCGGGTTGGTTTTGTTGCAGGGATTGTTGGCCGAGGTTGTTGAAGAATTCGATGTGCAGCAGGACCAGGATGTGGCGGACTTCCTTGATCCAGTGTTTGGCTTCGTTCGGTGGCAGGAAGCCGTCATGGGCGGCGCGGGTGATCTGGCCGTGCAGGGCTTCGAGCAGGAAACGGACGTCCTTGGCTTTGGCTTCGGTCAGGATCGGTGCCGGTGGGTTGTTGACCGGGATCGATTCGCCTTGGGCCACCAGTGCGCTGAGTTCGGTGATCCGTGCCTTGGTCGTGGCGCTGGTTTTTTCCAGGTTCAGCAGGCGCTGGCAGACGTTCAGCTCCAGACGGGTCAGCAGCAGCTTGAGTGCCGGGGTCATGAACTGGCCGGGGAAGGTTTCGGTCAGCTCGCCGCAGCGGCGCAGGCGGTCGTTGAGTTCGACTTTGGTGCGGGCCTTCTCCAGTTTGTTGTTTTCCACCACATGGTTCATGTAGCCAATGGCGATCAGAATTGCGATCCCGGCTATGACTAGCAGGGTGATCATGAGTGGTGTCACCGGTAAGACCTCTTTATAGGGTTCGCATGCGAGTGTAGTGGCTGGACATTCAGGCGCCCAGCGCCGCTCGACGAGTTGATTCAGCAGCTTCTGTCTATATCGGCTGCACACTGCTTATATGAATGCTGGCGCAAGGTGCGCAGATTGCCATCATTGTGTTGCGGACTATAACGCCTTGGCGGGTGGCGGAATATAGGCGTCAATCGTCGGGCGACGGAAAAGCCCGAATGCTCCCGTAAAGCAGGTCGAAGTCATTGATTTAAATAAATTTATATTCGGGGGTTGACGACCTCTCAAACCATCCATAGAATGCGCGCCACTTGCAGCGTAAAGCACACAGCGAAACGCGGCAGGGAGTGAGTGTTGTAGCGTGTCCCCTTCGTCTAGTGGCCTAGGACACCGCCCTTTCACGGCGGTAACAGGGGT
>NZ_JARVST010000002.1:0-387865 GCF_030209055.1 Pseudomonas sp. lyk4-TYG-107
GGGCAAGAGCGCGAAAGTCGCGCTCATCGCCTGTATGCGAATACTGCTGATCAGATTGAATGCCATGCTGCGAGACGGCACAGAGTGGCGGTGACGAACGGTGGCAGTAAGACAGTTGCTCCCACATTTGAATAGTGCGAAATCCGGCATCATTCGGCACACTGACGGTCTGACTTTTTACATCCCATCCTGACTGAGAGGAACGATCATGGTTCTGCGCTCGGAAATTCTGGTGAACAAAAACGTGCTACCGACCAAAGATCAAGCTCTGCCCGGCCGCGAAACCGCGATGACCCTGCCTGAAAAGCATTTCGTCTTCGAAGAAACTCCGCTGCTCGGCCCGTTTTTCCAGGACGTCGACTTTGCGATCTTCGGTCTGGGTTGCTTCTGGGGGGCGGAGCGCCGCTTCTGGCAGCGCGAAGGCGTGGTCAGCACCGTGGTCGGCTACGCCGGCGGCTACACGCCGAACCCGACCTACGAAGAAGTCTGCTCGGGCCTGACCGGCCACGCCGAAGTAGTGCTGGTGGTGTATGACAAGGACAAAGTCAGCTACGAAGAGCTGCTGGCGATGTTCTGGGAGCTGCACAACCCGACGCAGGGCATGCGTCAGGGCAACGACATAGGCACCCAGTACCGTTCGGTGATCTACGCCACCTCGCCAGAGCAACTGGACGCTGCGCTGAAGAGCAAAGCGGTGTATCAGGCTGAACTGTCGAAGGCGGGTCTGGGCGAAATCAGCACCGAGATCGAGCAGGCGCCTACCGTGTACTTCGCCGAGGCGTATCACCAGCAATATCTGGCGAAGAACCCTGAGGGCTATTGCGGGATTGGCGGCACCGGCGTGTGCATGCCACCGAGCCTGGCGGGTAACTAAACCCCAAAGCATCGCGGGCAAGCCCGCTCCCACAGGTTTAGCGCCGACTTCAAAATGGCGCAGTACTTTGTGGGAGCGGGCTTGCCCGCGAAGGCGTCCGTTCAGACACCGCTAAAACAGTTGATCAGCTCTCAGCAATCAACCAATCCATCTGCCACCCGCCCTGAGTCTGCCCAAGCTTCTTCGACAACCACGGCAGCAGCTCACGCAATTCTTCCTCCAGCCCCCACGGCGGATTGGCAATCGCCATCCCCGAGCCGTTGAGGCTGTTCGGCGTATCCAGTGGATGCACCAGCAGTTCCACGCGCAGCAACTTCGGCGCACCGGTACCAGCCAGATCCTGATAGAAACGTCGCAGCGCACGCTGGTCCTTTACCGGGTACCAGATCGCCGCCACGGTTTGGCGCATCCGGCCAATCGCTTCTTTCAGCGACGCCGCACACTTTTGCATCTCGTCGAGCTGCTCGAACGGCGGATCGATCAACATCACCGCACGCTTCTCCTGCACCGGCAACATCGCCCGCGCCACATGCCAGCCCTCGCCCAGATGCACCTTGACCCGACGGTCGCCGGCCATGTTCTCTTTGAGCTGCACGCCATCTTCCGGGTGCTTCTCGTTGAGCATCACCCGGTCCTGAGGCCGGGTCAGACGCCGCGCCAACTCCGGCGAACCCGGGTAGTAGCGCAACTGGCCATCCGGGTTCATCTCGTGCAGCACCTTCATGTAGTCGGCGGTCAGCGCCGGCAGATCCGGCTGATCCCACAAACGCGCAATGCCTTCCAGGTACTCGCCGGTACGGTTGGCCTGATCACCCTGCAAGTCATACAAACCGATACCGGCGTGCGTATCGAGATAGGCAAACGGCTGCTCCTTGCGCGACATCAGCGCGATGAGGCGGGTCAAGGTCAGGTGTTTGAACACATCGGCGTGATTGCCGGCATGGAAGGCGTGACGATAATTCATGGCTGCTCCTGCGAAGGGCGCAAAGTTTACCTTTTACCGGGCGGCAAGTCAGGGGTTGGCGGCCGAGCGGGCCTCAACAGCAAAGATCGCAGCCTTCGGCAGCTCCTACACGGGATTGGCGTTCCCCCCTGTAGGAGCTGCCGAAGGCTGCGATCTTTTGCCCTTGCCTTTGTGGCGAGGGGATTCATCCCCGATGGGCTGCGCAGCGGCCCCAAGACCTCAATCCCTCATTCCGTCTGACGCCGCGACAACCTGGTTGCGGCCGCTATGCAGCCGAGCGGGAGCAAGCTCCCTCGCCACAAAAACGCTCTCAAACTTACAGGGATAGGTTGCCGAGGCGTTTGCCGATGACATCCAGCACATCGCAACCGTCACGCAGTGGAATGGCGCAGAGCATGGCGAAGTCGCTGAGGATGATTGAGTCGCACTCGACCGAGCCGCGCATGCACATGTTTTCCAGCACTTGAATAACGGCGCGGATGCGGTGGTTGGCGGCGTCCATGAGGATGTCGAGGGGAACTTGGGTATCGATGAACAGGGTGGGCATGTCGCTGCAATTGCCGGTCAGGGCCATGAAGCGGTTTTCGGGATGGGGGATGATTTTTTTGTAGGGTGGGTCGGGTTTAAGCATCGTCATATTTTCTACCATGGATGTGAAAATGAGCTGCCTCGCTCCTTCCTACGGGATCGGGTGGCAGCTGTGCACGGGAGTAGGAACCGACCCATGGAATTCGGCCACGCCAAAGCGTGCCCCGCACACAGCCGCCGCTAAAGATATTGCTGGCACAAGTTACATGTCGCAATTAAATCAACAGCGCTGATGCACCATAGGTAACGGGTTCCTACACCCTGCCACCACTCTCGCAGTGACAACGAAAAGACTATCCCCGCAACCCACCGCCCACCAGTTCATGAAATCCGCCGCAACTCGCGGGAAATTTCCGAAGCCTTCGCCCGGAAATTTCACTCCGCTTCGTCCTGCAAATATGCCAATAACGCCGATTGCGACGATTCTTCCGACGCCGAAACCTGAAAAAACTGCTGAACCTTGCAGCGCAACACAGCCTGCGGAAACGCCTCGTACAGCGCCGGATGCTCCTCGCTCAGCCACTGCAGCGCATTCCCGATCCGGACTGAATTCCCTGCTGAAGCCAGCACTGACTCAGGCACTTTCCACCAGGGAAACACCCGCCCTGAAACCTGCGCCCTGCCCCCGATATCCACGGCCTGTCCATTGATCAAGCCGCGCGAGATCACTGGCATCAACTGCGCCGATTGCACTTCATCGGACTGCAGGATCGGCAACAAAAACCGCCCATCCCAGAAGCGAAAAAACACCGCTGCGCCGTCCGGCATCAGCACTTGAGTCAGGCTGCGAAAGTGCTCAACTACCACCTCCAGGCTCGCCGAGGACACTGCCAACCACCCCCAGTCGCGAGACTCGGTAGAGGCCACCCAATCGAGAAACTCACTGTCCGCAGCGACAATTCCCACGAAGGGCATCACCGCGTCCCACTCGGCGTAGATCGTCTCTGCCCAGATCGGGCTCGGTGCAACCAGCGGAGGCCTGGCGTCGCTGGCGCTACTGAAGATCGCGAACAGTTGCTCCGCAGGTTTCAGCGGTTCACGCGCCAACCACTCTGCAGGTGTGAGGCACTCAGGCAGCACAGACACCGTCCTTGCAGCGCTCGCATTCTTCGCAGAATGGTGCATCACCTTTAAAGCTCATGATTTGCGCAGCAGTGAGCATGGCCGCTGGTGCTGCTGCAAGTTTTGCCGGCAATCCCGGCAATCCCGGCGCTGCACTCATCGCCGCCATTGGCGCCCCACCCACGACAATCGGCACGCTACTGAAAATCCCGCCGGGACCGATGTTGATCCATTGCCCGCCGGCCTGAATCGTCGCGCTCGCGCCACCGTCGATCACCACTTGTTGCCCGGCACTGACGTGAATTTGTGCGCTCGCACTGGTTGCCTGACTACTCACCCGAATATGCCGATCACCAATAACCGTTAGGTGATCGTCCTGTTTCACTTCGGTCTGGCGCTGGCCGTGGGTGATGCGCTGCTCGTCAGCCTTGAGTTCATGGCTGGCAAGGCCAGTGACGACAATGCTGCGGTGGTTGTCGACCTGCACCTGCTGGTCGTGCAGGACATGCTGCGTCCAGTTGCGCTGGGCGCGCAGGTAGATTTCTTCGGCGCCCTTTTTGTCCTCGATGCGCAGCTCGTTGTAACCGCCACCACCGGGGCTGCTCTGGCTGCGGAAGATGCTGCGGGTCTTGTCCGCTGGCAAATCCAGTGGCAGCGGAGTTGCGGCGTTTGGCAGGCAACCCATCACCAACGGTTTGTCGGCATCGGCATCGATGAAACCGACCAGCACTTCCATGCCGACCCGCGGGATCAGCACGCTGCCGTAATGATCATGCGCCCAGCCCGTGGCAACGCGCAGCCAGCAACTGGAATGCTCGTTGAGCTCGCCGTCACGATCCCAGGCCAGTTGCACCTTGACCCGGCCGTACTCGTCGCAATGGATTTCCGTGTCTTGCGGCCCGGTGACCACGGCCGGTTGATAACCGGGCATGCGCGGTTTTTCCGGCCCCAACGCCGGGCGAAAGAACACCTCCCACGGCGTGGCAAGAAAGGTATTACGGTAACCCTGGAATGTTTCCCCATCGCTGGTCACCGATTCCTCCAGCACTTGCGGCTGTCGGCCATGATGCTCGATGACGGTGAGCAGCCACAGGTCATTCCAGTCCTGGCGCGGATGCTCGCTCAGTTGCAGGAAATGTCCGCAAACCAGTGCGGATACGTCGCTGATGCCCTCAGCCTGACGGTAGTCGGCGACATGCCTTTCCAGCGTACGTTGCGCCAGTTGCCTGCCGGTTTCTCGATCGTTGAATTGGCCGGGAAAGTGATAGTCCTCGAGCACCGGGCGCTGCTCACTGTCGCTGCGGCTTTGCAGTTGCAGTCGCGGCTTTTCGAAGTTGTAGTCGCGCCGGGTGACCACGCTGGTGCGAGTCTCCACCCGGACGTTGAAGCGCTTGATGGCCGGCGCCGTTGACGCCATGCCGCTGCCCGGCAGATACAGCGTCGGCTCGGCCAGGCGCGGAAACACCGTTTGATCGTCGCCGAACACCAACAGATGGCCTTCGGGACTGTGCTGAAAGTGGTAATGAATGCCGACCTCGGCACACAGGCGCTGGATGAACGCCAGATCGCTCTCGGCGTATTGCACGCAATATTCCCGCACCGGGTAATCGCTGCCGAGGCGGAACTCGAAGGCATCGCGCAGGATTGCGTGATCCTTGAGGATCTGCGCGACGATCTGTGGAACCGTCTGATGCTGAAAAATCCGCTGGTTGATGCGGTGACCGAGGTAGGTCAGACGCGACACCAGGCTCAGGTGGTAGCGCGTCAGACGTTTCCCGGAATCGCCCTGCCCGACCTGATAAATCTGACCATGGACACCGGAACCTTCCGCATCGAAGCTCAGAAACGCCTGACGGTGCAGCAGGCTTTCGAGGTCCAGATCCGGACGCTCACTGACCAGTTCCAGCTCGAAACGAAAGGGTTGGCTGATGGCTTCCTTGCCCGTGAACTCAAGGACTTTGAGATCAACTTGGGCGCCTTCGAGGGTCAACGTGAAACGCGGTTGATTGGCAGGCGCGAACATCCGATGTCTCTCTGCAGATTGAGGGCGGGCGATTCTGCATGAGGGGCAAGAGGTGTTGGGTGGGTGACGGGAAAATCAGATTTGCCCTACTTTTCCTGTCGAAAAAGCCTTCGGATATTGGCGCAATCGACTACAGACATATCCCCCAAAACCACCACTGGACTTGTGGGAGCTGGCTTGCCAGCGATGAGGCCGGCACATCCAACTTATTGGCTCACTGACACACCGCCATCGCTGGCAAGCCAGCTCCCACCGGGTTCTCCAAGTTCTTGAGAAATCACGGGCATAAAAAAACGGCCCGCCTCCTTATAGGAAGCGGGCCGTACTTTGGTGAGCCGAAGCTCAATGCATCACTTGTTCAGGTGGAAATCTTTTTCCGCCGCTTCAAAGCGCTGCACCATGCCTTTGGTTGGCTCGCCCATTTTGCTGACGATGTAGATCGCCAGGCTGGCGAAGATGAAGCCCGGGATGATTTCGTACAGACCCAGCAGTTCGAAATGCTTCCAGACCACTACCGTGATCGCGCCGACCAGGATGCCGGCCAGTGCGCCGTTGCGGGTCATGTCCTTCCAGATCACCGAGATCAGCACCACCGGACCGAACGCGGCACCGAAACCGGCCCAGGCGTAGGACACCAGGCCCAGTACGCGGTTTTCCGGGTTGGCGGCCATGGCGATAGCGATCAGCGCCACCAGCAACACCATCGCGCGACCGACCCACACCAGTTCCACCTGGGAAGCGGATTTGCGCAGGAAGGTTTTGTAGAAGTCCTCGGTCAGAGCGCTCGAGCAAACCAGCAGCTGGCAGCTCAGGGTGCTCATCACAGCGGCGAGAATCGCCGACAGCAGGACACCGGCAACCCACGGGTTGAAAAGAATTTTTGCCAGCTCGATGAACACCCGCTCGTGGTTCTCGGTGACTGGGCCGGCCACTTCCGGGTGCGCCGAGAAGTAGGCGATACCGAAGAAACCCACGGCGACGGTGCCGCCCAGGCACAGGATCATCCAGGTCATGGAGATGCGACGGGCGTTGGCAATCGACTTCACCGAGTCAGCGGCCATGAAACGCGCGAGGATGTGCGGCTGACCGAAGTAACCCAGACCCCAGCCCATCAGCGAGATGATGCCGATGAAGGTGGTGCCCTTGAGCATGTCGAAGTTGCTTGGGTCCTGAGCTTCGATGGCGAGGAACGTGGTGTCCACGCCACCGGTGGCCAGCAGCACGATGATCGGCGTCAGCAGCAGCGCGAAGATCATCAGCGTGGCTTGTACGGTGTCAGTCCAGCTCACCGCGAGGAAACCGCCGACGAAGGTGTAGGCAATCGTCGCCGCAGCACCGGCCCACAGCGCCGTCTCATAGGACATGCCGAAGGTGCTTTCGAACAGACGGGCGCCAGCCACGATGCCGGAAGCGCAGTAAATGGTGAAGAACACCAGAATCACCACCGCCGAGATGATACGCAGCAGGCCGCTTTTGTCTTCGAAACGGCTGGAGAAGTAGTCCGGCAGAGTCAGGGCATCGCCGTTGTGCTCAGTCTGCACGCGCAGACGGCCGGCGACGAACAGCCAGTTCAGGTAGGCGCCGACGATCAGGCCGATGGCGATCCAGCTTTCGGACAGACCGGACATGTAGATGGCACCCGGCAGGCCCATCAGCAACCAGCCGCTCATGTCGGAAGCACCGGCGGACAAAGCCGTTACCACGCTGCCGAGGCTGCGGCCGCCAAGAATGTAGTCTGAAAGGTTGTTGGTGGAGCGATAGGCCATGAAGCCGATCAGCACCATTGCTGCGATGTAGATCACGAACGTGATCAGTGTTGGATTGCTTACGCTCATTAAGTTACGCCCTGGCTTTGTTTTTATGTTGCAGCGGTGATTGATCGCCCACAAACGACGACGTTTGGCAGACGAAACGGGATCCCGCGCATTTAGGACTGATGTTTCCCCAGGAAAGCCACCAGCCGATGCACCGGGTATTCCCGGTTGCACCTTGGGCGCGAATGCTATGCAACAAAGTAAAAAAGGTGCAACCAGTTTCTGGCGATTAAGTTGCACCTAGTCGGATATACCGATAAATATGCCGTTTTTGCTCCTTTTTAGCGCAGTCACGGCGCTCCGCTAGAAGTAAAAAGCACCAAGCAGGAGCGGCACTTCAGTACCAGAAAATAATTCCTGACGAAGCGTTTATTTTTCCGACAAAAAAAGGGTTGCACCCGGTTGCACCTCCTCCAGTGCAAGGCTAATCTTGCCGCCAGCTGATGCCACGCAACTGTGGCAACCATGAGGATAAAAATATGGCTACCACCACCCTTGGGGTCAAACTCGATGACCCGACCCGCGAGCGCCTGAAGGCTGCCGCGACCTCGATTGATCGCACACCGCACTGGCTGATCAAGCAGGCAATTTTCAATTACCTGGAAAAACTCGAGGGTGGTGCAACCCTGACCGAGCTGAACGGTTTGACCGCCAAGGACAGCGATGACGCTGGCGAAGTGCAGACCGATCACGCCCACCAGTGCTTCCTCGAATTCGCTGAAAGCATCCTGCCGCAATCGGTACTGCGCGCATCGATCACCGCTGCTTACCGTCGCCCTGAGCCGGAAGTGGTGCCGATGCTGATCGAGCAGGCACGCCTGCCGGCACCGATGGCCGACGCCACCAACAAACTCGCCGCGACCATCGCGGAAAAACTGCGTAACCAGAAAAGTGCCGGCGGTCGTGCAGGCATTGTTCAGGGCCTGCTACAGGAATTTTCCCTGTCGTCCCAGGAAGGCGTGGCCCTGATGTGCCTGGCCGAAGCGCTGCTGCGTATCCCGGACAAAGGCACTCGCGATGCGCTGATCCGCGACAAGATCAGCACCGGCAACTGGCAGCCGCACCTGGGCAACAGCCCGTCGCTGTTCGTCAACGCCGCCACCTGGGGTCTGCTGCTGACCGGCAAACTGGTGTCGACCCACAATGAAGCTGGTCTGACCTCGTCGCTGAGCCGAATCATCGGCAAGAGCGGCGAGCCAATGATCCGCAAGGGCGTCGACATGGCCATGCGTCTGATGGGCGAGCAGTTCGTCACCGGCGAAACCATCGCCGAAGCGCTGGCCAACGCGAGCAAGTTCGAAGCCAAGGGCTTCCGCTATTCCTACGACATGCTCGGTGAAGCGGCCCTCACCGAACACGATGCGCAGAAGTACCTGGCGTCGTACGAACAAGCCATTCACTCGATCGGCAAAGCCTCCCACGGCCGTGGGATTTATGAAGGCCCGGGCATTTCCATCAAGCTCTCGGCCCTGCACCCGCGTTACAGCCGTGCGCAGTACGAGCGCGTGATGGACGAGCTGTACCCGCGCCTGCTGTCGCTGACCCTGTTGGCCAAGCAATATGACATCGGCCTGAACATCGACGCCGAAGAAGCCGATCGCCTGGAGCTGTCGCTGGATCTGCTCGAGCGCCTGTGCTTCGAACCGCAACTGACCGGCTGGAACGGCATCGGCTTCGTGATTCAGGCTTACCAGAAGCGTTGCCCATACGTGATCGACTACGTGATCGATCTGGCCCGTCGCAGCCGTCATCGCCTGATGATCCGCCTGGTGAAAGGCGCGTACTGGGACAGCGAGATCAAGCGCGCCCAGGTCGAAGGCCTGGAAGGCTATCCGGTCTACACCCGCAAGGTGTACACCGACGTGTCCTACATTGCCTGCGCGCGCAAACTGCTGTCGGTGCCGGAAGTCATCTATCCGCAGTTCGCCACGCACAACGCCCACACCCTGTCGGCGATTTACCACATTGCCGGTCAGAACTATTACCCGGGCCAGTACGAATTCCAGTGCCTGCACGGCATGGGCGAACCGCTCTACGAGCAAGTTGTAGGCAAAGTTTCCGAAGGCAAGCTGAACCGTCCGTGCCGCGTGTACGCACCGGTCGGCACCCATGAAACCCTGCTGGCGTACCTCGTGCGTCGCTTGCTGGAAAACGGCGCCAACACTTCGTTCGTCAACCGCATCGCCGACCAGTCGATTTCGATTCAGGAACTGGTGGCCGATCCGGTGGCGCAGATCGAGCAGATGGCGACCGTGGAAGGTGGTTTCGGCCTGCCGCACCCACGCATTCCGCTGCCGCGTGACCTGTACGGCGCCGAGCGCGCCAACTCCGCCGGCATCGACATGGCCAACGAACATCGTCTGGCCTCGCTGTCCTGCGCCCTGCTCGCCACTGCGCACAACAACTGGAAAGCCGCACCGATGCTCGGTTGCGCTGCCAGCAACGAAGCCCCGGCGCCAGTGCTGAACCCGGCGGATCACCGAGATGTAGTCGGTCACGTGCAGGAAGCTACCGTCGAAGACGTCGACAACGCGATCCAGTGCGCGCTGAATGCTGCGCCAATCTGGCAGGCTACTCCGCCAGCCGAGCGCGCGGCGATTCTGGAGCGTGCCGCCGACCTGATGGAAGGCGAGATCCAGCCACTGATGGGCCTGCTGGCCCGTGAAGCCGGCAAGACCTTCGCCAACGCCATCGCCGAAGTGCGTGAAGCGGTCGACTTCCTGCGCTACTACGCGGTGCAGGCACGCAACGATTTCAGCAATGACGCCCACCGCCCACTGGGCCCGGTGGTGTGCATCAGCCCGTGGAACTTCCCGCTGGCCATCTTCAGTGGTCAGGTCGCTGCCGCACTGGCTGCCGGTAACCCGGTACTGGCCAAACCGGCTGAGCAGACTCCGCTGGTCGCCGCGCAAGCCGTGCGCTTGCTGCTGGAAGCCGGGATTCCCGAAGGCGTGCTGCAACTGCTGCCGGGTCGCGGTGAAACCGTCGGCGCCGGTCTGGTCGGTGATGAGCGCGTCAAAGGCGTGATGTTCACCGGTTCCACCGAAGTCGCGCGCCTGCTGCAACGCAACATCGCTGGCCGTCTCGACAGCCAGGGCCGTCCGATTCCGCTGATCGCCGAAACCGGCGGGCAGAACGCGATGATCGTTGACTCCTCGGCGCTGACCGAACAAGTGGTGATCGACGTGGTGTCCTCGGCCTTCGACAGTGCCGGCCAGCGTTGCTCGGCCCTGCGCGTGCTGTGCCTGCAGGAAGATTCCGCCGACCGTGTCATCGAAATGCTCAAAGGCGCGATGGCGGAAAGCCGTCTCGGCAACCCTGAGCGTCTGTCCGTGGACATTGGCCCGGTGATCGACGCCGAAGCCAAGGCCGGCATCGACAAGCACATCCAGGGCATGCGCGATAAAGGTCGCAGCGTGTACCAGGTGGCTATCGCCGACAGCGAAGAAGTCAAACGCGGCACCTTCGTCATGCCGACCCTGATCGAGCTGGAAAGCTTCGACGAGCTGCAACGCGAGATCTTCGGCCCGGTGCTGCACGTGGTGCGCTACAAGCGCAAGGACATCGACCAGTTGATCGGCCAGATCAATGCGTCCGGTTATGGCCTGACCCTCGGCGTACACACCCGCATCGACGAGACCATCGCCAAGGTGATCGACAACGTCAACGCCGGTAACGTCTACGTCAACCGCAACATCGTCGGTGCCGTGGTCGGCGTGCAGCCATTCGGCGGCGAAGGCCTGTCGGGGACTGGCCCGAAAGCCGGTGGTCCGCTGTACCTGTACCGCTTGCTGTCGACCCGTCCTACTGACGCGATCGAGCAATCCTTCGCTCGCGGTGATGCAGCCGTCGCCCCGGACGTGCGTCTGCGTGATGCCATGAGCAAACCGCTGAACGCCTTCAAGGCTTGGGCCGAAAGCAACCAGTACGCCGAACTGAGCACACTGTGCGTGCAGTACGCCGCGCAATCGCAAAGCGGCATCACCCGCGTGCTGGCCGGCCCGACCGGCGAGAAGAACAGCTACGCGATCCTGCCGCGTGAACACGTGCTGTGCCTGGCCGACGTCGAAGGCGATCTGCTGACCCAACTGGCGGCGGTCTTGGCGGTCGGCGGTTCGGCGGTATGGCCGGAGTCCGACATCAGCAAGGCATTGTTCACACGCCTGCCGAAGGAAGTTCAGGCGCGGATCAAACGGGTTGCCGACTGGCACAAGGATGAAGTGGTGTTTGATGCCGTGCTGCATCACGGCCATTCCGACCAGTTGCGTGGTGTCTGCCAGCAGATTGCCAAGCGCGCCGGTGCGATCGTTGGCGTTCAGGGCCTGTCCCAGGGCGAGACCAACATTGCGCTGGAGCGTCTGGTGATCGAGCGTGCATTGAGCGTCAACACCGCGGCGGCGGGGGGTAATGCCAGCCTGATGACTATCGGTTAAACCCGAGAAGTCAGGCAACCGCGATGGTTGCCTGACAATCAAATCCCAATGTGGGAGCGGGCTTGCTCGCGAAGGCGTTGTGTCAGTCGACATCTCCAGTGACTAATCCACCGCATTCGCGAGCAAGCCCGCTCCCACAGTTGTTTTGGGGTGTTTGTTAAGTCGGTGCTCGGCCCTGACATCACCGTTATCAATCATCGTATTCAGTCTTTATCAGCACGCCTAGACTCGGCCCAATCCCAATGTTCAGGTAGGCCGCCATGTCCGAGACGCTGCTCAGTTCCCGCAATCTGGCTTTCGAGCTGTACGAAGTCCTCGATGCCGAGGGCCTGACCCGGCGTGAGCGCTTCGTCGAACACAACCGCGAGACCTTCGACGCGGCCATCGGCACCGCGCGCAGCATCGCCGAGAAATACTTCGCACCGCACAACCGCAAGGGCGACGAGAACGAGCCGCGCTACGAGAGCGGTCAGGCGATGCTGATTCCCGAAGTGAAACCGGCGGTGGACGCGTTCCTCGAGGCCGGCTTCCTCAATGCCGCGCGAAGCTTCGAAGCCGGCGGCATGCAACTGCCGACACTGTTGTCGCAAGCCTGCTTTGCGCACTTTCAAGCGGCGAACGCGGCGACTACTTCCTATCCGTTCCTGACCATGGGCGCGGCCAATCTGATCGAAAGCTTTGGCACCGACGAGCAGAAACAGCGATTCCTGCAACCAATGATCGACGGCCGTTTCTTCGGCACCATGGCCCTGACCGAACCGCACGCCGGTTCCTCGCTGTCGGATATTCGTACCCGCGCCGAGCCGGCGTCTGACGGCACCTATCGCCTGAAGGGCAACAAGATCTTCATTTCCGGCGGCGATCATCCGCTGTCGGAAAACATCGTGCACATGGTCCTGGCCAAGCTGCCGGACGCGCCGCCGGGGGTGAAGGGCATTTCGCTGTTCATCGTGCCGAAGTTTCTGGTCAACGCTGACGGCAGCCTCGGCCAGCGCAATGATGTGCTGCTGGCCGGGCTGTTCCACAAGATGGGCTGGCGCGGCACCACTTCCACCGCGCTGAACTTCGGCGATAACGGCGAGTGCGTCGGCTATCTGGTGGGCAAGCCGCACCATGGCTTGAGCTACATGTTCCAGATGATGAACGAGGCGCGGATCGGCGTCGGCATGGGCGCGGTGATGCTCGGTTACGCCGGTTACCTTTACTCGCTGGAATACGCCCGCGAACGCCCGCAAGGCCGAGTGCCGGACAGCAAGGATCCGACCACGGCGCCAGTGGCGATCATTCAGCACGCCGATGTCAGACGCATGCTGCTGACGCAAAAGTCCTACGTCGAAGGGGCCTTTGACCTTGGCCTGTACGCGGCGCGGCTGTTCGATGACACCACCACGCTGGAAACCGAAGCCGAGCGCAAACAGGCCCACGAGCTGCTGGACTTGCTGACGCCGATCGTCAAATCCTGGCCGTCGGAGTTCTGCCTGAAGGCCAACGAACTGGCGATCCAGATCCTCGGCGGTCACGGCTACACCCGCGAATACCCGGTGGAACAGTACTACCGCGATAACCGCCTGAACCCGATCCACGAAGGCACTCACGGCATTCAGTCGCTGGACTTGCTCGGGCGCAAACTGGCGCAGTACGGCGGCGCCGGATTGAAGCAACTGATCCGTCTGATCGCCAACACCGCCGAGCGCGCGACCGCGTATGAATCGTTGACCGCACTGCGTGAGCCACTGGAGCAACTGGTGGCGCGCCTGCAAACAGTCACCATCGGCCTGCTGACCGATCTGGCGCAGGGCAAGGTCAACAGCAGCCTGGCGAATTCGGCGCTGTACCTTAAGGTGTTCGGGCACACGGTGATTGGCTGGCGCTGGCTGGAACAGGCGATCCGCGCCGAGGAGGGGCTGGCCAAAGGCAATGCGGCGGATGCTGACTTCTATAAGGGCAAGCTACAGGCGGCGCGGTATTTCCTGACGTGGGAAGTGCCGGGCTGTCACCATGAGCTGGCGTTGCTGGAGGCGCGGGATGATACGTGCCTGGCGATGCAGGATGGGTGGTTCTGATCCGAGTTGTGTGCCGCGGCTGAAATCCAATCGCGAGCAGGCTCACTCCTACAGTTGGAATGCGTTCCTCTGTAGGAGTGAGCCTGCTCGCGATAGCGTCAGTTCAAACAACACATCTCTCAGGACAGCTTGAACCCACCCATCTGCCTTGCCAGATCATCCGCCAACCGCTGCAACATCTGACAATCCTCGCGACACGCCCTCACCTCTCCGGCCGTGGCGCGGGCCAGATCGGAAATTCCCTGCACGTTGCGGTTGATCTCTTCAGTCACCGCCGACTGTTCTTCTGTCGCGGTTGCCACTTGATGGTTCATGTCGCTGATGCGCTCGACCTGCCCGGTAATCGCAGTCAACGACGCGCCGGTACGCTGGCTCGACTCAACCCCGGTGCCGGTCGCCGCCTGCCCGGTGCGCATCGATGACACGGCATTCTCTGCGCCTTGCTTGAGGCTGCCGATCATCTGCTGGATTTCGTCGGTAGACGCCTGAGTCCTGCGCGCCAAGGTGCGCACTTCATCCGCCACTACCGCAAACCCGCGCCCCATATCTCCGGCGCGCGCCGCTTCAATCGCCGCGTTGAGCGCCAGCAGATTGGTCTGCTCGGACACCCCGCGAATTACCGCCAGCACCGAGTCGATCGACGCCACCTGTTGTGCCAGCTCACCCACCGCGCCCGCCGCTACGCCAATCTCGTCGGACATGCTTTCAATATGGCGGATCGAGCCACCGACTACTTCCCGCGCCTGCATTGCTTCATCGCGAGCAGTCTGTGAAGCCAGCGCGGCGTTGCCGGCGTTCTGGGCGATTTCCTGCACGGTCAGACCCATTTCATGCACCGCCGTGGCGACCATGTCGGTCATTTCCTGCTGGCGCCCGGAGCGTTCAGCGGTGTTTTCCACCACTTTCGCCACTTGGCCGACTGCCGTGCGCAAGCGCTCGCTGGTGGTCAGCACTTCGCCAATCAGCCCGCGCTGGCTGTCGAGAAAACGGTTGAAGCCGCGCGCGAGATCGCCCAGCTCATCGGCGCGGCTGGAATCTAACCGATGGGTCAAATCTCCACCGCCGCTACCGATCGCTACCAGCGCGGCTGTTACCTGACGAATCGGTCGCACCAGCCCTTGGGCCAGCCACACCACCAGCGCCAGGCACACCAGCGCCACCGCCAGACCGATGCCGCCACTCATCCACATCGCCTTGCGGGCCTCGACGTAGATCTGCGATTGCGGCACTTCGGCCACCAGCGTCCAGCCCAGATCGCGCAGCGGCAGGCTGAAGGCGAGGAAGTCTTCGCCATCGCGCTGGAAGGAACTGTTAGCGGCAACTTTTTGACCCATGACCGCTTGCGCCGCCGACGCACCGATCTGCTCCGTGAGGGTGCGCTTGCCGCTGAACTGCGCTTCGGGATGGACCTGGATCAAACCGTCGGAACGCACGAGATAGACCTTGCCGCGCTCGCCAAAGCTGAAGTTGTGGATCAACTCCGACAGCTCTTTCATGCTTAGGCCGAGTCCCGCGACGCCGACCACTTTGCCGGCCTGCTCGACCTTCAAGTCGATGAACAGTGCCAATTCTCCGGTGGCGCCATCGTTGTCGATGTTCAGGGTGCGCGGCTGATGGCTGTCGAGGAAGGAATAAAACCAGGCATCGGCCGGTTTGGCCCGGCTGAGGGTGCGGTCGAGGCCTTTTTCGGTGATGTAGTGATTGGAATCGGTGCCGATGATCAGTGCAGTGAAGGCTTTGTGTTCGGCGCGGATGCCTTCCAGATACTGCGCGAAAGCCGCTGTTTTGCTGCTGTCTTCACCCGAGGCCAACCAGTCGCGCACCATGGAATTGCTGGCGATGTCTTTGGCGGCGGTCAGCGGCTGGACGAGGATGCGTTCGATGTCGTTGCGCGTCGCTTCGATGCTCGACGGCAGCGCTTGTTCGACCAGATAGCTCTGGGCGAGGCGGTTGACCACCAGGGTATAAATGCCAACCACGATCAGGATGCTGACCAGCAGAGCGGTGCCCATGCTGAGAATCAGCTGCCATTGAATACTGCGTCGCCACAACTGCATGGAGCACCCCCAAAGAATAAGTGGCCGAAACAATGCAACAGCCGTGCCGATTGTATACAAGCTGATCGACAATCTATTCTTTGGTTGTGCGCAACCCCATCAGCCCTGATTGATGGTCTTGGCGATGGTGTCGACCGTGGCGCTGACTTGCTCTTGGTAACGGTCGAGTTCTTCCTGATGTTGCTTCTTCATTTCGATCTGCTGCGAGCACAGGTTCATCGCTGCCAGCACCAGCAAGCGGTCACCGATCAGCGTCGGGTATTTGCGTTTGGTGTCGGCCAGTGCGGCCTTGAGCATCAGTGCGGCATCCAGCAGGGTCTGTTCTTCCCCGGCCGGTGCCTTGATCGAATAGTCCTCCCCGAGAATGGAGATGACTTTTACCCCTGCGGTGCCGTGGTTCATGCGCTGACAGGGCCTGCGTTGACGCGATCAACCAGAGCCTGGATGCGCGCTGCGGTGGCGCCGTGCTTCTCTTCCTGTTCCATCAGGCTCAGTTGCAGGCTTTCGTTTTCATCCTTGGCCTGGGCCAGTTCCGTGGACAGGGTCTGGTTGGTTTGCGCAAGGGTCTGGTTCTGTTGCACCAGGTCGCTGACGAGCTGTTCCAATTGGCTGAGGGATGCTTCCAACATTTTGATCTTCCAAGCGTTTTTCAAAGGGCGCGTACGATAAAGAAAAGTCACTGCGGATGCCAGGGTTATACCGGCGCAAGGCCTTGATTTTCCTGGCGGCCGACCGTTCTCGCGAGTTTAAAAGACTGTGATCTGCCGATCTGGTTCCTGCACTTCGTCGCCCAGGCCCATATGCGACAAATACGCACAGTGCCTCAAGACTTTAGTCGTATGACCGATAAGTCATCCATACAGCAGTCTCAGCCCGCATGGATGCGGCCCTTTTTGGTATCCGCGCCATGTCCCTTCGTAATATGAATATCGCCCCCCGGGCGTTCACCGGCTTCGCCCTGATCGGCGGCCTGATGCTGATTCTCGGCGTGTTCGCCCTGAACCAGATGAGCAAAATCCGCGGCGCCGCCGAGGACATCACCAACAGCAGCGTGCCGAGCATCAAGAACCTCGACGAGTTCACCCAACTGACCTTGCGCCTGCGGGTGCTGTCCTACCGCTTGCTGGTTAATCGCGAGCCGGACGTGCAGCAGAAGACCATGGAACTGCTGGACACCCGCAACCAGCAGATCCGCGCCGCCCAATCGGCCTATGAGCCGTTGATCAGCGGCCCGCAGGAACGCGCAGCCTACGATCAATATGTGCAGTTGCTCGGCCAGTACCGCCAGATCGAAGACCGGATGAAGAGCCTGTCGCGCAACAATCAGGTGGACGAGCTGCGCAACCTGCTCAACACCGAGTTGCTGAACAACTCCGAAGCGATGAACACCGTGCTCAACCGCCTGATGCAGATCAACGGCGAGCAGATCAGCCAGACCAATCAAGAGGCGGTCGACCAGTATTCCTCGGCGTTCAATCTGGTGGTCACCCTGCTGGTCGTGGCGACCGGCCTGACCTTCCTGTTCGCCTGGCTGCTGACCATCAGCATCACCAAGCCGATTTCCAAAGCGCTGGACGCGGCGGAAACCATCGCCGAAGGCAACCTGACCCAACCGATCCACGTCGACGGCACCGACGAAGCCGGGCGTCTGCTGGCGGCCATGGCCAAAATGCAATCGAAGTTGCGCGACACCTTGCAGCGCATCTCCGGCTCGGCCACCCAGCTTGCATCTGCAGCGGAAGAGCTGAACAGCGTCACCGACGAAAGCGCCCGTGGCCTGACCCAGCAGAACAACGAAATCGAACAGGCCGCCACCGCTGTCAACGAGATGACCAGCGCCGTGGAAGAAGTCGCGCGCAATGCGGTGAGCACTTCGGAAGCCTCGAAGAACGCCACCACTTCGGCGGGCGACGGCCGCGACCTGGTGCAGGAAACCGTCAGCGCCATCGAACGCATGAGCGCCGATGTGCAGAGCACTGCGACCCTGATCGGCGATCTGGCGAATGAATCCCGTGACATCGGCAAGGTGCTGGACGTGATTCGTGGCCTGGCGGATCAGACCAACCTGTTGGCCCTGAACGCGGCGATCGAAGCGGCCCGTGCCGGCGAAGCCGGTCGCGGTTTTGCTGTGGTGGCGGACGAGGTTCGTGCCTTGGCCCATCGCACCCAGCAGTCGACCAGCGAAATCGAACGCATGATCGGCAGCATCCAGAGCGGCACCGAACACGCCGTGGATTCGATGCGCAACAGCACCGAGCGCGCCGAATCGACGCTGAACATCGCGCGGGGTGCCGGGATGTCGCTGGACACCATCAATACCGCGATCGTCGAGATCAACGAGCGCAATCTGGTGATCGCCAGCGCCGCTGAAGAACAGGCACAAGTGGCCCGCGAAGTGGATCGCAACCTGGTGAACATCCGCGACCTGTCGGTGCAATCGGCTACCGGCGCGAATCAGACCAGTGCGGCGAGCAACGAGCTGTCGCGCCTGGCGCTGGATCTGAACAACATGGTCGGGCGTTTCAGCCTGTAAGGCCCACTTCGCCATATCGGGAGCAATCCATTGTGGCGAGGGGATTCATCCCCGATCGGCTGCGAAGCAGTCGTAAAACCATCGTGCGAGGTGTATCTGATGCACCTCGCATTCAGCGTTTAGGGCGGCTTCGCCACCCATAGGGGATAAATCCCCTCACCACAGTTTTCATTCGGTGCCCATTCAATGTGATGCCCACGTAAAAAGCTTTTTGACAGCATCACATTTCAACAGGTTAGAATCGCTGGCACGCAGACTGCATGGTCAGTTTGTGCCCGTCTTTACGCTTCTGGAGTACTGCCTTTGAATGCGACGACCATCAACAGCCTGTTCTTGATCGGCGCGTTGCTGGTAGGTGCGAGCATTCTTGTCAGCTCACTTTCCTCCCGTCTCGGCATCCCGATTCTGGTCATTATTCTTGCGGTCGGCATGGCCGCCGGGGTCGATGGCGGCGGGATCATTTTCGATAACTACCCGACGGCCTATCTGGTCGGCAACCTCGCACTGGCGGTGATCCTCCTCGACGGCGGCTTGCGCACACGGGTCTCGAGTTTCCGCGTGGCCCTGTGGCCGGCGTTGTCGCTGGCGACGGTCGGGGTGTTGATCACCACCGGGCTGACCGGTATGGCCGCGGCATGGTTGTTCGACCTGAACCTGATCCAGGGCCTGCTGATCGGCGCCATCGTCGGCTCCACGGACGCCGCCGCAGTGTTCTCGCTGCTCGGCGGCAAGGGCCTCAACGAACGGGTGACCGCCAGCCTGGAAATCGAATCCGGCAGCAACGACCCGATGGCGGTGTTTCTCACCGTGACCCTGATCGACATGCTCGCCAGCGGCCAGACCGGCCTGCACTGGAGCCTGTTGACCCACCTGATCCGCGAATTCGGCATCGGCGGCGTGATCGGCCTTGGCGGTGGCTGGCTGATGCTGCAACTGGTCAACCGGATCAACCTCGCCACCGGCCTGTACCCGATTCTGGTGATCGCCGGCGGTCTGGTGGTGTTCGCCCTGACTAACGCCCTGCACGGTAGCGGCTTCCTCGCGGTGTACCTGTGCGGTCTGGTGATCGGCAACCGCCCGGTGCGCAGCCGTCACGGCATTCTGCACATGCTCGACGGCATGGCGTGGCTGGCACAGATCGGCATGTTCCTCGTGCTGGGGTTGCTGGTTACCCCGCACGATTTGCTGCCGATCGCCCTGCCGGCGCTGGGTCTGGCGCTATGGATGATTCTGTTCGCCCGGCCGCTGTCGGTACTGGTCGGCCTGCTGCCGTTCAAGGCGTTCCACGGCCGCGAGAAAGCGTTTATTTCCTGGGTCGGGTTGCGCGGCGCGGTACCGATCATTCTCGCGGTGTTCCCGCTGATGGCCGGGTTGCCGAATGCGCAGCTGTATTTCAACCTCGCGTTCTTCATCGTGCTGGTGTCGCTGCTGGTGCAAGGCACAAGCCTGCCATGGGTGGCCAAACTGTTGAAGGTGACGGTCCCGCCGGAGCCGGCGCCCATCTCCCGTTCGGCACTTGAAGTGCACATCACCAGCGAGTGGGAGCTGTTCGTTTACAAGCTCGGTGCCGAGAAATGGTGCATCGGCTCGCCCCTGCGCGAGCTGAAAATGCCCGAAGGCACCCGCATCGCCGCCCTGTTTCGTGGCCAGCAACTGCTCCATCCGTCGGGTAGTACGGTGCTGGAGGTCGATGATTTGCTGTGTGTTATCGGGCATGAACACAACTTGCCAGCGCTCGGAAAACTGTTCAGCCAGGCGCCGCAACGCGGTCTGGATCTGCGCTTCTTCGGCGACTTCGTGCTCGAAGGAGACGCCCAGCTTAAAGCGGTTGCCGCGCTATATGGCCTACCGGCCGAAGGCATCGATCCGGACATGACCCTGGGTGCGTTCATTGCCCACAAGGTCGGGGGGGCACCGATCGTTGGCGACCAGGTGGAGTGGAACAACACTCACTGGACGGTCGCGGTCATGGACGGGAACAAGATCGGCAAAGTGGGCGTCAGATTCCCCGAAGGAAGTCGCCCGGGCCCCGGTCTCTTCCTCTAAACTGCGTCCACTCTCACTTGCTTGACCGGTCTCTATGCCTACCCTGCGCTCCTTCTTTTTCGCGGCCCTGCTGGGCCTGAGTCTTTCCGTCGGCCCGCTCTACGCCGCCGAACCGCCGTCCAGCGAAGCCGTGCAGGCCAGCCTCGACAAACTGGCCGACAGCAAACTGCCGGATGCCGACAAAAAGAGCCTGCAGACGGTCCTGCAAACCACGCTCAATCAACTCAACAGCCGGCGTGATTACGACCAGAAGCTGATCGACCTCAAGCAGCAACTGGCCTCCGCCCCGCGGCAGACCATCGAGAACACCCGCGAACTGACGCGCCTCAAGGCCACGCCAGTGGTGCCGGTGGCGCAGCGCTTCACCAAAGAGTCGATCCAGCAATTGGAGCAGATCCTCACCGATCGCTCGACCCAGCAGAGCGACCTGCAAAAGGCCTTGGCCGATGCCAACAGCCTGATCATCACTGCCCAGACCCGTCCCGAGCGGGCGCAGGCGGAAATCTCTGCCAGCCAGACGCGCATCCAGCAGATCAACAACATCCTCAAATCCGGCAAGGACGCGGGCAAGACCGTCAGCGCCGAGCAGCGCGACCAGTTGAACGCCGAGCTCGCTGCGTTGAACTCACTGATTCCGCTGCGCCGTCAGGAACTGGCGGGCAACAGCCAGTTGCAGGATCTGGGCAACAGTCAGCACGACCTGCTCTCGGAGAAGTCCGACCGTCTCGATCGCGAGATCCAGGAACTGCAGACTCTGATCAACCAGAAGCGTCTGGCGCAATCTCAGGAAACTGTCACTCAGCAGTCGATTGAGGCGCAGAAGGCCGGCGGCAGCAGCCTGCTCGCCACCGAAAGTGCGGCCAACCTCAAGCTCTCCGATTACCTGCTCAAAAGCACCGACCGCCTCAACGAAGTCACTCAACAGAACCTGCAGACCAAACAGCAACTCGACAGCCTGACCCAAAGCGACTCGGCCCTCGACGAGCAGATCAACGTGCTCAAGGGCAGTCTGCTGCTGTCGAAGATTCTCTATAAGCAGAAACAGGCGCTGCCGCGACTCAAGGTCGACCGCGATCTGGCGGACCAGATTGCCGACATTCGCCTGTATCAATTCGAAGTCAGCCAGCAGCGCGAACTGCTGAGCAATCCGGCGACCTACGTCGACAATCTGCTTTCCACCCAGCCGCCGGAACAAGTCACCCCGCAGTTGCGCAAGAGCCTGATGGAACTGGCCAACACCCGCGCCGACCTGCTGGAGCGCCTGAACCGCGAACTGAGCGCGGTGCTCAACGAATCGATCACCCTGCAACTCAACCAGAAACAACTGCTGAGCACTGCTCAAAGCCTGCGCGCGACCCTTGACGAGCAGATGTTCTGGATCCCCAGCAACAAGCCGCTGGACGCGGAATGGATTCGCGGCGTGCCAGAGCGGCTCAAGCGCCAGATCGACACCCTGCCGCTGGCCTCAAGCCTGAGCGAGCTGACCGACGGCCTGACCCAGCGCCCGCTGTTGTTCCTGCCGCTGGCCTTGCTGATCGGCGCTCTGCTGTGGCGGCGCAAGGCGCTTTATGCGCGACTGAACAAGGTTCACCAGGACATCGGGCACTTCAAACGTGACAGCCAGTGGCATACGCCCCAGGCGATTCTGATCAATATTCTGCTGGCGATGCCGGTAGCGCTGGGCCTGGGCCTGTGCGGCCTGGCCTTGCAGATCGACGCCCGCGGGCAAAACGCCAACATGGGCGCGGCGTTGCTGCAAATGGGCCAGGCGTGGCTGGTGTTCTACACCGCTTACCGGATTCTCTCGCCGGGCGGTGTGGCGGAGTTGCACTTCCGCTGGGACAAACCGCAGGTCGAATTCCTTCAGGGCTGGATCCGTCGCCTCGGGCTGGTGGTGATGGCGCTGGTGACCGTGGTGGCGGTGGCCGAATTGCAACCGGCAGCGCTGGCTGACGACGTGCTCGGCATGCCGGTGGTATTGACCTGCTACGCCCTGATGGCGTGGCTGCTCAGCCGTCTGCTGATCAGCAGCCCGGCCCACGAAAACACCTCCTTGTTCCGCAGGGCCGTGGGCGTGATGTTCACCCTGCTGCCAATCGCCCTGTTCGTCGCGGTGTGCTTCGGCTACTACTACACCGCGCTGAAACTCAGCGACCGGTTGATCAACACCCTGTACCTGCTGATGTTCTGGCTGGTGATCGAGGCTACCTTCGTGCGTGGTCTGGCGGTCGCCGCACGCCGCCTGGCCTACCAGCGCGCCCTGGCCAAACGTCAGGCGGCGAAAGAGGCCGGCGACGGCGAAGCGGTGATCGAAGAGCCGACCCTGGACATCGAAAAGGTCAACGAACAGTCGCTGCGACTGATCCGTCTGGCACTGCTCGGCGGTTTCATCGCCGCGCTGTACTGGGTCTGGGCCGACCTGATCTCGGTGTTCTCGTACCTCGACAACATCACCCTCTACGAATACACCAGCGGCACTGGCGCCAACATGAGCATGGTGCCGATCAGCATCGGCGACATGCTCGGCGCGCTGATCATCATCGGCATCACCTTCGCCCTCGCCCGCAACCTGCCGGGTCTGCTCGAAGTGTTCGTGCTGTCGAAACTCAATCTGGCGCAGGGCAGTGCCTATGCGACCACGACGTTGTTGTCGTATGTGATCGCCGGTGTCGGCTTTGTCTCGACCCTGTCGACCCTCGGCGTCAGCTGGGACAAGTTGCAATGGCTGGTGGCAGCGCTGTCGGTCGGCCTCGGTTTCGGTATGCAGGAGATCTTCGCCAACTTCATCTCCGGCATCATGATCCTGTTCGAGCGTCCGGTGCGGATCGGCGACACCATCACCATCGGCAACCTGTCGGGCACGGTGAGCAAGATCCGCATCCGCGCCACGACCATCACCGATTTCGACCGCAAGGACATCATTGTCCCGAACAAGACGTTCATCACCGGGCAACTGATCAACTGGTCGCTGACCGACACCATCACCCGCGTCACCTTGAAGCTGGGCGTGGACTACGGCTCCGACCTGGATCTGGTCAAGGAGCTGCTGCTCAAGGCCGCCCGGGAAAACCCGCGCGTCCTCAAGGAACCCGAGCCGCACGTGTACTTCCTCAACTTCGGCGAAAGCACCCTCGATCACGAACTGCGCATGCACGTGCGTGACCTCGGTGACCGCAACCCTGTGATCGACGAAGTGAACCGCTTCATCAACCGCGAGTTCAAGAAGCAGCACATCAACATCTCGTTCCGCCAGATGGAGGTGTATCTGAAAAACCTTCATGGCCAGGAATACAAGTTGGTGCCCATCGAGGACGAGAACAAAACCATCGTTCCGATCGACGCCGAGCAAAAGCCGCTGCAAGAGCCGCCGCCGGCCAAACTCGACTAACCGGTCTGATCCCAGCAGAATGCTCGGACATTCTGCTGGAGCCGGCCCTTGAAAGCCCTCGACGAACTGACCTTCGACAATCGCTTCGCCCGCCTGGGCGATGCGTTCTCCGCCCACGTGCTGCCCGAGCCGATCGACAACCCGCGTTTGGTCGTCGCCAGCCCGGCGGCCCTGGCCTTGCTCGATCTTGATCCGGCAACCGCTGAGACTCAGGAATTCGCTGAACTGTTCGGCGGCCACAAGTTGTGGGCCGATGCCGAACCACGGGCGATGGTCTATTCCGGGCATCAGTTCGGCGGCTACACGCCGCAACTGGGCGATGGTCGCGGGTTGTTGCTCGGCGAGGTCTACAACAACGCCGGTGAACACTGGGACCTGCATCTGAAGGGCGCCGGGCAGACGCCGTTTTCGCGCATGGGCGATGGCCGCGCGGTGCTGCGTTCGTCGATCCGCGAATTCCTTGCCTCCGAAGCGCTGCACGCGCTGAACATCCCGTCTTCGCGCGCTGCCTGCGTGATTGGCTCCGACACTCCGGTGTGGCGCGAAAAGCAGGAACGCGCGGCGATGGTCCTGCGTCTGGCGCCAAGCCATGTGCGCTTCGGTCACTTCGAATACTTCTACTACACCAAGCGTCCCGAGCAGCAGAAATTGCTCGGCGAACACGTATTGGCGATGCACTATCCCGAGTGCCTGGAGCAACCGGAACCGTATCTGGCGATGTTCCGCGAGATCGTCGAGCGCAATGCCGAACTGATCGCCAAGTGGCAGGCCTACGGCTTCTGTCACGGGGTGATGAACACCGACAACATGTCGATCCTCGGCATCACCTTCGACTTCGGCCCGTTCGCCTTCCTCGACGATTTCGACGCCAACTTCATCTGCAACCACTCGGATGATCAGGGCCGCTACTCGTTCAGCAACCAGGTGCCGATCGGCCAGTGGAACCTCAGCGCTCTGGCCCAGGCCCTGACGCCGTTCATCAGCGTCGAAGCCTTGCGCGAAACCCTCGGTTTGTACCTGCCGTTGTTCCAGGCGCACTACCTCGACCTGATGCGCCGCCGCCTCGGTTTCACCAGCGCCGAGGATGACGACCAGAAACTGCTCGAAGACCTGTTGCAACTGATGCAGAACAGCGGCGTCGATTACACGCTGTTCTTCCGCCATCTCGGCGAAGAGTCCGCAGAGCAGGCTGTCGCCCGCTTGCGCGATGACTTCGTCGACATCAAAGGCTTCGATGCCTGGGGCGAACGCTACGTGGCACGGGTTGCCCGCGATGGCGACAGCGATCAGGAACAGCGCCGGGCGCGGATGCACGCGGTCAACCCGCTGTACATCCTGCGCAACTATCTCGCGCAAAAAGCCATCGACGCCGCCGAGCAAGGCGACTACTCCGAAGTACGCCGGCTGCATGCGGTGCTGAGCAAACCGTTCGACGAGCAGCCGGGGATGGAAGGTTATGCCGAGCGGCCGCCGGAGTGGGGCAAGCATCTGGAGATCAGTTGTTCGTCTTGAGGCTCCGGATTCAACCTTGATAAACGCCTCGTACGACTCCAGATCAGTCGTACGAGATATCAACTTAAACCGAGCCCGTCATGACCACTCCACTCCTCATCCCCTGCCCCGCCTGCAACGGCCTCAACCGCATCCCCGCCGAACGTTTGGGCGATCAACCGAAATGCGGGCGCTGCAAGTCCGCGGTGCTGTTGAGCAAGCCGTTCGAACTCAAGCAAGGCGATTACGCCAGCCAGATCAAAGGGGATCTGCCGTTGTTGGTGGATGTGTGGGCGGACTGGTGTGGGCCGTGCAAGTCCTTTGCGCCGGTATTCGAGCAGGCGGCCGCGCAGTTGGCGGGCAAGTGCCGCTTGGCCAAGCTCGACAGCGAGGCCAATCAGCAGTTGTCGGCGCAGTTGGGGATCCGTTCGATTCCGAGCCTGATTCTGTTCAAGAACGGGCGGGAGGTGGCGCGCCAGAGCGGGGCGTTTCCGTTGCCACAGTTGATGGCGTGGCTGCGTAGCCAGGGCATCTGATCCAACACAAATTCAATTGTAGGAGTGAGCCTGCTCGCGATGGCTTCTTTTCAGGCAACTCAGATGCTCGCAGACAGGACGCCATCGCGAGCAGGCTCACTCCTACAGGTGATCTGAGTAGCTCAGGGATCAATGGTCTTCGAGCAGGTTGTGCAGTTCGACGAACTGCTGCGTCAGCTTGTGCCGCGGGTCGAGGTGGATCAGCGGGGTGCTGGCCTGGTGCGACTCACGCATGCGCACCGAGCTGCTCAAGTACACCGGCAGCACCGGCAAACCTTCAGCGATCAACTCATCAAGCATCTGCTGCGGCAGGCTGGCCCGGGCCTGGAACTGGTTGACCACGATGCCTTCGACTTCCAGACCTTCGTTGTGGTCCTCCTTCAACTCTCCGATCTCCGCCAGCAAGCCGTACAGCGCCTGCCGCGAGAAGCTGTCGCAATCGAAGGGAATCAATACCCGATCGGCGGCGATCAACGCCGACACCGCATAGAAGTTCAATGCTGGCGGCGTATCGAGATAAATCCGGTCGTATTCGCCGTCCAGTTCATCGAGCAATTTGCGCAGCTTGTTGATCTTGTGCTTGGCCTCAAGCTTGGGCTGCAGATCGGCCAGCTCGGCAGTGGCGGTGATGATGTGCAGGTTGTCGAACGGGGTTTCGTAGATGTCGGCCTGGTTTTTCTTCGAGAACGGCCCGGAAGACAGGGTCTGCTTGAAGAAGTCGGCAATGCCCATCGGAATGTCATTGCCGGTGAGCCCCGTCAGATACTGGGTGGAGTTGGCCTGGGCATCAAGGTCGACCAATAGCGTGCGATAGCCCTCGCTGGCACTCACCGCCGCCAGATTGCAGGCAATGCTGGATTTGCCCACGCCACCTTTCTGATTGAACACCACGCGCCGCATGACAAAACCTCCGTGTATCAAAGAATGACCGAGTGTAGTTGCCTGTGCGTGCGCTTCGCTACCTTCAACGACGCGGACTACAGAGTCAGGCGCAAAAATCAGCGGGCACAGCGGGCAAAAACCTCCCGAGTGCGCTGATATGCCCGACAGACAAATCCCGCACGATCCGGATAATGGCCAAATGACAGTTTTTCCACGAACCACTCAGTACATTTCGTTGCGCAAAACGTAACCAACATTTGCTACACACTCGTCGCACCGGGATAATGCGCGCCACCCGGCGCCCAGCGCCACCTCAGGTCAGCCGTGGCTTTGGCGACCCAAAGCGTCATAAAAAGCCCGCAGGGGCGGGATGAACATCCGTGATTAACTTCAACATCGCCCAATGGCGCGCGTGGGCCCCGGGGCTCGACAGCGTGGACGCGTGGCAGGCCTGGAGCCGACAACCGGTCGTACTCCCGAGCAGCGATGCCGCGCCCGATGTGTCGTTTCTGCCAGCCATGCAGCGCCGACGCCTCAGCCGTCTGGCGCGGATGGCGTTCAGTGTCGGCTGGCCGCTGGCCGACGGACGGGAGAACCTGCCGCTGGTGTTTGTTTCGCGCCACGGCGAAACCCCGCGTACCTTCGAGATCCTCAGTGATCTGGCCAAGGACGAGCCGTTGTCGCCGACCCAGTTCAGCCTGTCGGTGCACAACGCGATCATTGGTCTGTGGTCGATCATGCGCGGTGAAACCAGCGAAATGACTGCACTGGCGGCCGCAGGCGATGGCCTGGAACACGGCATCATCGAAGCCTCCGCCCTGCTCGCTGAAGGCGCTCCCGCGGTGCTGCTGATCATCACCGAAGAACAGCCGCCCGAGGCCTATTCGCAGTGGGTCGACGACGTGCCGTTCCCTTATGCGCTGGGTCTGCTGCTCACCCCCGGTACCGACTGGCGGCTGACCCTGAACAGCGGCCAGGAAACAGTGTCCAAAGCGCACTGGCCCCACGCGCTGAATCTGTTGCGCGCCCTGCTCGGTCAGCAAACCCATTGCCAACATGCCTGGAAAAATCGTGTATGGACCTGGCAACGCAACCCGTGACCGAGAAGAACCGCGACGCCTATTACTGGCGCTTGCTGGCCACCGCCGCCAGTTTCACCCTGTTCGGGCTCGGCGGGCTGTGCCTGCGCTTGCTGGTATTTCCGCTGCTCGGCTGTCTGCCGGGTGACGCGCTCAGGCATCGTCAACGCGCACGGCAAACCGTCAGTCGGCTGTTCTGGTTTTTCGTGCGGTTCATGGCCCGCACCGGTGTACTGACTTATGACATTCAAGGGGCCGAACGCCTCGGGCGTCCAGGGCAGATGATCATCGCCAACCACCCGTCGCTGATCGACGTGGTGTTCCTGATCGGCCTGGTGCGCCAGGCCAATTGCGTGGTGAAGAAAAGCCTGTGGGAAAACCCCTTCACCCGCGGCCCGCTGCGCAGTACCGAATACATCAGCAACGACGGCAGCATGGACATGCTCGACGCTGCCGCCGAGTCCCTGCAAAACGGCCAGACCCTGATCATTTTCCCCGAGGGCACGCGCACTCAACCCGGCCAGGCGCCAGCCTTTCATCGGGGGGCTGCGGCGATTGCCCTGCGCGGTGCGAAAATCCTTACGCCAGTGGTCATCAAGGTCAGCCCGACTACCCTGACCAAGGCCGAACCCTGGTATCGCATCCCCCACCGCCGCGTGCACTTCAGTTTTCGTGTCGGGGCCGATATAGACCCACAGACTTTCGCAATGCAAGGCCCGGCCCCGCAGGCCTCGCGCAAGCTCAACGATTATTTGCACTCTTACTACATTAAGGAGCTCGCCGAAGATGAGCGATCTGCACCGTGAAATAAAACTGCTGATCATCGACGCCCTGGGCCTCGAAGACATCAGCGTCGACGACATCGGCGACGAGCAGACGCTGTTCGGCGAAGGCCTGGGCCTGGATTCGGTCGACGCACTGGAACTGGGTCTGGCGATCCAGAAAAAGTACGGTATCAAGATCGACGCCGACGCCAAAGACACCCGTAACCACTTCACCAATGTGGCGAGCCTCGCGGCGTTCGTCACGGCAAAACAGGCAGCTTGAGACCGGACCATGCAAACTCGTGACGACATTTTCAACACCCTGCGCGATGCCTTGGTCGAGCTGTTCGAACTGGATCCGGCGCGGATCAGCCTGGAGTCCAACCTGTATCAGGATCTGGAGATCGACAGCATCGACGCGGTCGACCTGATTGATCACATCAAACGCCAGACCGGCAAGAAAATCGCCGCCGAAGAATTCAAATCGGTGCGCACCGTCGGTGACGTGGTCGAGGCGGTCTACCGTCTGGTTCAACCGGCCGCATGAGCCGATTGATCGGCCTCGGCCTGCTGCTGGCGGGGCTGCTGTACCCCTTTGCGGTGTATTTCGGCATGGAGCACTTCGCCCCGTGGCAGTTCGGACTGCTGCTGGGCGGGCTGTGGCTGGCGCGCGCGCTGACCGGCGAGCGCAAACCCGGCAGCCGCTGGATGGCCTGCGTAGCGATCGTGTTCTGCCTGCTGCTGGCGCTGTTCGACAGTCCGCTGTTGCTGCGCTGGTATCCGGTGCTGATCAGCGGCTTCATGCTGGTGCTGTTCAGCCTGAGCCTGAAATACGGGCCGCCGATGGTCGAGCGTCTGGCGCGATTGCGCGAGCCGCAATTGCCGCCCGAAGCGATCCGCTACACCCGCCAGGTCACGGTGGCCTGGAGCGTGTTTTTCTTCTGCAACGGTTTGTGCGCCGCGCTCCTGACCCTGTGGGCGCCGCTGCATTGGTGGATGTTGTACACCGGCCTGATCTCCTACGGATTGATCGGCCTGATGTTTGCCATTGAATGGCTGATACGACAACGGGTAAGAGGCCGTAAATGAACTGGATAAAACTTGAGCAACTGTTGCTCAAGGCCCTGCCGGAGCGCGCGATCAGCGCCGCCCCGGCGCTCGACCACACGCAACTGCGCGAGCAGGCGCTGAGCGTTGCCGCCGGCCTGCAGGCACGCGGCGTGCAGCGCATGGCGGTGCATCTGGAAGATGCCGCCGACCTCGCCATCGCCCTGCTCGGCGCCTGGCGCGCGGGCGTCGCCGTCCTGCTGCCCTCCGATCTGCAAGCGCAGACCCGCCAGCGCTGGTCGAGTGAGGTCGATCTGTGGTTGAGCGATCACCCCGATGATGCTCACTTGAGCGATCTGCTGCAGCCGGCCCTGCCCGGTGCTGAACTCGACCTCGAGCAGTGCCGCCTGAGCCTGTGCACCTCCGGCTCCAGCGGCGAGCCCAAGCGTATCGACAAGACTCTGCGCCAACTGGCCAACGAGGTCGAAGCACTGGAGCAACTGTGGGGCGCGGATCTGGGAGAAGCCTGGATCATCGGCAGCGTCGCCACCCAGCACATCTACGGTTTGTTGTTCCGGGTGCTGTGGCCGCTGTGCGCCGGACGCCCGTTCGTGCGCAGGCAACTGGCGTTTCCGGAAGACCTGCAGCGCGCCAGCCGCGAACACCCGGCCTTCGCCTGGGTCGGCAGCCCGGCATTGCTCAAGCGCATGGGCGATAACCTCGACTGGCCGGCCCTGAGCTCCGTGCGCCAAGTGTTTTCCTCCGGCGGCGCTTTACCCGCAGACGCGGCGCAGAGCCTGCAGCAACGCCTGCAACAGTGGCCGACCGAAATCCTCGGCAGCTCGGAAACCGGCGGCATCGCCTGGCGTCAGGGCGCCAGCCTGTGGCAGCCCTTCGCCGGGGTTGAACTGAGTCAGGACAGCGACGGCGCCCTGCTGATCGCCTCGCCCTACCTGCCAGCCGGGCATGTCGAGCACACCGCCGATGCCGCGCGCATTGCCGCCGACGGGCGTTTCGAACTGCTCGGGCGGCTGGACCGGATCGTCAAACTCGAAGAGAAGCGCATCTCCCTGCCGATGCTCGAACAGGCACTGGTCGCCCACGAGTGGGTCGCCGAAGCACGGCTGGGCGTGGTTCAGGAAAACCGCGCGGTACTTGGCGCCTTGCTGGTGCTCAGCGACGCCGGCCTGTTTGCCTTGTGCGAACACGGTCGTCGCAGCCTGACCGAAGCCCTGCGCAAACACCTGAGCCAGCATTGCGAAGCCCTGGCCTTGCCCCGGCGCTGGCGTCTGGTGCGACAACTGCCGCTGAACAGCCAGGGCAAGCTGCCGCAGGCCGACATCGAAGCGCTGCTGCTGGCGCCACGGCCGAAAGCCCCGGAAGTGCTGGAGCAGGTCGAAACCGACGGCGAGTGGAGCCTGCAATTGAGTGTTCCGCCGGACCTGGCCTACTTCAGCGGCCACTTCCCCAAGGCCCCGGTGCTGCCCGGTGTGGTACAGGTCGAATGGGCGCTGAACCTTGGCCGACAACTGCTGAACCTGGCCGGCAAATTTGCCGGCATGGAAGTGCTGAAATTCCAGCAACTGGTGCGCCCGGGCGATGAAATCCAGCTGCACCTGCGTTTCGATCCCGAGCGCGGCAAACTGTATTTCGCCTACCGTAACGACACCGCGACCTGCTCCAGCGGACGAATCCTGCTAGGAGCCGCCGATGCATAACCCTTGCGCCGTAATTCCGGTCTACAACCATGAAACCGCGATCGGCACCGTGGTCGACGCGCTGCTCGCCCAAGGCCTGCCGTGCATTCTGGTGGACGACGCCAGCACCCCGTCCTGCGCGCGAGTGCTGGATGCGCTGGCCGAACGCGAAAGCGTGCATCTGGTGCGCCTGACCCTCAATCAGGGCAAGGGCGGCGCGGTGATGACCGGCCTGCGCGAAGCGGCGCGCCTGGGCTACACCCATGCCCTGCAAGTTGACGCCGACGGCCAGCACGACCTGCACGACGTCGCCCGTTTCGTCGAGGAATCCCGCGCCCATCCGCACGCCATGATCTGCGGTTATCCGCTGTTCGACGAGAGCGTGCCCAAGGGCCGCTTGTACGCGCGTTATCTGACTCATGTGATGGTCTGGATCAACACGCTGTCGCTGCAGATCCGCGATTCGATGTGCGGCTTTCGCGTCTATCCGCTGGCCCCGACGCTGGCGGTGATCGACTCGGCGCGGGTCGGCAAGCGCATGGATTTCGACTCCGACATCCTCGTGCGTCTGGCGTGGCGCAACCAGCCGATGCGCTGGCTGCAGACCAGCGTGCATTACCCGCTGGACGGCGTCTCGCACTTCCGTCTGCTGCACGACAACGCGCTGATTTCCAGCATGCACACCCGGTTATTCTTCGGCATGCTGCTGCGCCTGCCGCTGATCCTCTGGCGCCGGTGGCGCACATGAGCGTCGAGACCGACAAGAAGCACTGGGCCGACCGCGAAGAACGCGGCAGCTTCCTGCTGATGAAATTCACCGCGTTCGCCGCCAAGGTGCTTGGCCGGCGTCTGCTCAGTCCGCTGCTGTACGGCATCGTCCTGTACTTCTTCCTGTTCGGCCGTACCGCGCGCAACAGTGCCTGGCAATACCAGCAACGGCTGGCCGACTGGAGCCAGCGTGCCGAATTGCGACCGAGTTACTGGCGGGTGTTCCGCCAGTTCATGGCGTTCGCCGATTCGCTGCTCGACAAGCTCGACGTGTGGAACGGCAAGATCCGCATTGAGCAGATCGAAATCATCGACCCGGCATTGCTGCGCAATCAGTTGCGCGGCAGTCGCGGGCAACTGCTGGTCGGCGCGCACTTGGGCAACCTCGAAGTCTGCCGGGCGCTGGCCGAGATCGGCGAAAAGGTCACCATGAATGTGCTGGTGCACACCAAGCACGCCGAGCAGTTCAACCGTTTGCTGGGCGAGGCCGGGGCGACCAATCTGCGCCTGATTCAGGTCAGCGAACTGGATCCGGTGATCATGCTGCAACTGCACGAACGCCTGGAGCGCGGCGAATGGCTGGCGATTGCCGGCGACCGCGTGCCGTTGCATGGCGGGCGCAGCGTCAGCGTGGACTTTCTCGGCCACCCGGCAGCGCTTCCGCAAGGCCCGTGGCTGCTGGCCGGTTTGCTCAAGTGTCCGGTCAATCTGCTGATGTGCCTGAAACAACCGGACGGCCACTATCGCCTGACCCTCGAGCCGTTCGCCGACAGCGTGACCTGGACACGCCGCGAGCGCGAGCAGGTCATTCATCAGTGGGCCACCCGCTATGCGCAGCGCCTGAGTCACTATTGCCTCGAAGCCCCGCACCAATGGTTCAACTTTTACCCTTTCTGGAAGACCGATGACGACGCCAACCCATGAGCCGGTAACCTTCGGCGAACGCCCTTTGCGCATCGAAGACGTGCTGGCCCTGGCCAACCGTCAGGCGCCCGTGCAGTTGCAGAGCGACGCCGCTTACCGCGAGCGCATCGCCAAAGGCGCACGGTTCCTCGATTCGCTGCTGGACAAGGAAGGCGTGATCTACGGCGTGACCACCGGTTACGGCGATTCCTGCGTGGTCGCGGTGCCGCTGCATCACGTCGAGGCACTGCCGCGTCATCTCTACACCTTCCACGGTTGCGGCCTCGGCAAACTGCTCGACGCGCAAGCCACCCGCGCCGTGCTGGCGGCGCGTTTGCAGTCGCTGTGTCACGGCGTGTCCGGGGTGCGCATCGAACTGCTGGAGCGCCTGCACGCCTTCCTTGAACACGACATCCTGCCGCTGATCCCCGAAGAAGGTTCGGTTGGTGCCAGCGGTGATCTGACGCCGCTGTCCTACGTCGCCGCCACCCTGTCCGGCGAGCGCGAAGTGCTGTTCCGTGGCGAACGCCGGCAAGCGGCCGACGTGCATCGCGAACTGGGCTGGACGCCATTGGTGCTCCGTCCGAAAGAAGCGCTGGCCTTGATGAACGGCACGGCGGTGATGACCGGCCTCGCCTGCCTCGCCTTCGCCCGCGCCGACTATCTGCTGCAACTGGCCACGCGCATCACCGCGCTCAACGTGGTCGCGCTGCAAGGCAATCCGGAACACTTCGACGAGCGTCTGTTCGCCGCCAAGCCGCATCCGGGGCAGATGCAAGTCGCCGCATGGCTGCGCAAGGATCTGGCGATCGACGCGCCGACCGCGCCACTGCATCGCCTGCAGGATCGCTACTCGCTGCGCTGCGCCCCGCACGTGCTCGGGGTGCTGGCCGACAGCCTGAACTGGCTGCGCTCATTCATCGAAACCGAACTCAACAGCGCCAACGACAACCCGATCATCGACGCCGAAGCCGAACGCGTGCTGCACGGCGGGCACTTCTACGGCGGGCACATCGCGTTCGCCATGGACAGCCTGAAAAATCTGGTGGCCAACGTCGCCGACCTGCTCGACCGGCAGCTCGCGCTGCTGGTCGACGAGCGCTACAACCATGGCTTGCCGAGCAACCTGTCCGGCGCCCCGGCGGATCGCGCCATGATCAACCACGGCTTCAAGGCCGTGCAGATCGGCACCAGTGCCTGGACCGCCGAAGCGCTGAAAAACACCATGCCGGCCAGCGTGTTCTCACGCTCCACCGAGTGTCACAACCAGGACAAGGTGAGCATGGGCACCATCGCCGCCCGTGACGCTATCCGCGTGCTGGAGCTGACCGAACAAGTCGCCGCCGCCACGTTGCTCGCGGCCAATCAGGGCGTCTGGCTGCGTGGTCGCGATGAAGACGCACGCGCGCTGCCACCTTCGCTGGCCGCCATGCACGAAGAGCTGGCCAAGGACTTCCCGCCGGTCATCGAAGACCGTGCACTCGAAGGCGAATTGCGCCTGTGTCTGCAACGTATCGCCGAGCAACACTGGAGGCTGCATGCGTAGCGCCGGAGTGCTGCACGCCGACACGGAAATCCTCGTACCGTTTTTCGACGTCGACACTATGCACGTGGTCTGGCACGGGCATTACGTCAAATACCTGGAAGTGGCGCGCTGCGCGCTGCTCGACCAGATCGGCCACAACTACACGCAGATGTCCGAGTCCGGTTACGCGTGGCCGATCATCGACCTGCAACTGCGTTATGTGCGCGGCGCGGTGTTCGGCCAGCGCTTGAACGTACGCGCCAGTCTGGTGGAGTGGGAGAACCGCTTGAAGATCAATTATCTGATCACCGACCTGCAGACCGGCGAACGCCTGACCCGTGCCAGCTCGGTGCAGGTGGCGGTCGAGATCAGCAGCCGCGAGATGCAACTGGCCTCACCCAAAGTGTTCACCGATGCGGTGGAAAGGATGCTGCGATGAACCTGTTCTGCAAATGCCTTGGCGCGATGGCGCTGCTCGCCGTGTCGACGCTGGCCAACGCCTTCGACCTGCAACAGCTCAGCGAGCAACTGGCGAAACCGGAAGTGATCCACGGCCAGTTCATTCAGGAAAAACACCTGCGCGCCCTGCCTCAGCCATTGATCAGCAAGGGCAACTTCGTCCTGGCGAAAAATCACGGCCTGCTCTGGCTGCTCAAGACCCCGCTGCAACAGGATTACCGCATCACCGCCAACGGCATCGCCCGTCGTGACGGCAACGCTTGGCAGTTGCTGCCGAACAAGAGCGCCGGTGCCGAACAGAACCGCTTGTTCCTCGCTGTGCTGCAAGGCGACAGCAGCGGTCTGCAACGGGATTTCGAACTGGCCCTGAGCGGTGACGCGCAGCAGTGGAAACTCACCCTGACCCCGCGCTCGGTGCTGCTCAAGCAAGTGTTCAATCAGATCAATATCGACGGCGGTGAGCTGGTGCAGACCATCGAACTGCTGGAAACCCAGGGCGACAGCACCGTGCTGCGCATGCAGGACAGTACCTCCGGTCAACCGTTGAGCGAAGCGGAGCAACATGACTTTGCCGAGTGAGCGCAGGCTGCCGTGGCTGTTCCTGATCCTGCTGCTGGCGGTCGTCGCGCTGGCCGGGTGGCAGTGGCGCGACGGTGCGCCGCTGTCGGCCAACCTCATGGAACTGGTGCCCGGGACCAACCCTGACGCCCTCGAACTGCGCGCCGAACAACGCATGCAGGAACCGCTCAATCGGGAAATGCTGGTGCTGGTCGGCCACGCCGATCGCCAGCAAGCGGTGGCCATGGCGCAGACCCTCGGCGAGCAATGGCAGGCCAGCGGTCTGTTCGAAAAGGTTCAGTGGAACCTGCAGGCGGATCTGCCAGCGCTGCGCACGCAACTGCTGCAAGGGCGACTGGCGATGCTCTCAGCGGATGACCGGCAACTGCTGACCGAGCATCCCGATGCGTTCATTCAGCAACGGGTTCAGGCACTGTTCGACCCGTTCAACGGTTTCACCCTGGTGCCGAGCCAGGACGACTGGCTGGGCCTGACCGGACGCATTCAGAACAGCCAGCCGAAACACGGCGCGGTGCAACTGGACATCGGCAGCGGCGCACTGGTCGCCGATGCCGACGGCAAGAGCTGGGTGCTGCTGCGCGCGCGCACCACCGGCAATGCCTTCGACATGAACCTGCCGCTGAAAGTCGCCGATCTGCTGCAGCACAGTCGCGAGCAGGCGGCGAAATCCGACGTGCAACTGTTGGCCGCCAGCGGTCTGCTGTACGCCGCCAACGGCCAGCAACAAGCCACCCGCGAAATGACCTGGGTCGGCGGCGGCGCCACTCTCGGGATTCTGTTGTTGCTGCTGTTGGCGTTTCGTCGCTGGCGGGTGCTGCTGGCGTTCGTGCCGGTGCTGGTGGGCATGCTGTTCGGCGCGGTGGCCTGCGTGGCGCTGTTCGGCCACATGCACGTGATGACCCTGGTACTCGGCTCCAGCCTGATCGGCGTGGCGGTGGATTACCCGCTGCACTATCTGTCGAAAAGCTGGAGCCTCAAGCCGTGGCGCAGCTGGCCGGCGCTGCGCCTGACACTCTCCGGACTGACGCTGAGCCTGATCACCAGCGCCATCGGTTATCTGGCGCTGGCCTGGACGCCCTTCCCGGCGCTGACACAAATCGCGGTGTTCTCTGCCGCAGGATTGCTCGGTGCCTATCTGTCGGCGGTGTGCCTGCTGCCGGCCCTGCTGAACAACGTTGAGCTGCAACCGGCGCAATGGCCGCTGCGTCTGGCCGAGCGCTTGGTGCAACTGCGCGAAAACCTGCTCGAACACGTGCGCACCCCGGTGCTGCTGGCGCTGTTGATCGCGTTCTGCGCTGGCGGTCTGGTGCAGCTGCAAAGCAAGAACGACATCCGCCAGTGGGTCGGTGCGCCACAACGCCTGACCGATGAAGCGCAGACCATCGCGCGCATCACTGGCTATCAGCCGACCAGCCAGTTCTTCCTCGTGCGCGGCGCCAATCAGCAGCAACTGCTGGAGCGTCAGGCCGCGTTGAGCGAGCGTCTGCAGCAACTGGTCAACCTCGACAAACTGCAAGGCTATCTGGCCCTCGATCAACTGCTCAGTCCGCCGAGCCAGCAACAGCAGGTTCGCGAAGCGCTGAGCAAACTGCCGCAATACTGGCAGCCACTGCTCGAGCTCGGCGTACCGCTCGCGGCGTTGCAAACCGAGTTGCAGCAGTTGCAGAACCTGCCTGCCGAAGACATCGACGCGGCACTGGCCGGGCCGTTAGGCGAGCCTTACCGTACGCTGTGGCTCGGCCCGACCGCTGACGGCGTGGCGGCGATGACCAGCCTGCAAGGCCTGAACAATCCGTCACTGCTGCGGGTGCAAGCCCTGGACTTGCCGGGGGTGATGCTGGTGGATCGTCTCGGCGAATTGAACAACGTGTTCGCCGCGACCCAGATCAGCGCCGCCGAACTAAAACTCGCCTCCTGCGTGTTGATTGTGCTGGTGCTGACCGTGCCGTTCGGCTTCGGCGGCGCGTTGCGCATCGTCGCCTTGCCGCTGCTGGCGGCGCTGTGCAGCCTGGCCAGTCTCGGTTGGCTCGGTCAGCCGCTGACCCTGTTCAGCCTGTTCGGCCTGCTGCTGGTAACGGCGATCAGCGTCGATTACGCAATCCTCATGCGTGAGCAGGTCGGCGGTGCGGCTGTCAGCTTGCTGGGCACCTTGCTGGCAGCGCTGACGACCTGGCTGTCGTTCGGTTTGCTGGCGGTGTCGAGCACGCCGGCGGTGAGCAATTTCGGCCTGGCGGTCAGCCTCGGGCTGGCCTTCAGTTTCATTCTGGCGCCGTGGGCCGGACGTCACGTCCACCGCGCCGCCGTCGTGGAGCCGGCAGCGTGATGGTCGTCGGTTTCTGGCTGATGGCCTTGGCGCTGTTCGCTGTGGCGACCCGTGCCGGTCGGCATTTCGGCCTGATACCGATCGTCAGCCAGTTGCTGCTGGCGAGTTTCGGTTTGCCGTTGTTGATGTACTTCTGGATCGAACCGGGCTGGCAGCTCAGCGGTGCCGAACTGATCGCGCCGGGGTGGCTGAAAGACCTCTACAGCCTGAGTTTTGCGCTGTTGCTCGGGCACATTCTCAGTGATGTGATCGACCTGCGGCTGGACCGCCAGAGCGTGAAAATCGCCGTGCCGAGTTTTGCCGTGCCGTTCGCCTGCGGTCTGGCCGCCGCCTGCTGGCTGCTGCCGGCGCAACCGTGGCTGAACTCGCTGGCCATTGGGCTGGTGTTCGCGATCACGGCGATCCCGGTGCTGTATCTGTATTTGCGTCACATCGACTACCCGCCCGCCGCCACCCGGCGTCTGGTGCAGACCGCCATCCTCATCGACCTGACCTGCTGGACGCTGTTCGGTCTCGCTCAGGGCAGTCTGCATCTGAGCAGCCTGTTGTTGCCGCTGGGACTGGCCTGCGTGCCGCTGCTGTTGCATCTGCTGCGCGTGCGTCGACCGCTGACCTACAGCCTTGGTTTCTTTGCGCTGCTGGTGCTGGCCGAGCACTACAAACTCAACGCACTGATTTTCGGCATCGGTTATCTGCTGTGCATGGCCTTGCTGAAAGTGCCGCTGGTGCTGCCATTGCCGGCGCGGTGGATGAGCCGTTTGCAGACATGGATCGCGATCCCGCTGATCCTCACCTTCGGTATCGTGCAGATTGACGTGCACAGCGCCCTCGCCAGCCTCGGCGCGGTGCAATGGGCGGCGCTGCTGCTGTTGCCGATTGCCAGTAAACTGCTCGGCAACTGGCTGGGCCTGGGCTGGGCCGGTGCGTCGTTCGAAGGCGCCAGCCGCTGGCGTGAAAGCGTGCTGCTGAATATTCGTGGCCTGAGTGAAATCGTCTTTCTCAACCTGTTGCTGCAACAACAGCTGATCAGCCCGGCGCTGTACTTCGCGCTGATGCTGATGGGCCTGATCGCGACGCTGTTGCCGGCCCTGATCGGCCTGCACCGCGCGCCCCTGAAAACCACCGCCACTGCGCCCGGGAGTTCACGTGCCAACCGTTGAAATGCAACGTCGTCAGGTAGTGATCATTGGTGCCGGCCCGTCCGGCGCCATCGCCGCTGCGCTGCTCACGCGCAAGGGCCACGATGTGCTGGTGCTCGAGCGCCAGCACTTCCCGAGGTTTTCCATTGGTGAAAGCCTGCTCAGCCATTGCCTGGACTTCGTCGAAGAAGCCGGCATGCTCGACGCCGTCAACGCCGCCGGCTTCCAGCGCAAGACCGGTGCTGCGTTCGCTTGGGGCGAGCGCTACAGCGCCTTCGACTTCAGCGACACCTTCACCGCAGGTAAACCCACCACGTTCCAGGTGCAGCGCGCCGATTTCGACAAGCTGCTGGCCGATCAGGCTGCACTGCAAGGTGCCGAGATCCGTTACGGCGATGCCATCGTCCGCGTTGATTTCGACCGGGCCAAACCGCAGCTCGACGTGCTACGCGAAGACGGCAGCGAGTACCGCGTCGAAGCGGATTTCGTACTTGACGCCAGCGGCTACGGGCGCGTGCTGTCGCGTTTGCTTGATCTGGAGGCTCCATCGAATTTCCCGGTGCGCCAGGCGGTGTTCACCCACGTTGAAGATCACATCGACAATCCGGCCTTCGACCGCGAGAAGATCCTCGTCACCACCCACCCCGAGCACCGCGACATCTGGTTCTGGACGATCCCGTTCAGCAACGGGCGCTGCTCGGTGGGCGTGGTGGCTGCCGCCGAACACTTCAAGGGTCGCGACAGCGATCTGGACGCCTGCCTGCGCGGCTTCATCGCCGAAACCCCAAGCCTCGCCGGCGTGCTGAACAACGCGGTGTGGGACACTCCGGCGCGCACCCTCGGTGGTTATGCGGCGAATGTGAAAACCCTGCATGGCCCCGGCTTCGCCCTGCTCGGCAACGCCGCAGAATTTCTCGACCCGGTGTTCTCCTCCGGCGTGACCATCGCCATGCGTTCGGCGAGCATGGCCGCCGCCGTCCTGCACCGACAGTTGCAGGGCGAAACCGTCGATTGGCAGCGCGAGTTCGCCGAACCGCTCAAACGTGGGGTCGACACCTTCCGCTGCTACGTCGAAGGCTGGTATGCCGGCACCTTTCAGGACGTGATTTTTTATCAAGACAGTCAGGCGGAGATTCGCCGAATGATCTGCTCGATCCTCGCCGGTTATGCCTGGGATGAACGCAACCCGTTCGTCAGCGAAGCGCGCCGCCGGTTGAAGATGATTTCCGAACTCTGTGCAAAGGACGCCCCATGAATTACTTGAGCGACAGCTACGTCGAGGAAACCCGCTTCGGTTTCTGGTTCCTGCGCAGCCACACCTGGCAGCACCATGTGTTGCGCGTGGCGATCAACGATTTGCGCGGGTTGTTCAGCGAGTCGCTGCCGGCCAGTCCGGTGTTGCTGGATGCGGGCTGTGGTCAGGGCAAATCGTTCCGCCACCTGCGCCAGACCTTCGCCCCACAGCGTCTGATCGGCGTCGATGCCGACCCGCACAGCCTGCAACTGAGCGCCGAAGAAGCGGCGCGCCAGGGTTTCGATGTCGAGCTGATCGGCAGCGACTGCGCAACGCTCAATGTGGCCGATGCCAGTGTCGACCTGCTGTTCTGCCACCAGACCTTTCATCATCTGGTCGAACAGGACAAAGCCCTCGCCGAGTTCTATCGCGTGCTCAAACCGGGCGGTTATCTGCTGTTCGCCGAGTCCACCGAGGCTTACATTGATACCTGGGTGATTCGCTGGCTGTTCCGCCATCCGATGCATGTGCAGAAGAGCGCGGCGCAGTACCTGGAGATGATTCGCCAGCAGGGTTTCGAGTTTGGCGAGCGCAATGTCTCGTACCCGTATTTGTGGTGGAGCCGGTCGCAGGATTTCGGACTGCTGGAGCGGTTTGGATTGCGCCGGCCGAAGCCGTTTGGCGAGCGTGAGGAAACGTTGGTGAATGTCGTCGCGCGAAAACCGCTTGAAGGTGGTCTCTGATGCGACACATAACCTGTAGGAGTGAGCCTGCTCGCGATAGCGGTGGGTCAGCCGACATGTTTTTCGAATGTGCCACCGTCATCGCGAGCAGGCTCACTCCTACAAGGTTTGTGGTGTGGCTGATGTTGGTGATGTTTACCCTGCTAAGTGGTTGCGCCAGCCAGGCCCCGCTGCCCGCGAGCAACCCGACGCTGCCGTTACCGCTGCAATTGCACATCGAACGCCAACAGGCCGATCAGCGCCAGGACTGGCTGTTGGTGATCCAGCGCGAAGGCTCCGGCATCCGCTGGTCGATGATGGACCCGCTGGGCATCCCCCAGGCGCGTCAACAACTGATCGACGGTCGCTGGCAGGCCGACGGGCTATTGCCGCCCAACCCGGAAGCCCGGGAGCTGTTTGCCGCGCTGCTGTTCGCCCTGACTCCCTCCGGCGAACTGGCGCGCAATTATCCCGCCGCGCAGCAGCAGGGCGAGCAACGCACGCTGGTGCCGCGCTGGACGATCCGTTATGCACAACCGTTGAGTTTCCAATTGAATCTGCCCCAAGGCCCGCACTATCGGGTTTCTCCTCTCGGTGAACCGACGCCATGACTGCCTACCTCAATGCCCTCGGCGTGATCTGCGCGTTGGGCCGCGACAAGCACCAGGTCGCGCACAACCTGTTTGCCGGTGACTGCTCGGGCATGCGCCGCGAGTCCGGCTGGGTGGCCGGGCGTGAGTTGCCGGTGGCGGCGGTGCACGGTGAACTGGCGGCGATTCCGGCCGAACTGGCCGACCAGAGCAGCCGCAATAATCAACTGCTGCTGGAAGCCGCACTGCAGATTCGCGAGGACATCGATCGGGCGATCCAGACCTATGGTCGCGCGCGCATCGGCGTGGTGCTCGGCACCAGCACCTCGGGGATCGACGAAGCCAGTCGCGGGTTGGCGCACTACCTTCGTGAGCAGCAGTTCCCGGCCGAGTACGACTATCGGCAACAGGAACTCGGCGCCCCGGCGAATTTTCTCGCCGACTGGCTGCAACTCAGCGGCCCGGCCTACGTGATTTCCACCGCCTGCACGTCCAGTGCGCGGGCGTTGATGAGCGCGCAGCGCCTGCTCGATCTGGGCCTGTGCGACGCGGTGCTGTGCGGCGGGGTCGACAGCCTGTGCAAACTGACGCTCAACGGTTTCAGTTCACTGGAAGCGGTGTCTGACCAGCGCTGCAATCCGTTCTCGGCCAACCGCAACGGCATCAACATCGGCGAAGCGGCGGTGCTGTTCCTGATGAGCAAACAACGCAGCGACGGCCCGGCCATTGCCCTGCTCGGCAGCGGCGCCAGCTCCGACGCGCACCACATTTCCGCGCCGGAACCGAGCGGCCGCGGCGCCCTGCAAGCGATGCAGAAAGCCTTGAGCCGCGCACAGCTGCAAGCGGCGCAAATCAGCTACCTGAACCTGCACGGCACCGCGACCCAGCACAACGATGCGATGGAAAGTCTGGCGGTCGCCACGCTGTTCCCCGACGGCGTGGCCTGCTCGTCGACCAAGCCGATGACCGGCCACACCCTCGGCGCGGCCGGTGCCCTCGAAGCGGCGTTCTGCTGGCTGAGCCTGAGCGCCGACAACCCGCAGCACGCCCTGCCGCCACACGTCTGGGACGCCCAGCCCGACCCCGACTTGCCGGCGTTGAAGTGGGTGACCGCGAGCGAACGCCTGTCGTCCATTGCACCCCGCTACCTGATGAGCAACTCGTTTGCTTTCGGCGGCAACAACGTCAGCCTGATTATCGGAGACGCCCCATGAACGACTGGCCGCTCGCCGAACTGCTGCCCCACGCTGGCGACATGATTCTGCTCGACCGCATCCTCAGCTTCGACGAGGAACAGATCCACACCCGCCTCACCGTCAAGCCCGACGGCTTGTTCAATCTGCCTGACGGCAGCCTGCCGGCGTGGGTCGGCATCGAGTTGATGGCGCAGAGCGTCGCCGCCTTCGCCGGTTGCCACGCGCGGCAGAAGGGCAATCCGGTGGAGCTGGGTTTCCTCCTCGGCACGCGTAAATTCGAGTGCAACGTCGAGGCGTTTCCGGCCGGCAGCGAACTGACCATCCATGGCATCCGCTCGCTGGAAGACGACAACGGCATGGGGGTTTTCGAATGCCACATCAATGCCCCCGGCATCGAGGCCAGCGCCCGCCTGAACGTGTTCCGCCCGCCGCAGCCCAGCCAATACCTTGAACAAAACAGAGAGTCGAACGATGACTGAATCCGTACTGGTCACCGGCTCCAGCCGTGGCATCGGCCGCGCCATTGCCTTGCGTCTGGCGCAGGCCGGGCACGACATCGTCCTGCATTGCCGCAGCGGCGTGGCTGAAGCCCAGGCCGTGAAAGCCGAAGTTGAAGCGCTGGGCCGCAACGCGCGCATCCTGCAATTCGACGTCGCCGACCGCGAAACCTGCAAAACCATTCTCGAAGCCGACGTCGAAACCCACGGTGCCTATTACGGCGTGGTGCTCAACGCCGGCCTGACCCGCGATGGCGCTTTTCCGGCGCTGAGCGATGACGATTGGGACGTGGTGCTGCGCACCAATCTCGACGGTTTCTACAACGTCCTGCACCCGGTGATGATGCCGATGATCCGTCGTCGCGCCGCCGGTCGGATCGTCTGCATCACCTCGGTGTCGGGTTTGATCGGCAACCGTGGCCAGGTCAACTACAGCGCCTCCAAGGCCGGGGTGATCGGTGCGGCGAAAGCGTTGGCGATTGAACTGGGCAAGCGCAAAATCACCGTTAACTGCGTCGCGCCGGGCCTGATCGACACGGCGATGCTCGACGAAAACGTGCCGGTGGAAGAGCTGATGAAAATGATCCCCGCACAACGCATGGGCACCCCGGAAGAGGTCGCTGCTGCGGTGAATTTCCTGATGTCGGCGGAAGCCTCGTACATCACCCGCCAGGTCCTGGCGGTCAACGGAGGCTTGTGCTGATGAAGCGCGTTGTCGTCACCGGCATGGCCGGCATCACCTCGCTGGGCAGCGACTGGCAGACCATCGCCGGCAACTTCGCGGCCAACCGCAGCGGCATTCGCCGCATGGACGAGTGGGACCGCTTCAGCGAACTCAACACGCGTCTCGCCGGGCCGATCGATGATTTTGTCGTACCGCCGCACTGGACCCGCAAGCAACTGCGCAGCATGGGCCGGGTGTCACGGCTGGCGGTGGGTGCGGCGGAACAGGCGCTCGCTGACGCCGGCCTGCTCGGTGACGAATCGATCAAGGACGGACGCATGGGCGTGGCCTGTGGTTCGTCCACCGGCAGCACCGACGAGATCAAGGCCTTCGGCAACATGCTGCTCAACTCGGTGGCCGAGGGGCTCAACGCCAACTCCTACGTGCGGATGATGCCGCACACCACCGCGGCCAACATCAGCATTTTTTTCGGCCTCACCGGACGCCTGATCCCGACGTCCAGCGCCTGCACCAGCGGCAGTCAGGGCATCGGCTACGCCTACGAGGCGATCAAGTTCGGACGGCTGCCGCTGATGCTCGCCGGCGGTGCTGAAGAGCTGTGCCCGACCGAAGCCATGGTCTTCGACGCGCTGTACGCCACCAGCCTGAAAAACGACGCGCCACAGACCAGCCCACGTCCATACGACAAGGGCCGCGACGGTCTGGTGATCGGCGAAGGTGGCGGCATGCTGGTGCTCGAAGAGCTGGAGCATGCGCTGGCTCGCGGTGCGCGGATCCACGCCGAGATCGTCGGTTTCGGCAGCAACGCCGACGGCCAGCACACCACTCGCCCCGAGCAGATCACCATGCGCCGCGCCATGGAACTGGCGCTGGAAGACGCCGGGCTGGCGCCGGATGCCATCGGTTACGTTAATGGTCACGGCACCGCTACAGAACAGGGCGACATTGCCGAAACACTAGCGACCAGCAGTCTGTTCGGCGAACACATGCCGATCAGCTCGCAGAAGAGTTTCCTCGGCCACACGCTGGGGGCCTGCGGGGCGCTGGAGTCATGGTTCAGCATCGAGATGATGAATCGCGACCTGTATGTGCACACGCTCAACCTCGACGAGGTCGACCCGCACTGCGGCAAGCTCGATTACCTGCGCGGCGAATTCCGCCAGATGCATCACGAGTACGTGATGAACAACAATTTCGCTTTTGGTGGCGTCAACACCTCGTTGATTTTCCGCCGCTGGCACTGACCGCAACACGTTTGGAGTGAAGGGAATGACTCAGTTTCACCGCATCGCCGCCCTGCTGGCCCTGGCCTTTGTGCTCGGCGGTTGCACCAGCAAACCGGTTTACAACGCCAAGGAAGAGTTCTCGCCCAACCTCGGCTTCACCCAGCAACAGATGAGCCGCGCCATCGTCACCGCGCTCAATGATCGCCAGTGGGTGGTGCAGTCGGTGCGCCCGGGCATGATCAAAGCGGCGATTACCGTACGCGGCCGTCATCACGCCGAAGTCGACATCCCGTTCAGCCCGACCTCGTTTGAAATTGACTACCGCAGCAGCTACGGCCTCGACGCCAAGGACGGCAAGATCCACGGCAACTACAATCGCTGGGTCAACCGCCTGCGCGACAACGTGCTCAAGGAACTGTCGATCAACCCGGACATCGAGTTCGTCAACGACTTGGGCATCGTCAAGCAAGGCGCCGACGAACCGACCTACCTGAGCTTTCGCGAGGGCGTCAAACGCGCCACCGACGCCGGCCTGCTCGACGGCAGCGTGAAGTTCTACCTGGCCGGCGAAACCCTGCCAAAACAGGTGCGCAAACTCGACACCGTGAGCAGCAGCCGCAAAACCAACGGCTCGAACAAATCCGACGCCGACGCCTGCTTCTGGGCGCTGCAGTCGGCCCTCGCCACCCTGCAGAACGCCGCGAAAAAAGCCGACGCCAACGCCGTGATCAACATCGCCAGCGTCGACCAGCGCGACCTGTACAAAGACACCGAGAAATTCCAGTGCCGCGCCGGCCTGGTGGTGTCGAGCGTGGCGTTGCGTGGGGATTTGGCGCACGTTGATTGATTGAACTGTAGAAACGACAAAGGGCGCCTTGCGGCGCCCTTTGCTATTCTGTTCAGCTCAAGTGCTGGCATGTAACTTCAAGCCCAACGCCTTTACCACTTTCAGAATCGTTCCAAACTCAGGATTTCCTTCACCTGACAGTGCACGGTAGAGACTTTCTCGAGACAGCCCGGCGTCACGTGCGACTTGGGTCATGCCTCGCGCTCTCGCAATGGTGCCCAGTGCCTTGGCGATAAAGGCAGGATCATCTCCAGCCTCCTCCATGCAGGCATCCAGATAATTGGCCATGTCCTCTTCTGTCTTGAGGTACTCGGCTGAGTCCCAACGAGTGAATTGTTCGGTCATGGGTTTTGCTCCTGCCAAGACTCCGCGATGAGCCTGGCTTGCTTGATATCTCGGGGTTGGCTGCTCTTGTCTCCGCCACAAAGGAGGATGACCACTTGCCGACCTTGTTGCATGAAATAGACTCGATATCCGGGGCCATAGTCAATTCTGACTTCGCTGAGCCCCTCACCGACGGCTTTGACATCACCAAAATTCCCATCGGCCATACGATCAATGCGCACCTGAATACGCATCCTGGCGCGGCTGTCAGCCAGCTTCAAAAGCCAGCTGGAGAATGTTGAACTTCGAATAATCTCGGGCATGCTCGGAAGTGTAGCCCTTGAGCTACACATGTTCCAGATGGTTTTTTCTGCACCGACGTACGGTGTCTACACTCGTTAAATCGTTGAATGCTGACTCGCAAAGTCAAGGAGATGACCATGCAAGTGAAAGCCCTGATCGCCGCCGCGCTCCTCGGGCTATTGCCCAACGCCAGCCACGCCACCAATCTGATGTACATGCCGTTCGAGACCGTGCTCTCGGATGCGATTCGCGCCGGGCGGCTGGATGGCAGTGTGAAGTTCTATCTGATCGGCAACGGGCCGCAGGGCACGCAGCGCTTGTTGCGCCGGGATGTGGTCAGTGATCTGAAGACCAACGGCTTCAACAAGAGTGATCACGATTCCTGCGAGTGGGTGCTGCAGTCGAACCTGATCAAGTTGCAGGCCGACGCCAAGCGGGTCGGGGCGAATGCGGTGGTCAATATCGTCAGTTATTACGACCAGCATGTGCGCAAGGATTTGAATACTTATGAGTGCCGGGCCGGGGTGTTTGTGACGCGGGTGGCGTTGAAGGGGGATCTGGTGCGGTTGCCCTGAGGGGCGTTGGTGTTTGAGTTGACGCCTTCGCGAGCAGGCTCGCTCCCACTTTGGAATGCGTTCCCCTGTGGGAGCGAGCCTGCTCGCGATTTGATTGCGCAGCAATCAAGCTTTTGAAGGCTCAACCTTGCGCGTCAGCAGCTCGACGAACGCCTTGGCCATCGGCGATTTCTGATCCTTGCGCTGCACCAGCCACACCGCCGACACCGCCTCCGGATCGAGCAGTGGTCGATAGACCACACCGTCAATGCGCATCCGCTGATACGACGCCGGCAACACCGAAACCCCCAGCCCCGCTGCGACCAGTCCGATGATGGTCATCGCCTCACCGGCCTCCTGGGCGAAGTGCGGACTGAATCCGGCATCGCGGGCCAGACTGAGCAGTTGCGCATACAGCCCGCTGCCATAGCTGCGTGGAAAGAACACGAACGGCTCCAGCGCCAGCGCCGAGAGGAACAGCCCTTCCTCGCTGCCCTGCGCCAACGGATGTTTGGAGCCGAGCACCGCCACCAGCGGCTCACGCATCAGCTCTACCACACTGAGCGAATCCGGCAGGCCCAGCGGGCGCATGATGCCGACTTCGATCGACTGATCCACCAGCGCATCCGCGACCATGGTGCTGCTCATCTCCCGCAGGTTCAGGTGCACTGCCGGGAAACGCTGACGAAAAGAAAAAATCGCCTGGGGAATGGTCGAGTTGAACGGCGCCGACGAAGTGAAGCCAATCTTCAATTCGCCGAGTTCGCCGAGTTGCGCACGCCGGGCAACGTCCGCCGCTTTGTCGACCTGCGCCAGCACCAGCCGCGCCTCCTCCAGAAACAATCGGCCGGCCTCGCTCAGCTCGACCCGACGATTGGTGCGTTCGAACAACCGCGCGCCGACCTCTTGCTCCAGCGCCTGAATCTGCTGGCTCAGCGGTGGCTGGGAGATCCCCAGCACCTGTGCCGCGCGGCCGAAATGCAGTTCTTCGGCGACGGCGATGAAGTAGCGCAGATGACGCAATTCCATGGAAACCCCATTAGGTCGTTAAAGCTATCAAACAGGTCGAACAATATATTGGATAGAAACATTAGCCAGCTATATGATTTTTTCATTGCCTGCCTGGCCGTGCCCTCCGAGGTCTGATGTGAAAACCGCCACCGCCCCTCTTGCCCATGAAGTTCCGCCTGCCGCGGCGGACGATGTCATCGCCGAGCTGCAGGAGATCTACATCGAAAAAGGCACGCCGATGTTCATGCGCACGGTGCTGGCGCTGTTCAGCGGTGGCTTCGCGACCTTCGCTCTGCTGTATTGCGTGCAGCCGATGATGCCGCTGCTGTCCCACGAATATGGAATCAACGCGGCGCAGAGCAGCCTGATTCTGTCGGTGGCGACCGGCATGCTGGCCATCGGACTGCTGATCACCGGGCCGATTTCCGACCGGGTCGGACGCAAACCGGTGATGGTCGCGGCACTGTTCGCCGCCGCGTTGTGCACCATCGCCAGCTCGATGATGCCGAGCTGGCACGGCGTGCTGATCATGCGCGCGCTGATCGGGCTGTCGTTGAGTGGTCTGGCGGCGGTGGCGATGACGTATCTGAGCGAGGAAATCCATCCGCAGCACATCGGTCTGGCGATGGGCCTGTACATTGGCGGCAACGCGATTGGCGGGATGAGCGGCCGCTTGATCACCGGGGTGCTGATCGATTTCGTCAGCTGGCACACGGCGATGCTGGTGATTGGCGGCCTGGCGCTGGTCGCGGCGGCGGTGTTCTGGAAGATCCTTCCCGAATCGCGCAACTTCCGCTCACGCTCGCTGCACCCACGCAGCCTGCTTGATGGCTTCACCATGCACTTTCGCGACGCCGGCCTGCCGCTGCTGTTTCTTGAAGCATTCGTGCTGATGGGCGCCTTCGTCACCCTGTTCAACTACATCGGCTATCGCCTGCTGGCCGCGCCGTACAACCTCGATCAGGTGTTCGTCGGTTTGCTGTCGGTGGTGTACCTGTCGGGCATCTACAGCTCGGCGAAGATCGGTTCGCTGGCGGACAAACTGGGGCGGCGCAAAGTGCTGTGGGCAACCATCGCACTGATGTTCGCCGGCCTTGCACTGACCATGTTCACACCGCTGTTGCTGGTGATCGTCGGCATGCTGATCTTCACCTTCGGCTTCTTCGGCGCGCACTCGGTGGCGAGCAGCTGGATCGGCCGGCGCGCGCTGAAGGCCAAGGGCCAGGCGTCGTCGTTGTACCTGTTCAGTTATTACGCAGGCTCCAGCATTGCCGGGACGGCGGGTGGGGTGTTCTGGCATCTCGGCGGGTGGAATGGCATCGGCCTGTTTATTGGCGCCCTGTTGATGATCGCGCTGTTGGTGGCGTTGAAACTGGCGAAGTTGCCGCCCCTCGGTGGCAGCGCTCCCGCTTGAGTCAGAACACCATTTTTTTCAGGATTCGGCGCCCACACATTTCGTGTTTGATAACGGCTGCGATGTGTAGCGCTACTTGAACCAGTAACATCACGCACGCCCAAACATGGATGACGAAGAACCGATCAATCCACTGTAGATCGTTCAGCGGCGCCGGAATAAGAACCAGATCAAATATATTGATCGGTCGATCCATCATTAATATACCTGTGAGCAAGACAACCGCCGTCATCAGATAAATAGACTTATGCATCCAACTCGCCAGACGCTCCACAAAGGTCCTGTCCACCTCGCAAGTGGTGTGAGAGCCTCTGACACAAACATACAATCTCAGTATAAATATCGGAATAAATAAAGCCGTCACCGAAACATTTATAAATCCGACTACCGATTTTGTTTCCGCTGCAACTTTAATGACTGACACATAGAAGCCAGACAACAGAGCCCATAAAATTACTGCCGCAGATATCCAGTGCAAAGCAATCTGGAGACGCGAATATCCAACCCTTTTCATTGCAACCATCCTGATAAACAAGTGGCGCCATTACAAGGCTCTTAATTATCAACGTCAACGAGAAAACCATTAACAGAAACTGCACAAAGTAAACAATCTTTACGAACAAGGTTTATTGCACTTTCAACTTAAACATACAAAAATCAATTACCGCCCGAACATTGCATTCGGGCGGTCGTGTCAAAATCTTACTCGTGATACTGCGCCGACAGTTCATGCACCGCGCGCAGGAACGCACCGGCGTGCTCTGGGTCGACTTCCGGAGTGATGCCATGACCCAGGTTGAACACGTGGCCACTGCCTTTGCCATAGCTGGCCAGAATGCGCCCGACTTCAGTGCGGATCGCTTCCGGTTTGGCGTAGAGCACGGTCGGGTCCATGTTGCCTTGCAGCGCGACCTTGTCGCCGACACGGGCGCGAGCGTTGCCGATGTCGCAGGTCCAGTCCAGGCCCAGTGCGTCGGCGCCAGCGTCGGCGATACTTTCCAGCCACAGGCCGCCGTTCTTGGTGAAGAGGATCACCGGCACTTTGCGACCGTCGTGCTCGCGGATCAGGCCGCTGACGATTTTCTTCATGTAGGCCAGGGAGAACTCCTGGTACGCCGCCGCCGACAGGTTGCCGCCCCAGGTATCGAAGATCTGCACCGCTTGCGCGCCGGCCTGGATCTGGCCGTTGAGGTACGAGGTCACCGACTGCGCCAGTTTGTCCAGCAGCAGGTGCATGGCTTGCGGGTTGTCGTAGAGCATCGCCTTGGTCTTGCGGAAGTCTTTCGACGAGCCGCCTTCAACCATGTAAGTGGCGAGGGTCCACGGGCTGCCGGAGAAGCCGATCAGCGGCACACGGCCGTTCAGCTCGCGGCGGATGGTGCTGACCGCGTCCATCACGTAGCCGAGGTCCTTGTGTGGATCCGGGATCGGCAACGCCTCGATGTCAGCGAGGGTGCTGACGACTTTCTTGAAGCGCGGACCTTCACCGGTCTCGAAGTACAGGCCCTGGCCCATGGCATCGGGGATGGTGAGGATGTCGGAGAACAGGATCGCCGCGTCCAGTTGCGGGTAGCGGTCGAGCGGTTGCAACGTAACTTCGCAAGCGAATTCCGGATTCATGCACAGGCTCATGAAATCACCGGCCTGGGCACGGCTGGCGCGGTATTCAGGCAGGTAGCGGCCGGCCTGGCGCATCATCCACACCGGGGTGACGTCTACAGGTTGCTTGAGCAGGGCGCGGAGGAAACGGTCGTTCTTCAGGGCAGTCATGTCGGCATCCGGAAAAAAAGTGCGGGCATTTTCTCAGAGCGCGACGCAAAAGGCACGGATGCAGGTCAGCCTTTTGTCTATCGGGTCAATTTATTGCGTTGGAATACTGATTTTGCAACACCGAGAAACAACTGTGGGAGCGAGCCTGCTCGCGATAGCGGTGTTTCAGTCAATGCATCAGGGACTGATCTACCGTCATCGCGAGCAGGCTCACTCCTACAAGGTATTGCGTTGTTTGCTTAGACACCCAGGTAATCGAGGATCCCTTCAGCCGCATTGCGGCCTTCGAAGATTGCCGTTACCACCAGGTCGGAACCGCGCACCATGTCGCCACCGGCGAAGATTTTCGGGTTGCTGGTCTGGTGCTTGTACTGACCTTGCTCAGGCGCGACGACACGGCCCTGGCTGTCGGTCTGGATTTCGAACTGTTCGAACCACGGTGCCGGGCTCGGGCGGAAACCGAACGCGATGACCACGGCGTCGGCCGGGATGATCTCTTCGGAGCCCGGGATCGGCTCGGGGCTGCGACGGCCACGGGCATCCGGTTCGCCGAGACGGGTCTCGACCACTTTCACGCCTTCAACCTTGTCTTCGCCAACGATCGCGATCGGCTGGCGGTTGTAGAGGAATTTCACGCCTTCTTCCTTGGCGTTCTTCACCTCTTTGCGCGAGCCGGGCATGTTCGCTTCGTCACGACGATAGGCGCAGGTCACCGACTTGGCGCCCTGACGAATCGAGGTGCGGTTGCAGTCCATCGCCGTGTCGCCACCGCCGAGTACCACGACCTTCTTGCCTTTCATGTCGACGAAATCTTCCGGCGACTTTTCAAAGCCCAGGTTGCGGTTGACGTTGGCAATCAGGAAGTCCAGCGCGTCGTAGACGCCCGGCAGATCCTCACCGGCAAAACCGCCCTTCATGTAGGTGTAGGTGCCCATGCCCATGAATACCGCATCGTATTCGGCGAGCAGTTGCTCCATGGTCACGTCCTTGCCGACCTCAGTGTTGAGGCGGAACTCAATGCCCATGCCGGTGAAGACTTCGCGACGATTGCTCAGCACGCTCTTCTCAAGCTTGAACTCGGGAATGCCGAAGGTCAGCAGACCGCCGATTTCCGGGTTCTTGTCGAACACCACCGGGGTCACACCGCCACGCACCAGCACGTCGGCACAGCCCAGACCCGCCGGGCCCGCACCGATGATCGCGACACGTTTGCCGGTCGGTTTGACCTTGGACATGTCCGGGCGCCAGCCCATGGCGAACGCAGTGTCGGTGATGTACTTCTCGACCGAACCGATGGTCACCGCACCGAAACCGTCGTTGAGGGTGCAGGCACCCTCGCACAGCCGATCCTGCGGGCACACCCGGCCACAGACTTCCGGCAGGGTGTTGGTCTGGTGCGACAGCTCGGCGGCCTGGAGGATGTTGCCCTCGGCCACCAGCTTCAGCCAGTTGGGAATGAAGTTGTGCACCGGGCACTTCCACTCGCAATACGGGTTGCCGCAACCCAGGCAGCGGTGGGCCTGGTCGGCCGACTGCTGGGGTTTGAACGGTTCGTAGATCTCGACGAACTCTTTCTTGCGTTGACGCAACAGTTTCTTCTTCGGATCCTTGCGCCCGACATCGATGAACTGGAAGTCGTTATTCAGACGTTCAGCCATTGTTAAAACCTCATCAAACTCTTCAGGCGCATATCACTGCGGGTTGGCACGAGTGCTGGAAAGCAACGACTTCAGGTTGGCAGCCTTAGGCTTGACCAGCCAGAAACGACGCAGGTAGTCATCAAGGTTCTCGGCGAGTTCACGACCCCACTCGCTCTCGGTTTCCTTGACGTACTCGTTCAGCACGTTCTGCAGGTGGCTGCGGTAGGCTTCCATCGCCTCGCCGCTGATCCGCTGGATTTCCACCAGTTCGTGGTTGACCCGGTCAACGAAGGTGTTGTCCTGATCGAGCACGTAGGCGAAACCACCGGTCATGCCAGAGCCGAAGTTGTAACCGGTCTTGCCCAGGACGCAGACGAAACCACCGGTCATGTACTCGCAGCAGTGATCGCCAGTGCCTTCCACGACGGTGTGGGCACCGGAGTTACGCACAGCAAAACGCTCGCCCGCGGTGCCGGCGGCGAACAACTTGCCGCCGGTGGCGCCGTACAGGCAGGTGTTGCCGATGATGGCGCTGTTCTGAGTCTGATAGACGCTGCCCTTCGGCGGCACGATGACCAGTTTGCCGCCAGTCATGCCTTTGCCGACGTAGTCGTTGGCGTCGCCTTCCAGGTACATGTGCAGACCGCCGGCGTTCCACACGCCGAAGCTCTGACCGGCCGTGCCTTTGAAGCGGAAGGTGATCGGCGCGTTGGCCATGCCCTGATTGCCGTGCTTGCGTGCGATTTCGCCGGAGATCCGCGCACCGATCGAACGGTCGCAGTTGCAGATGTCCAGTTCGAACTCGGCGCCGCTGAGGTCGTTGATCGCCGACGTCGCCATGTCGACCATTTTCTCGGCCAGCAGGCCCTGGTCAAACGGCGGGTTGCGCTCAACGCCGCAGAATTGCGGTTTGTCCGCCGGGATGTGATCGCTGCCCAGCAGCGGGGTCAGATCCAGATGGTGTTGCTTGGCGGTCTGGCCTTCGAGGATTTCCAGCAGATCGGTGCGGCCGATCAGCTCTTCGAGGGAACGCACGCCGAGCTTGGCCAGCCACTCACGGGTTTCTTCGGCGACGTAGGTGAAGAAATTCACCACCATGTCGACGGTGCCAATGTAGTGATCCTTGCGCAGCTTCTCGTTCTGCGTCGCGACGCCAGTGGCGCAGTTGTTCAGGTGGCAGATGCGCAGGTATTTGCAGCCCAGGGCGATCATCGGTGCCGTACCGAAGCCGAAGCTTTCGGCGCCGAGGATCGCAGCCTTGATCACGTCGAGGCCGGTTTTCAGGCCGCCGTCGGTCTGCACCCGGACTTTGCCGCGCAGGTCGTTGCCGCGCAGGGTCTGGTGGGTTTCAGCGAGGCCGAGTTCCCACGGAGCGCCCGCGTATTTGATCGAGGTCAGCGGCGAAGCACCGGTGCCACCGTCGTAGCCGGAGATGGTGATCAAGTCCGCATAGGCCTTGGCTACACCGGCGGCGATGGTGCCGACGCCCGCTTCCGCGACCAGTTTCACCGAAACCAGTGCCTTCGGGTTGACCTGTTTCAGGTCGAAGATCAATTGCGACAAGTCTTCGATCGAGTAGATGTCGTGGTGCGGCGGTGGCGAAATCAGGGTCACGCCCGGCACTGCATAACGCAGCTTGGCGATCAGCCCGTTGACCTTGCCGCCCGGCAGTTGCCCGCCCTCGCCCGGTTTGGCGCCCTGCGCGACCTTGATCTGCAGCACTTCGGCGTTGACCAGGTATTCCGGGGTGACACCGAAACGGCCGGTCGCGACCTGCTTGATTTTCGAGCTCTTGATGGTGCCGTAGCGCGCCGGGTCTTCGCCGCCTTCGCCGGAGTTGGAACGCGCGCCGAGGCGGTTCATGGCTTCGGCCAGGGCTTCGTGCGCTTCCGGCGACAGTGCGCCCAGCGAGATACCGGCGGAGTCGAAGCGCTTGAGCACCGATTCCAGCGGTTCGACTTCACTGATGTCCAGCGGCTTGTCGAGGGTCTTGACCTTGAACAGGTCGCGAATCATCGACACCGGACGGTTGTCCACCAGCGAGGTGTATTCCTTGAACTTGGCATAGTCGCCCTGCTGCACGGCGGCTTGCAGGGTGTTGACCACGTCCGGGTTGTACGCGTGGTATTCGCCGCCGTGGACGAACTTCAGCAGACCGCCCTGCTGGATCGGCTTGCGCGGACTCCAGGCTTCGGTAGCGAGGGCTTTCTGCTCGGCTTCGATGTCGACGAAACGCGCACCCTTGATGCGGCTCGGCACGCCACGGAAGCTCAGTTCGCAAACTTCTTCGGACAAGCCGATGGCTTCGAACAGTTGCGCACCACGGTACGAGGCGATGGTCGAGATGCCCATCTTCGACAGGATCTTCAGCAGACCTTTGGTGATGCCCTTGCGGTAGTTCTTGAACACCTCATAGAGGTCGCCCAGCACTTCACCGGTACGGATCAGGTCGCCCAGCACTTCGTAGGCCAGGAACGGATAGACCGCCGAGGCGCCGAAACCGATCAGCACCGCAAAGTGATGCGGATCGCGCGCGGTGGCGGTTTCAACGAGGATGTTGGAATCGCAGCGCAGGCCTTTTTCGGTCAGGCGGTGGTGCACCGCGCCGGTGGCCAGCGAAGCGTGGATCGGCAGCTTGCCCGGGGCGATATGGCGGTCGCTGAGGACGATCTGGGTACGCCCGGCGCGCACGGCTTCTTCAGCCTGATCGGCGACGTTGCGAATCGCCGCTTCGAGGCCGAGGCTTTCGTCGTAGTTGAGGTCGATGATCTGCCGCTCGAAACCCGGGCGGTCGAGGTTCATCAGCGAGCGCCACTTGGCCGGCGAGATCACTGGCGAGCTGAGGATCACGCGCGAGGCGTGCTCCGGCGATTCCTGGAAGATGTTGCGCTCGGCACCGAGGCAGATCTCCAGCGACATCACGATCGCTTCACGCAGCGGGTCGATCGGCGGGTTGGTGACCTGCGCAAACTGCTGGCGGAAATAGTCGTACGGCGTGCGCACACGCTGCGACAGCACGGCCATCGGCGTGTCGTCGCCCATCGAACCAACGGCTTCGTAGCCCTGTTCGCCAAGCGGGCGCAGCACCTGATCACGCTCTTCGAACGTGACCTGATACATCTTCATGTATTGCTTGAGCTGATCGACATCGTAGAACGCCGAACCGTGGTCGTTGTCTTCCATGGTCGCCTGGATGCGCAGGGCATTCTTGCGCAACCATTGCTTGTACGGATGACGGGATTTCAGACGGTTGTCGATCGCGTCGGTGTCGAGGATCTGCCCGGTCTCGGTGTCCACGGCGAGGATCTGCCCCGGACCGACACGGCCCTTGGCGATCACGTCTTCTGGCTGGTAGTTCCAGACGCCGATTTCCGAAGCAACGGTGATGAAACCGTTGGTGGTGGTAACCCAGCGCGCCGGACGCAGACCGTTACGGTCGAGCAGGCACACCGCGTAACGACCATCGGTCATTACCACGCCGGCCGGGCCGTCCCACGGTTCCATGTGCATCGAGTTGTACTCGTAGAACGCACGCAGATCCGGGTCCATGGTTTCAACGTTCTGCCACGCAGGCGGAATGATCATCCGCACGCCACGGAACAGGTCGATGCCACCGGTGACCATCAGTTCGAGCATGTTGTCCATGCTCGAGGAGTCGGAACCGACACGGTTGACCAGCGGGCCGAGTTCTTCCAGATCCATCAGATCGTTGCTGAACTTGGTCCGACGGGCCTGTGCCCAGTTACGGTTACCAGTGATGGTGTTGATCTCACCGTTGTGGGCGAGGAAACGGAATGGCTGGGCCAGCGGCCATTTCGGCAAGGTGTTGGTGGAGAAGCGCTGGTGGAACACGCAGATCGCGGTTTGCAGGCGCTGGTCACCCAGGTCCGGATAGAACGCGGCCAGGTCGGCCGGCATCATCAGGCCTTTATAGATGATGGTCTTGTGCGAAAAGCTGCAGATGTAGTGGTCGGTGTCGGCGGCGTTGGCCACCGACGAGCGACGACGGGCGCTGAACAGCTTGACCGCCATGTCCTGATCGCTCAGGCCTTCACCGCCGATGTACACCTGCTCGATCTGCGGCAGGCGCTCGAGGGCCAGGCGGCCGAGGACGCTGGTGTCGATCGGCACTTTGCGCCAGCCGATCAGTTGCAGGCCTTCAGCGAGGATCTCGCGGTTCATGTTCTCGCGAGCGGCTTCGGCCTTGGCCGGATCCTGGTTGAAGAAGACCATGCCCACGGCATATTGCTTGGGCAGTTCGACGCTGAAGTTTTCCTGGGCCATCGCCCGCAGGAACGCGTCAGGCTTTTGAATCAGCAGACCGCAACCGTCACCGGTCTTGCCGTCGGCATTAATCCCACCGCGGTGGGTCATGCAGGTCAGGGCCTCGATGGCCGTTTGCAAAAGGGTATGACTGGGCTCGCCCTGCATATGAGCTATCAGGCCGAAACCGCAGTTATCCTTGAATTCATCTGGTTGGTACAGACCTGCTTTCATAGACACTTTCTCACCAGGCTGCCTCTTTACGAGGCAAATTTCTTTTCAATTCAACCACTTGCTTGCCGCGCCGAACGTACGCCGGCTTTGCGGGGGCAAAAGGGTGGTCATTGTACACAGCGACACAGAGGCTCACAAATTTGACGACGAAATGTCGCAAATTCATGTCGCATTTGTGAAAGGTTTAAAGCGATCTGCTGTGCTAGTCAAAACTTTTTTAATTTTGACTGCAACGACTCAAAGACTACTGTGACGCAGACACCACAAGGCACGCGGTCTGTAGAGACGGCGCGCACTCGTAGAAATTTTGAGGTGCTTGGAGAGGCGGCCTGGGTAAGGCCGCCGAATCTTCAGCGAGTTGTTGCCAGTTCCTGTTGGACGCTGGCGACAGTGCGAGGCCAAGGTTTACCAGCCTGAACCTTCGCTGGCAAGGCCTTGATGGCAGAAACGGCTGCATCACGATTGGCGAAGTTGCCGTAGGTGATCACGTAGAGAGGCTTGCCGTTGAGGACTTTCTTGAAATAACGGTACTCGCCGCCCTGCTCCTTGACGAAGTTCTGCGCGGTCGCTTCGGAGCTGGTGCCGAGGATCTGCACCACGTAATTGCTGGTCGGCTGACCGGCGTACCAGCTGCCACCGGCAGCCTTGGCCACGGTAACCGGCTTCTCTGCCGGTTTGGCAGCCGCAACAGGCTTGGCCGGAGCCGGAGCCGGTTTGGCCGCTGGCGCTGCCGGAGCAGGCTTGGCGGTGGCGACCTGAGTCGGTGCCGGGGTCGGCTTGGCCGCCGGAACAGGTACTGGCGTCGGAGCCGGGCCGGCCGGAACACCTGCCGGTGGTGCGGAAGTCGTGACGGTCGGCGGCGTTGCGCTGGAGCCTTCGACCGGCACGCCGTCGTCACCTTCAGTGATGCCGCCTGCGGCTTCAGCCAACGGGCCGCGCATCACCGGTTGCGAGTTGCCGACCAGCGGCAGCGGCATCGGCTGGGTATTGCCGGCGAACTCGACGTTCGGTGCGCCACCCTTGGCGCCCTGACCCAATGGCAGTTGTGCCTGTTCGTTGGCGGGTGCGCCAGTGGTTGGCGCCTTGTTGCGACCCGGCATCAGCCAGGCGGCGGCGACCGCGACCACAACGACGGCGGATATCGCCAATACGTGTTTCTTCGGCATGTTGAACCCCATACTTGGACGCTTGACCGCAGAGCGGCTGGCAATCATGACTTCGATCAGTGCATCGCGAGCGACCTGGTTGATGTTGCCAGGCCAACCCTCGGCGCTTTCGTGAATCTCAGAGATCTGATCCGCGGTGAAAAGTTCGACACCCCGGCCCGCACCTTCGAGCCGTTGGTCGAGATATTCGCGGGTCTCTTCTTCGGTATACGGCTGCAGTTCGATGACGTGGAAGCGCTCTTCCTCGAGGTGCAAGGCCTCCAGTTGCGCGATCAGCGACGACTCACCGAACAGGAACACATGCGGGCGACCTTCCGGTGCACCGGCCCCTAGCGCCATCAGCGCTTCGAGGGCGGATTCGTCGAGCTGCTCGGCGTCATCCACCAGCAGATAGACCTCCTGGCCGGTAAGCGCGAGCTGCACCACCTGATCCAGAATCGCGCCAACTTCGGCCTGAGCCACGTTCAGTGCCTGAGCCACCTGACGCAGCACGCCGGCGGCATCGCCAGCTCCACGGGCCGACACGACAACGCTTTGTACCGATTGCTTGTTGGTGCTGGCCACCAGCGCCTGACGCAGCAAGGTCTTGCCGCTGCCCTGCGGGCCGGTGACCACCAGCAGCAACTGGCTGTAACGCGCCAGGTGGTGCAATTGCCCCAGCACCGGTTTGCGCTGGGCCGGGAAGAATTTGAAGCCCGGCACCCGCGGCGCGAAAGGGTCGTGACTTAACTGGAAATGGCCGAGGAACGCCTCGTCGGCATGCAAACTAGTCATCGGAATCTTATTAACCTTTAAGCTGAGCCAGAGCGCGGTAATCCGCTCCCAGCGTGGCCTGTAGAACCTCTTTCGGATAATCGGCGGTAACCACCGCTTCGCCCATCCGGCGCAGCAGCACCAGGCGCAGACGACCGTCGATCACTTTTTTATCAATTGCCATATGTTCGAGAAAATCGGCTTCGGTCATTTCTTCCGGCGGAATCACCGGCAGACCGGCACGCTGGAACAGACGAATGCCGCGATCACGTTCCTGCTCGCTGATCCAGCCCAGACGCGCGGACATCTCCAGCGCCATCACGGTGCCAGCGGCCACCGCCTCACCATGCAACCAGACACCATAGCCCATGTGGGTCTCGATGGCGTGGCCGAAGGTGTGGCCGAGATTGAGCGTGGCGCGCACGCCGGTTTCCTTCTCATCGGCACCGACCACTGCCGCCTTGGCCGCGCAGGAACGCTCGATGGCGTAGGTCAGGGCCTTCTGGTCCAGCGCGCGCAGAGCGTCGACGTTGTCTTCGAGCCAGGTCAGGAACGGCTCGTCGCAGATCAGACCGTACTTGATGACTTCGGCCAGACCGGCGGACAGTTCACGCTCCGGCAGGGTTTTCAGCGATGCAGTATCGATCAGCACCACGTTCGGCTGATAGAACGCGCCGACCATGTTCTTGCCCAGCGGATGGTTGATGCCGGTCTTGCCGCCCACCGACGAATCGACCTGGGACAACAGCGTGGTAGGAATCTGGATGAAATCGACGCCGCGCTGATAGCAGGCGGCAGCAAAACCGGCCATGTCACCGATGACCCCGCCGCCGAGGGCGATGATCGTGGTGCGGCGGTCGTGACGGGCAGTCAGCAGGCCGTCGAAGATCAGTTGCAGGGTTTCCCAGTTCTTGAAGGCTTCCCCGTCCGGCAGCACCACCGAGATCACCGAGAACTGCGCAAGGCTGCGGGTCAGACGTTCGAGATAGAGCGGCGCAACGGTCTCGTTGGAGATGATTGCCACTTGCCGCCCATGGATATGCGGCGCCAGCAACTCGGGCTGATCCAACAAACCTTCGCCAATATGAATCGGGTAGCTGCGCTCGCCTAGATCGACCTTGAGTGTCTGCATGTGTCCCCACAGTGAAGATGGAAGCAGGCGTCCTGCCCTGAATTATTGGTTGTCTGCGGCCTATAGCGAATCTGACGCCGCTCGCACGCCATCCGCCACAACCTCGGCGACTGTGACAGGACGCCGAGGATAGCGCATTTCCGGCGGCGCTTTAACGGGGTGGCAGCTGCGCCAGACGGTCGAGAATGTCGAGCACCACCATGCGCGGTGGCCGTTCGTCGGTTTCCACCACCAGATCGGCGATCTCTCGATAGAGCGGATCGCGGATCTCCAACAAGTCTCGCAGGGTTTTCGCCGGATCGGCGGTGCGTAGCAAAGGACGATTGCGATCGCGCGACGTACGCCCGACCTGCTGCTCGACGGAGGCATGCAGATACACCACCCGCCCGCCCGCGTGCAGGGCCTTGCGGTTGGCATCGCGCATTACCGCACCGCCGCCGGTCGCCAGCACCACGCCGTCGAACGCGCACAGCTCGGCGATCATCGCCTGCTCACGGTCACGAAAGCCGGGCTCGCCTTCCTTGTCGAAGATCCACGGGATATTGGCGCCCGTGCGCAGTTCAATTTCCTTGTCGGAATCTTTGAACGGCAGGCGCAGCTCTTTGGCCAGCAACCGGCCGATGGTGCTTTTTCCAGCGCCCATCGGTCCTACAAGAATCAAATTTCGCACAGAATCAACGACTCACAGCAATCGCCTGGTTATTCATGATACGCGGAGTGAGAAATACCAGCAGCTCGGATTTTTTCTCCGAAACCACATCACGCCGGAAAAGGCGGCCAAGATACGGCACATCGCCAAGAAATGGCACCTTATCTACGACCTTGCTTTGAGTATTTGAGAAAACGCCCCCAATCACGATGGTCTCGCCGTCGTTCACCAGCACCTTGGCGTTGACCTCGTTCTTCTTGATCGGCGGTACATCCTGCACTTTGTTCAGGTAGTCCGGTTCGTCCTTGGTGACCTTGACCTCCATGATAATGCGGTTGTCGGGGGTGATCTGCGGCGTCACTTCCAGCGACAGCGAAGCCTCCTTGAACGACACCGACGTCGCACCGCTGGAGCTCGCCTCCTGATACGGAATCTCGGTGCCCTTGAGGATCTTCGCCGTCTCTTTGTCGGAGGTGACCACTTTGGGCTGCGAGACGATCTCACCGTTGCCGGTCTTCTCCATGGCGGTCAGCTCAAGATCGAGCAGCACATTGTCGGTGATGAAGGCGATGCCGATCCCCGAGGTATTACCGACCGTGCCCATGTCGACGAACGGCGAGTTGGTACTGGTACTGCCCGGTGTGCCGATGGTGGTCGACGAGCCATTGCTGACCCCCGAGGTGTTCCAGTTGCCCTTGTTCTGGATCGAACCGCCCCAGCGCACGCCCAGACTCTTGTCGTAATCGACGTTGGCTTCGACAATCCGCGCCTCGATCATCACCTGACGCACCGGAATATCCAGTTGCGCCACGATCCGCCGCAGTTCGTCGAGGCGATCCTGGGTCTGGTAGGCAATGATGTTGTTGGTGCGCTCATCGACAGTGATCGAGCCACGCTCGTCGATTTTCGCCTCGGCGCTGGTCACCGACTGGAACAGCTTGGCGATGTCCGCGGCCTTGGCGTAATTCACTTGCAGCAGCTCGCGGCGCAGCGGCGCCAGTTCGGCGATCTGTTTCTGTGACTCCAGTTCCTGGCGTTCGCGGGCGGCGATTTCGTCGGCCGGCGCCACCAGCAACACGTTGCCGATCTTGCGCTTGTCCAGCCCCTTGGTTTTCAGCACCAGGTCCAGCGCCTGATCCCACGGCACGTTCTGCAGACGCAAGGTGATCCCGCCCTGCACGGTATCGCTGGCCACCAGATTGAGGTTGGTGAAATCGGCGATCAGTTGCAGCACCGAGCGCACGTCGATGTCCTGGAAATTCAGCGAAAGCTTTTCGCCGCTGTAGCTGTTGCGGTCAGCGTTGCGCTTTTGCAGGTCATCGACCGTCATCGGGCGAATACTGACGGTCAGTTTGTTGTCGGTCTGATAGGTGGAATAGTCGAACGTGCCGCTGGGTTCGACGGTGATCACCGCACGATCACCAGTGGCGGCAGCGTTGACGAACTGCACCGGCGTGGCGAAGTCCTTGACGTCGAGGCGCACCCGCAGCCTGTCGGGCAACTGCGTGCGAGCAAAGCTGAGGATGATCTTGCCGTCATGCTCCTGGATGTCCGGGGCGATGGCCGGGTCCGACAGGTCGATGACGACATTGCCCTCCCCCGCAGTGCCGCGCTGGAAGTCGACACCACGAATGGTTTTGGCGACGGGGGTATAAGCCTTCGCCGGCGCCGCGACCGGTCGTGGCGCAACAACGGCTGGCCGTGGCGCAGCAGGCTTGGCGCCCTGCCCGACCACCACGAACAGATTGTTGCCCTCGACCCGTGAGGTGTAGGGCGTCAGTTGCGTCAGGTTGATGATCAGGCGCGTGCGGTCGTTGGCTTCCACCACTGTGGCGGTTCGCGCGTTACCGCTGCCCAGATCGCGGGTCTTGCTCGTCAGTTGGCTGGCGACACCCGGCAGATCCAGGGCGATTCGCGCCGGCGATTCGGTGGTGTAGCCCTTGGGTTGCGGTGGCGGGCTGTCGAACGACAGCTTCAACTCGATGCGGTCACCCGGCAACGCCGCGACATCCAGCGTCTTGAGGCTGGCCGCCTGAACCATCGGTGAAAGCAGCGCTATCCATAGCGAAAAACCGAGGGTGGAGAAAATCCTGTTCATTGTTCGACTTCCACTATGAGTGCTCTTTCAAAGGAATGGTGCGCGGACGTTCCAGCCAGGCGCCTTCGCCGTCGGGCACGATCTCGACCACATCGACCTGAGTGGCGCTGATGGCGACAATGCGCCCGTCGTTGCGCCCCAGGTAGTCGCCGACTTTCAACCGATGCACTGCACCCGCCCCGCGCAGCAAGGCGAAGGAGCCGCTGGCATTGGAGATCGTGCCGACCATTTCAAACTGCTCGATGTTGAAACCTTCGAGGTATTGCTTGACCCGGTTGGGGTCGGGTTTGACGTTGCGCGAGCCACGCTGCTGCCCGGCCAGATCGACGCGCACCTGGCGCGAGAACGGGCTACGCAGGTTGGCCGCGCTGTAGGTAAAAGTAGGATAGGAATGAAACGTCGGCGTCGGCTCGATCCGGCCGGCCGGGCGCAGACGCACTTCGTTCATGTAGGCATCGAGGTCGCTGAAGTCATCTCCACCAAAGCATCCGCCAAGACCCAGCAACAGCACTGACAGGGCGAAATAACGGATCGGGGTCATTTGTCCAACCCCTTGTCGTTATAGCGGTAGGTCTTGGCGAGAATGCTCATGCGCAGCTTCGTCCCGCCATCGGGATTGGCCGGTGCCAGTTCGAAATCGTGCAAGGTGACGATCCGTGGCAACCCGGCGACGCCACTGACGAAGGTCGCGAGGTCGTGGTAAGCCCCGGTGACAGTGATCTGGATCGGCAGCTCGATGTAGAACGGCTGGGTCACCTCCGGCAGCAGCTTGATCTCTTCGAATTCAAGACCGCTGCCCAGCCCGGTACGGGTAATGTCCTCGAGCAATCCCGGGACCTCGGTGTCGCTGGGCAATTGGCGCAGGAGCACGCCGAAGGTGTTCTCCATCTCCTTCATCTGCTGGGTGTAGAGCTCCAGGTTGGCGGCCAGGCGCGCCTTGCTGGCAAATTGCTCCTTCAAGGTGTCCTCTTCCTGACGCTTGGCTTCCAGCTGGTTTTCCATGTCGCTGATGAAAAAGTTATAGCCAAGCGCCAACACCAGCACCGCCAGCAATGCTCCCGCGATAGTTTTCACCGCGGCCGGCCAGGAGCCGATATTGCTGGTGTCCAGATCGTTGAAGTCAATATTGCGCAGACTTTGCAGCCATTCGGACGGCTTCATTTGTCGCCCTCCGTCGCGGCTGGCTGGGTCTGACGCACGGTCAGCTGAAAGACGTTGGCCTGATCCACCTGACCGGCAGTCGTCGCTTTCACTTCATTAAGACTCGGCGCATCGAACCAGTCGGAAGCATCCAGATTGCGCATCAGCTCCGAAACGCGGTTGTTCGACTCCGCCGCGCCGCTGATCGACAGCGTCTTGCCGAGCAATTTCACGCTGGTGAAATACACCCCGTCCGGCAGCGTGCGCGCCAGCTGATCGAAAATCCGCCCGCTGATCTGCCGGTTGCCCTGCAGGTCCTGGATGATGCGCATGCGCTCGACCAGTTGCTGGCGCCGCGCCTTGAGCTCGCTGATCTGCTTGATCCGCTCGTCCACCACGGCGATTTGTTTGCCGATGTAGGCATTGCGTGCTGCCTGCCGCTCGATGGCGGTACTGAAGATCTGATCGGCGATGAACACTGCGCCCACCGAACCGACGAACACCCCGATCAGGATCAGCAGAAAGCGTTTGCGCCGCTCTTCGCGGCGTTCCTCACGCCAGGGGAGAAGGTTGATCCGCGCCATCAGTCGAAACTCCTGAGCGCGAGCCCGCAGGCAATCATCAGGGCCGGCGCGTCACTGGCCAGGGCCCCGGCGTTGACCTTGCTGCTCAAGGCCATGTCGGAAAACGGGTTGGCGACCTGGGTCGGGGTGCCCAGACGCTGTTCGATCAGCCGATCCAGCCCCGGCACCGAGGCGGTGCCGCCGGCCAACAGGATGTGATCGACGGCGTTGTACTGCCCGGAGGCAAAGAAGAACTGCAACGAGCGCGAGACCTGCTGCACCAGAGCATCACGGAACGGTTGCAATACCTCGCTGACATAGTCGTCCGGCAGACCGCCCTGCTTTTTCGCCAGCCCGGCCTGCTCGACAGTCAGGCCGTAGCGGCGCTGGATTTCCTCGGTCAGTTGCCGGCCACCGAACAGTTGCTCGCGGGTATAGATGATGCGGCCGTTATGCAGGACGCTGAGGGTAGTCATGGTCGCGCCGATGTCCACCACCGCCACGGTCAGGCGCTCCTGCGAGGCTGCCAGTTGAGTGGCGAGCAGGCCGAACGAGCGCTCCAGCGCATAGGCCTCGACATCGACCACGCGCGCGGTCAGCCCGGCCAGCGCCAGCGCCGCTTCGCGGACTTCGACGTTTTCCTTGCGACAGGCGGCCAGCAGCACGCTGACCCGCTCCGGGTTGCGCGGCGACACGCCCTGGACTTCGAAATCGATGGCGACTTCGTCCAGTGGATAGGGAATGTATTGGTCGGCTTCGATCTTCAGCTGGTTTTCCAGCTCGTCATCGGTCAGCCCGGCGTCCATCTCGATGATCTTGGTGATCACCGCAGAACCGGCCACCGCCACCGCCACGCTCTTGAGCCCGGTGCGTGCCTTGACCAGCACCCGGGCCAAGGCATGGCCCACGCCTTCGAGCTCGGCGATGTTCTTTTCGACCACGGCGTTGGGCGGCAGCGGCTCGACCGCGTAGGCTTCGACCCGGTAGCGATCGCCCTGACGGCTCAACTCCAGCAGCTTCACCGAAGTGGAGCTGATGTCGATCCCCAGTAACGTATTGGTCTTTTTCTTGAAGAGTCCCAGCACTACCAATTCCCTATGACTTTCCGTGAGTTACGGACTCTGTAATACGCATTGCGTTCCTTCACCCCGTCTTGACAGAAGCGCAAATGACGCCCCCAGCAGAAAAGTGCTTATAATGCCCAGCGTTTTTTTCCGCTTTTTACTGCCGGCCCAGGCTGTTCTGTGTGTTACCGGAACCCTGTCGCCCAATTCATTCTTTGCCCTGGATGTTCAAAAGCCTTGATTCGTCTGCTGAAATTTTTCGGTTGGTCCATCGTCGCCGTTTTCTGCGGACTGCTTTTAGGTCTCAGCGGCGCGTTTCTTTACCTTAGTCCGGGTTTGCCGTCTGTGGAGGCGCTGAGAAGCATTCAGTTGCAGATTCCGCTCCGGGTCTACAGCAGCGACAACAAGTTGATCGCAGAATTTGGCGAAATGCGCCGTACTCCGATCCGTTTCGCCGACATTCCACCCAATTTCATTAATGCGTTACTAAGTGCTGAAGACGACAATTTCGCCAACCACTATGGCGTCGATCCGAGCAGCCTGATGCGCGCCGCGACCCAACTGGTCAAAAGCGGGCACATTCAGTCCGGCGGCAGCACCATCACCATGCAGGTGGCGAAGAACTTCTTCCTGACCAGCGAACGCAGCTTCTCGCGCAAAACCACCGAGATTCTTCTGGCCCTGCAGATCGAGCGGCAGTTGACCAAGGACGAGATCCTCGAGTTGTACGTGAACAAGATTTATCTGGGTAACCGCGCCTACGGCATCGAGGCGGCGGCGCAGGTGTATTACGGTAAGTCGATCCGCGACGTCAGCCTGGCGCAGATGGCGATGATCGCCGGCCTGCCGAAAGCCCCGTCGCGCTTCAACCCGCTGGCCAACCCGGCGCGCAGCAAGGAGCGTCGCGACTGGATCCTTGGGCGCATGTACAAGCTCGGGAAGATTTCCGAGGCGGACTACACCGCCGCGATCAACGAGCCGCTGAACGCCAGTTATCACGTGCCGACCCCGGAAGTGAACGCACCGTACATCGCCGAAATGGCCCGAGCCGAAATGGTCGGTCGCTATGGCAGCGACGCTTACACCGAAGGTTTCCGCGTCACCACCACGGTGCCGAGCAACCTGCAGGAAATGGCCAACACCGCGCTGCACGAAGGCCTGATGACCTACGATCAGCGTCACGGCTACCGTGGCCCTGAATCGCGCCTGCCGGGCAAGACTCACGAAGCCTGGGCGACAGAGCTGACCAAGCAGCGCACCATCAGCAGCCTGGAGCCGGCCATCGTTACCCAGGTCGACAAGAATGGCTTGCAGGTGCTGACCCGTACCGGCGAAGAACACGTCGCCTGGGACACCATGAAATGGGCGCGGCCGTTCCTCAACACCAACAGCATGGGCGCCGCACCGCGTCAGCCGTCGGATGTGGCGCAGGTCGGCGACCTGATTCGCGTGCAGCGTCAGCCGAACAATTCGCTGAAATTCAGCCAGATCCCGCAGGCGCAAGGCGCGCTGGTGTCGCTGGATCCGCAGAACGGCGCGATTCGCTCGCTGGTCGGCGGTTTCGCCTTCGAGCAGAGCAACTACAACCGCGCCCTGCAGGCCAAGCGTCAGCCGGGGTCGAGCTTCAAGCCGTTCGTCTACAGCGCTGCGCTGGACAGCGGTTACACCGCCGCAACCCTGGTCAACGACGCGCCGATCGTGTTCGTCGACGAGTACCTGGACAAGGTCTGGCGGCCGAAGAACGACACCAACACCTTCCTCGGCCCGATCCGTCTGCGCGAGGCGCTGTACAAGTCGCGTAACCTGGTGTCGATCCGCCTGTTGCAGGCGATGGGTGTGGGCAAGACCATCGACTACATCACCCGTTTCGGCTTCAACAAGCAGGACCTGCCGCCGAATCTGTCGCTGGCGCTGGGCACCGCGACCCTGACCCCGATGGAAATCGCTACCGGCTGGAGCACCTTCGCCAACGGCGGCTACAAGATCACCCCGTACATCATCGACAAGATCGAAAGCCGCAACGGTGACACGCTGTTCGTCGCCAACCCGCCGACCGTGCCACAGGGTGGCTCGGCGACCGATGGCATCGCGGCGCCGACACCTCAGTCGATCACCGTCAACGCCGCACCGGTTCCGGGTGAAGCACCGGGCGCTGCCGCCGCGCCACAAGCGCCGGCCGTGGCCGAGCGGATCGTCGATGGACGTACCACGTACATCCTCAACAGCATGCTGCAGGACGTGATCAAGCTCGGCACCGGACGCCGCGCACTGGCCATGGGCCGCAGCGACATCGCCGGCAAGACCGGTACCACCAACGAATCGAAGGATGCGTGGTTCTCCGGTTACAACGCCGATTACGTGACCACCGTGTGGACCGGTTTCGACCAGCCGGAAAGTCTCGGTCGCCGCGAGTTCGGCGGCACCGTGGCGTTGCCGATCTGGATGAACTACATGTCTGCCGCGCTCAAGGACAAGCCGCCGCACGTGCAGCCTGAGCCGGAAGGCATCCTCAGCCTGCGGGTGGATCCGGTCAGCGGTCGTGCGGCAACGCCGAGCACGCCGGGCGCCTACTTCGAGCTGTTCAAGTCCGAAGACACGCCGCCCTCGGTGAATGAGCTGGGCAACGGCGCCGTACCGGGCAGTCCGCTGCCGGCGGATGAGCAGGCGCCGATCGATCTGTTCTGATCAATGCACCCCAAAAAGCCCCGCCTTCGATTGAAGTGCGGGGCTTTTTTTATGGCTGTGATTTTATGTTGTCTGGGCCGGCCTCTTCGCGAGCAAGCCCGCTCCCACAGTGAGCGAGTTGTAGCCACAAAACCTGTGGGAGCGGGCTTGCTCGCGAAGAGGCACTGAAGAACACCACAAATCACACAGGCACAAAAAAGCCCCGACTCTCACAAGCCGAGGCTTTCGTTGAAGCGCTACAACGGCTTAGCCGTTGAACACGTCATCCACGCTTTTCAGCGGGTAGTTCTTCGGATACGGCAGGGTGGCCACACCGGTCTCGATCGCAGCCTTGGCCACAGCGTCGGAGATCAGGGTGATCAGGCGCTTGTCCATTGGCTTCGGAATGATGTATTCACGACCGAATTCCAGCGGCGCACCACCGTAGGCGTCGCACACGTCCTGTGGCACTGGCAGTTTGGCCAGTTCGCGCAGGGCGTTGGCCGCAGCCACTTTCATTTCTTCGTTGATGCGCTTGGCGCGAACATCCAGGGCACCACGGAAGATGAAGGGGAAGCCCAGAACGTTGTTGACCTGGTTCGGGTAGTCGGAACGACCGGTGGCCATGATCACGTCGCTACGGGTGGCGTGCGCCAGTTCCGGGGAAATTTCAGGATCCGGGTTCGAGCAGGCGAAGACGATCGGGTTGGCCGCCATCGACAGCAGGCCTTCAGCGCTCAGCAGGTTCGGGCCGGACAGACCGACGAACACGTCAGCGCCTTTCAGAGCATCAGCCAGGCTGCGCTTGTCAGTGGCGTGAGCGAACACGGCTTTGTACTGGTTCAGGTCATCACGGCCGGAGTGGATCACGCCGGTACGGTCAACCATGAAGATGTTTTCGATTTTTGCGCCCATGCTCACCAGCAACTTCATGCAGGAGATGGCCGCAGCGCCAGCGCCGAGGCAGACGATCTTGGCTTCCGGCAGGGTTTTGCCGGCGATTTCCAGGGCGTTGATCATGCCCGCAGCGGTCACGATCGCGGTGCCGTGCTGGTCATCGTGGAATACCGGAATGTCGCACTGCTCGATCAGAGCGCGCTCGATCTCAAAGCACTCAGGTGCCTTGATGTCTTCCAGGTTGATGCCACCGAAGGTGATGGAGATGCGTTTTACGGTGTCGATGAAGGCTTGCGGGCTTTCGGAGTCGACTTCGATGTCGAACACGTCGATGCCGGCGAAGCGCTTGAACAGTACGCCTTTACCTTCCATCACTGGCTTGGAGGCCAGTGGGCCGAGGTTACCCAGGCCCAGAATCGCGGTGCCATCGGAAATGACTGCAACCAGGTTGCCCTTGCCGGTGTATTTGTAGGCCAGTTCAGGATCGCGGGCGATCTCACGCACTGGTTCAGCTACGCCGGGGCTGTAGGCCAGCGACAGGTCGCGGGCGGTAGCAGTGGCCTTGGTGAGCTCGACACTCAGCTTCCCTGGACGAGGATTGGCATGATATTCGAGAGCGGCAGTTTTCAGATCAGACATTTTGGCATTCCGCTTTTTACTGTTGGACAGACTGGTCAGCGAGGATACGCGCCTCGCAAAGTCCCCACAAGACTGAGCGGTCACCCCTGTCAAGCGCGCCGTCCTACGACTTTGGGCCAAGAGCCACGGCGCACAAGGGCTTGACTGTTCACAATCGACAGAAAAAATGTCTACAATTTTTCTTCAGCGCGCGCTTTGCAGCATCGACGGATCGGTCAGCGGCAGCAGCCAACGCGGCTGGCCCGGTTTCAACCCGCCCCGCCGCGAACGGTCGACGACCCAGCCGCGAACCTCGATCTGCCTGCCCTGCAGCGCCTGCAACCGGGCGTTGTCGAATTGTCCGACCAGATTGGGTGCAATGCGCAGTACAACCGAGTCCTGCAACTCGATCCAGATTCCGCCGCGATTGCGCTGAACCTTGCTCACACGCCCACTGACCACGACGAAACCCGAAGTGCGGATCTGCTCCGCTTTCAGTACAGGCGACTGGCGCCAGAGGCCTCGACCGGCCTGACGGGCGCTGCGTTCGGCCGCCTGCTGACAGGCAACAAGATCGACATTCGGTGCCACCGCCACCTGAAAACCGAGGCCGTCGGCGAGCATTTGCGCTTCAAGATTGGTGCCGTTGGTGCTGTAGACATGCGCGAGGGTGCGACCGAAATGGTCTTTGGCCTGCTTGCCGGGGAGCAGACCGACCCGACCCTGGCTGTCCGCCACCAGTGCTTCAAGACGTTTGCGCGCCGCCACGGCGAAGGGTTCGTCACTGCGGCCCTGCTTGCCCAGCTCCGGCGTGTTGAGACCGATCATCCGCACACTGCGCCCATCGCTCAGGCGTAGCGTGTCGCCATCGACCACGCGCTGGACGCTGACGCTGCTCAGGCCGGCAGGCGTGGGGCAAAATGCCTGGGCAGCGGACAGCCAAATCGCGGACACAAAAAAGGCGCCCACAAGGGACGCCTTTTTCATCAGCCTGGAGAAACCGTCGAAGTTTTCCAGAATGACCAATCTTACTTCTTGGCGCCGAAGGCACCGAAACGGTCGGCGAACTTCTGAACGCGGCCACCGGTGTCCAGAGTCTTCTGCTTACCGGTGTAGAACGGGTGGCACTCGTTGCAAACGTCGATCGCCAGGGCTTTGCCGAAGGTCGAACGGGTTTCGAACTTGTTGCCGCAGCTGCAGGTTACTGCAACTTCTGGGTAATTCGGGTGGATATCAGCTTTCATGATGTCTTCCTCAGCTAGCGTGCCGCCACCCAACACTATTGTTGAATACCGCACGTAATTAGGCCGCGGATTCTACCAGACAATGTCAATCGCGCAAGCTGTCCCTGAGACCGACCGTCTGCTAGGCTCCCGGCCCATTGCGCTGTCCCTGTGGGAGCGAGCCTGCTCGCGAAGACGATCTATCAGCCAGCATATCAGCCGCCTGATACACCGCTTTCGCGAGCAGGCTCGCTCCCACAGGTTATATACGCAGTCCTTTTAATCGCCTGCTGATCGAGATCCCCCCGCGTGCCCGACGCCATTCTGCGCCTCGCCCTGCCTTCGCCCCTGCGCCGCCTGTTCGACTATCGGGCCCCGGCCGGGGTGTCGCGTGCCCAGTTGCAGCCGGGCATGCGCCTGCGGGTGCCGTTCGGGCGGCGGGAGATGATCGGGATTCTGGTCGAGATCGCCGATACCAGCGACGTGCCGCTGGAGAAACTCAAGCCGGCGTTGGCCCTGCTCGATACCGAGCCGCCGCTGCCGCCCGCGCTGTTCAAGCTGTGCCTGTGGACATCGCAGTATTACCAGCACAGCCTCGGCGACACCTTGAGCTGGGCGCTGCCGGTGCTGCTGCGTCAGGGCGAACTGGCCGAGGCGCGACAGGAGCGCTTCTGGTCAGTCGCCCCCGGCGCCAGCCTCGATGATCCGCGCGTCGCCCGCGCGCCACGGCAACGGGAAGCGCTGGCGACGCTGGCGCAGCACCCACACGGCGTCGCCCATCAGTTGTTGAGCAAACTGATGCTGAGCAAGGACAGCCTCGACCTGCTGCTGGCCAAGGGGCTGGTGCAGGTGGAGATTCGCCGGCACGCCCCTGGCGTGCGCCATGAACACTGGTTGGCGCAACCGGAACTGCCGCTGAACACCGAACAACGCGCCGCTTACGAGGCGATCCGCGCCGGGTTCGACAGTTATCACGCGTATCTGCTGGCGGGCGTCACCGGCAGCGGCAAGACCGAAGTCTATTTGCAACTGATCCGCGAAACCCTCGAAGCCGGCAAGCAGGTGCTGGTGCTGATCCCGGAGATCAACCTCGGCCCGCAGACCCTGGCGCGTTTCGAGCAGCGCTTCAATGCGCGCATCGCCCTGCTGCATTCGGCGGTCAACGACCGTGAGCGTCTCGATGCGTGGCTCGCCGCCCGTGACGGCGAGGCCGACATTATTATCGGCACTCGCTCGGCGCTGTTCACCCCGATGAAGAACCCGGGTCTGATCATCATCGACGAAGAACACGACGGCTCCTATAAACAGCAGGAAGGCCTGCGCTACCACGCCCGGGATCTGGCACTGGTGCGCGCGCGACAGGAAAACATCCCGATCGTCCTCGGCTCTGCCACGCCTTCGCTGGAAAGCCTGCACAACGCCTACACCGGTCGTTATGGCCTGCTGCGCCTCAACGAGCGGGCCGGCGGCGCCAAGCAACCACGTTTCCTGCGCCTGGACGTGAAAAGCCGCCCGCTGGACAGCGGCATTTCCGGGCCGATGCAGCAAGCCATCGGCCAGACCCTCGCGGCGGGCCAGCAGGTGCTGGTGTTTCTCAACCGGCGCGGCTTTGCGCCGACGTTGCTGTGCCACGATTGCGGCTGGATGTCCGAGTGCTCACGCTGCGATGCGCGAATGACCGTGCACCAGCGCTACGGCGAACTGCGCTGCCACCACTGTGGCAACGTCGAGCGCACGCCGCGCCAATGCCCCAAGTGCAACAAAGTCGATCTGCGGCCGGTGGGCGCCGGCACCGAACGCGCCGAAGAGCGCCTGGCGATTCTGTTCCCGGACTACCCGGTGCTGCGCGTCGACCGCGACAGCACTTCGCGCAAGGACGCGATGAATCAACTGTTCGCGACGATTCAGAAGGGCCAGCCGTGCATTCTGGTCGGCACGCAGATGTTGGCCAAGGGGCATCACTTCCCCCGGGTCACGCTGGTGTCGATTCTGGATGCCGACGGCGGGCTGTTCTCCGGCGACTTCCGCGCCAGCGAGCGCATGGCGCAATTGATCGTGCAGGTGGCCGGGCGCGCCGGGCGGGCGGAGGAGCCGGGCAAGGTGATCATCCAGACCCACCTGGCCGACCATCCTTTATTGGTGCAACTGACCGAGCAGGGTTACTTCGCCTTTGCCGAACAGGCCTTGAGCGAGCGCCGCGCCGCCGGACTGCCGCCGTTTTCACACTTGGCGCTGTTGCGTGCCGAAGCGCACAAACCGGGGCAGGCCGAAGGTTTTCTCGATGAGGCATGCAACGCGGCCGAACGCTTGCTGGTCGAGCAGAATCTGAGCGGCATCGAATTGCTCGGGCCGGTGCCGGCGCCGATGGAGCGCCGAGCCGGTCGCTATCGTGCACAGTTGTTGGTGCAGGCGGCAGCCCGGGCCCCGCTGCATCGGTTGCTCGCCAACTGGTTGCTGGAACTGGAGCAGATGCCGAGCGGGCGGGCGGTGCGCTGGTCGCTGGATGTCGATCCCGTGGATCTGTATTGATCTGAAAATCGCCTTCGCGAGCAAGCCCGCTCCCACAGGGTATGAGCCAGACAAATGAACGCCGCTGATCCATTGTGGGAGCGGGCTTGCTCGCGAAGAGGCCCGAATTGTCACCACATATCCATAAGCTGCCTGCTAAGGTTGGCAAGCCCGTCTTCGCAACGGATAATGCCCAGTTTTTCCACCCGCGCATCGATGCGCCGCCGCGCTTGCGGTCGAAAGAGAAGACCATGAAAGACACCATTCGCCAGCTGATCCAACAAGCCCTCACCCAACTCGTCAACGAAGGTGTGTTGCCTGAAGGCCTGTCGCCGGCGATTCAGGTGGAGAACGCCCGCGACAAAACCCACGGCGACTTCGCCAGCAACATCGCCATGATGCTGGCCAAGCCTGCGGGCATGAAGCCGCGCGATCTGGCGGAGAAAATCATCGCTGCGCTGCCGGCCGACGAGAACGTCACCAAGGCCGAAATCGCCGGTCCAGGCTTCATCAATTTCTTCCAGAACACCCAGGCCCTCGCCTCGCGCCTCGACGCCGCTCTGGCCGACGCTAACGTTGGCGTGCGCAAGGCCGGCCCGGCGCAGCGCACCGTGGTCGACCTGTCGGCACCGAACCTGGCCAAAGAGATGCACGTCGGCCACTTGCGCTCGACCATCATCGGCGACGGCGTGGCCCGTGTTCTCGAGTTCCTCGGCGACGAAGTGATCCGCCAGAACCACGTGGGCGACTGGGGCACCCAGTTCGGCATGCTGATGGCGTATCTGCAGGAAAACCCGATCACCAGCGACGAGCTGTCCGATCTGGAAAACTTCTACCGCGCCGCCAAGCAGCGTTTCGACGAATCCGAAGAATTCGCCGACCGCGCCCGTGGTCTGGTGGTCAAGCTGCAGGCCGGCGATGCCGAGTGCCTGGCGCTGTGGACCAAGTTCAAGGACATCTCGCTGTCGCACTGCCAGAAGATCTACGAACTGCTCAACGTCAAACTGACCATGGCCGACGTGATGGGCGAAAGCGCCTACAACGACGACCTGATCAACGTGGTCAACGACCTCAAAGCCGCCGGCATGCTGGTCGAGAGCAACGGCGCCCAGTGCGTGTTCCTCGACGAGTTCAAGAACGCCGACGGCGATCCGCTGCCAGTGATCATCGTCAAGGCTGACGGCGGTTACCTGTACGCCACCACTGACCTGGCGGCCGTGCGCTACCGCAGTGGCAAGCTGAAAGCTGATCGCGCGCTGTACTTCGTCGACCAGCGTCAGGCCCTGCACTTCCAGCAAGTGTTCGCCGTGGCGCGCAAGGCCGGTTTCGTGACCCATCCGATGGAAATGGAGCACATGGGCTTCGGCACCATGAACGGCGCCGACGGCCGTCCGTTCAAGACCCGTGATGGCGGCACCGTGAAGCTGATCGATTTGCTGACCGAAGCGCAGGAACGTGCCTACAACCTGGTCAAAGAGAAAAACCCGACACTGGCCGAAGACGAACTGCGCAACATCGCCAAGGTTGTCGGCATCGGTGCGGTGAAATACGCCGACCTGTCCAAGCACCGCACCAGCGACTACAGCTTCAACTTCGACCTGATGCTGAATTTCGAAGGCAACACCGCGCCGTACCTGCTGTACGCCTACACCCGTGTCGCCGGGGTGTTCCGCAAACTGGGCAAGGACTTCAGCGAAGTGGACGGCCAGATCGTCCTCGAAGCCGCGCACGAGCAAGAGCTGGCGGCGAAGCTGGCGCAGTTCGGCGAAGTGCTGAACAACGTCGCGGAAAAAGGCACACCGCACATCCTCTGCACCTATCTGTATGACGTCGCCGGTCTGTTCTCCAGCTTCTACGAGAACTGCCCGATCCTCGCCGCCGAGACGCCGGTCCAGATGCAGAGCCGTCTGCGTCTGGCCGCGCTGACCGGTCGTACTCTCAAGCAAGGCCTGGAACTGTTGGGCCTGGAAACTCTGGAGCGCATGTAAGTTGGCTGCCAAGAAAAAACCTGCACCCAAGCGTGGCGCCAGCCGTTACCAAGCTCCTGCAAAGCAACCGATCCCGGGCTGGCTGTGGATGGCCATCGGCCTGACGGTCGGTGCGTTCATCGTGTTTCTGATGAAACTGGAGCCTGGCAAGGGCAGCGACACGGTCAAGCGCGAGAAAGTCGAGCAGGCGCAACAGCAGAAAGCGTCGAAGATCGCCGAGGCCAACAAGACCCCGCCGAGCCCGACGCAACCGGTGAAGCCGAAGTACGACTTCTACACCTTGCTGCCGGAATCGGAAGTGATCGTGCCGCCGGATGCCGTGCCGGAGAAAACCCTGCCGACGCCACAAGTGCCGACCACGCCGGTCACCCCGGCGGAAGCGGCGAAGATCGACACCGCGCGGGCGCAGGCTGCGCTGTCAGGTATTACCCCGCCGCCAGCGCCACCGGTGGCGAAAGCGGCGCCGGTGACCAAGTTCTTCCTCCAGGCCGGCTCGTTCCGCAAAGAGGCGGACGCGGACAAGGTGCGGGCGCAGATCATTCTGCTGGGCCAGGCTGTTTCGGTTGAGTCGGGCACGGTGAAGGATGAAACCTGGTACCGCGTATTGGTCGGCCCGTTCAGCAACCGCGAACAGCTGACGACTGCGCAAAAACAACTGGCCGGCAGCGGCTTCAGCAACCTGTTGTTACAACAACGCCAGAGCCGCTGATTCCGTCAGTCGCATCGCGTCATCGTTCATTCGCGAGCAGGCTCGCTCCCACAGGAATCACGCAGTCCCTGTGGGAGCGAGCCTGCTCGCGAAGGCGTCATAACCGGCACAACATATTCCCGGTCTGTCCTCCGCCGTTCGTCCCCCTGCGCCCTCCCCGGTTGAAATCCTATCCAGCACCCCCATATGAATGGGCATAAGGCATTTTCGCCCCGCTGCGTGGAGACTCTTCCCTTGACCACCATCGTTTCAGTCCGCCGCCACGGCAAAGTCGTCATGGGCGGCGACGGCCAGGTTTCTCTCGGCAACACCGTGATGAAAGGCAACGCGAAGAAAGTTCGTCGCCTGTACCACGGCCAGGTCATCGCCGGTTTCGCCGGTGCCACCGCCGACGCCTTCACCCTGTTCGAACGTTTCGAAGGCCAGCTCGAGAAACATCAGGGCCACCTGATCCGCGCCGCTGTCGAACTCGCCAAAGAATGGCGCACCGACCGCTCCCTGAGCCGCCTCGAAGCCATGCTCGCGGTCGCCAACAAGGACGCCTCGCTGATCATCACCGGCAACGGTGACGTGGTCGAACCCGAAGACGGCCTGATCGCCATGGGTTCCGGCGGTGCCTACGCGCAAGCCGCAGCCAGCGCGCTGTTGAAAAAGACCGACCTGTCGGCCCGTGAGATCGTCGAAACTGCCCTCGGTATCGCCGGCGACATCTGTGTATTCACCAACCACACCCAGACCATTGAGGAGCAGGATCTCGCTGAATAAGCCTGACGCGGCCTAAGTGCCACGGCTTGTTTCTGCTTGAGGACCGTCAATTACTATGTCCATGACTCCCCGCGAAATCGTCCACGAACTCAACCGCCATATCATCGGCCAGGACGATGCCAAGCGCGCCGTCGCGATTGCCCTGCGCAACCGCTGGCGCCGCATGCAGCTGCCTGAAGAGCTGCGCGTTGAAGTGACCCCGAAAAACATCCTGATGATCGGCCCGACCGGTGTCGGTAAAACCGAAATCGCCCGTCGCCTGGCGAAACTGGCCAACGCGCCGTTCATCAAGGTCGAAGCGACCAAATTCACCGAAGTCGGCTACGTTGGCCGTGACGTCGAATCGATCATCCGTGATCTGGCCGACGCCGCGATCAAGATGCTCCGCGAGCAGGAAATGACCCGCGTGCGTCACCGTGCCGAAGACGCTGCCGAGGACCGTATCCTCGACGCACTGCTGCCGCCTGCACGCATGGGTTTCAGCAATGAAGAAGCACCGAGCAGCGATTCCAATACTCGCCAACTGTTCCGCAAGCGCCTGCGCGAAGGCCAGTTGGACGACAAGGAAATCGAGATCGAAGTCGCCGAAGTGGCCGGCATCGAAATCGCCACGCCGCCTGGCATGGAAGAAATGACCAGCCAGCTGCAGAACCTGTTCGCCAACATGGGCAAGGGCAAGAAGAAAGCTCGCAAGCTCAAGGTCAAAGAAGCGCTGAAACTGGTGCGCGACGAAGAGGCCGGGCGTCTGGTCAACGAAGAAGAGTTGAAGGCCAAGGCGCTGGAAGCGGTCGAGCAACACGGCATCGTGTTCATCGACGAAATCGACAAGGTCGCCAAGCGCGGCAATGTCGGCGGCGCCGACGTGTCCCGTGAAGGCGTACAGCGCGACCTGCTGCCGCTGATCGAGGGCTGCACCGTCAACACCAAGCTGGGCATGGTCAAGACCGACCACATCCTGTTCATCGCCTCCGGTGCGTTCCACCTGAGCAAGCCGAGCGATCTGGTGCCGGAGCTGCAGGGCCGTCTGCCGATCCGTGTCGAGCTCAAGGCACTGAGCCCGGAAGACTTCGAGCGCATCCTCAGCGAGCCGCACGCATCGCTCACCGAGCAATATTGCGCGCTGCTGAAAACCGAAGGCCTGAACATCCAGTTCCAGCCGGAAGGCATCAAGCGTCTGGCGGAGATCGCCTGGCAGGTCAACGAGAAAACCGAGAACATCGGTGCCCGTCGTCTGCACACGCTGCTCGAGCGCCTGCTGGAAGAGGTGTCGTTCAGTGCCGGCGACCTGGCCAGCGCGCATGACGACAAGCCGATCCTGATCGACGCTGCGTACGTCAACAGCCATCTGGGCGAATTGGCGCAGAACGAAGACCTGTCCCGTTATATCCTGTAGGTCACTCTTACAGATGTAATGGAACTGTGGGAGCGAGCCTGCTCGCGAAGACGGCAGTACATTCAACCGTTGCGTTGACTGAACCACCCCATTCGCGAGCAGGCTCGCTCCCACAAGGTTCCGCACAAGACGGAAACCTGCTCATGATCCCCACCGACATCAAACTGCACAAAGCCTCGAAAACCCTGACGCTCAAATACGCGTCCGGCGAGGAGTACACCCTGCCCGCCGAATTCCTGCGCGTGCATTCCCCTTCCGCCGAGGTCCAGGGCCACGGCAAACCGATCCTGCAATTCGGCAAGCTCAATGTCGGCCTCAGCGGCCTGGAACCGGCCGGTCAGTACGCACTGAAACTGACCTTCGACGACGGTCACGACAGCGGCCTGTTCACCTGGGATTATCTCTACGAGCTGGGGCGACGTCATGACGCACTCTGGGCCGATTATCTGGCCGAGCTCAAAGCGGCCGGGAAAACCCGCGATCCGGACGAGTCAATCGTCAAGCTGATGCTCTAGTCCGAGACTCTTGCTCTTTAGAGGGCATTTTCTAAATTCATCTGTTTGAATGCTCTGCTGTGTGGCCGAGGATCGGCCTGCTTGCGAAAAAAATTAAACTCGGGTAACCAATGGAGCTGGCAAGTTCCCTGCAGTGCTCTACGACTGTAAAGCAGCTATGCAGAATTAACGGTCACCCGAGCAGTAGTACCTGGCATTCGCTGTGGAACTGCACAGCAGAAAACGGGTACTCGTCTCAGGACAATGGAGCGTCGTAGATGAGTAACAAGAATAACGATGACCTGAAGTACCAAGCCTCGGAAAACACCCTGGGGCTTAATCCCGTCGTTGGGCTGCGCGGAAAGGATCTGCTGGCCTCTGCTCGAATGGTGCTGACCCAGGCCATCAAACAACCGATCCATAGCGTCAAGCACGTGACCCATTTCGGTCTTGAACTGAAGAATGTGCTGTTCGGCAAATCCGAACTGCAACCGGCCAGCGATGACCGTCGCTTCGCTGATCCGGCGTGGAGTCAGAACCCGCTCTACAAACGTTATCTGCAAACTTATCTGGCGTGGCGCAAGGAGCTCCACTCCTGGATCGACGACAGCAGCCTGTCACCCAAAGACATCGCGCGCGGCCACTTCGTGATCAACCTGATGACCGAAGCCATGGCCCCGACCAACACCGCCGCCAACCCGGCGGCGGTCAAACGCTTCTTCGAGACCGGCGGCAAAAGCCTGCTCGATGGCCTCTCGCATCTGGCCAAGGATCTGGTGCACAACGGCGGCATGCCGAGCCAGGTCAACATGGGCGCGTTCGAGGTCGGCAAGAGCCTTGGTGTGACCGAAGGCGCGGTGGTGTTTCGCAACGACGTGCTGGAGCTGATCCAGTACAAGCCGATCACCGAGCAAGTCCACGAGCGTCCACTGCTCGTGGTGCCGCCACAGATCAACAAGTTCTATGTTTTCGACCTGAGCCCGGACAAGAGTCTCGCGCGCTTCTGCCTGCGTAATAACGTGCAGACTTTCATCGTCAGCTGGCGCAACCCGACCAAGGCCCAGCGCGAGTGGGGCCTGTCGACCTACATCGATGCGCTGAAAGAAGCAGTCGACGTGGTCACCGCCATCACCGGCAGCAAAGACGTGAACATGCTCGGCGCCTGCTCCGGCGGCATCACCTGCACCGCCCTGCTCGGCCACTATGCCGCCCTCGGCGAAAACAAGGTCAACGCCCTGACCCTGCTGGTCAGCGTGCTCGACACCACCCTGGACAGCGACGTCGCCCTGTTCGTCGACGAGCAGACCCTCGAGACCGCCAAACGCCACTCGTATCAGGCCGGCGTGCTCGAAGGCAAAGACATGGCCAAGGTCTTCGCGTGGATGCGCCCCAACGACCTGATCTGGAACTACTGGGTCAACAACTACCTGCTCGGTAACGAGCCGCCGGTGTTCGACATCCTGTTCTGGAACAACGACACCACCCGGTTGCCGGCCGCGTTCCACGGCGACCTGATCGAGATGTTCAAAAACAACCCACTGATCCGCCCCAATGCACTGGAAGTGTGCGGTACGCCAATCGACCTCAAGCAGGTCACCGCCGACATCTTCTCGCTGGCCGGCACCAACGACCACATCACCCCGTGGAAGTCCTGCTACAAGTCGGCGCAGCTATTTGGCGGCAAGGTCGAGTTCGTGCTGTCGAGCAGCGGGCACATCCAGAGCATCCTGAACCCGCCGGGCAACCCGAAATCGCGCTACATGACCAGCGAAGGCATGGCCGCCAATGCCGACGAATGGCAAGAGAACTCGACCAAGCACACCGATTCCTGGTGGCTGTACTGGCAGGCGTGGCAGGCCGAGCGCTCGGGTAATCTGAAAAAAGCACCAACCAAACTCGGCAACAAGGCGTACGCGCCAGGTGAAGCATCGCCGGGCACATATGTTCACGAGCGGTAACTGACACCACCCTGTCATTGTGGGAGCGAGCCTGCTCGCGAAAGCGGTCATGCAATCAACATTGATGCTGGCTGACACGACGCCTTCGCGAGCAAGCCCGCTCCCACAAGGGATTGGAGGTGATATTGAGATTGACCCACAGGGCCTGAAGCATGCCGCAACCGTTCATTTTCCGTACCGTCGATCTGGATGGGCAGACCCTCCGCACCGCGGTACGCCCCGGCAAGCCTCATTTGACGCCCTTGCTGATTTTCAACGGCATCGGCGCCAACCTGGAGCTGGTGTTTCCGTTTGTCGCGGCGCTGGACCCGGATCTGGAAGTGATCGCCTTCGACGTGCCCGGTGTCGGCGGCTCGTCGACGCCCAACCGGCCTTATCGCTTTCCCGGGCTGGCGAAGCTGACGGCGCGGATGCTCGACTACCTCGACTACGGCCAGGTCAATGTGATCGGCGTGTCGTGGGGCGGCGCGCTGGCGCAGCAATTCGCCCACGACTACCCCGAACGCTGCAAGAAACTGGTGCTGGCGGCGACCGCGGCCGGCGCCTTCATGGTGCCGGGCAAGCCGAAAGTGCTGTGGATGATGGCCAGCCCACGCCGTTACATCCAGCCATCGCACGTGATCCGCATTGCGCCGTTGATCTACGGCGGCTCGTTCCGCCGCGACCCGACGCTGGCCGCCAGCCATGCGGCGAAAGTGCGTTCGGCGGGCAAGCTCGGTTACTACTGGCAGCTGTTCGCCGGCCTCGGCTGGACCAGCATTCACTGGCTGCACAAGATCCATCAGCCGACCCTGGTGCTGGCCGGCGACGACGATCCACTGATCCCGCTGATCAACATGCGCATGCTCGCCTGGCGGATTCCCAACGCCCAACTGCACATCATCGACGACGGTCATCTGTTCCTGATCACCCGCGCCGAAGCCGTGGCGCCGATCATCATGAAATTCCTTGAGGAGGAACGGCAGCGCGCCGTGATGCACCCGCACCCGACCCCGCTGGGCGGATAAATCACGGCGGCAGGCTTTATGCAAGGTTTTGAACAACGTGCGCGGCAGGACGCCGCGCAGGCAGCAACCCGTAACAGCGACTATGGTGTTCTGGTTCGGTGAGTTTGTTTTTGACCTGAAGACGAAGGAGTGTTGAGTCATGCGCGACAAACCTGCGACGGGCGTAGTGCCCAGTCCCGCCGTGTTCATCAATGCACAAAGTGCAATGACCGGCCTGCGTGGGCGGGACCTGCTCTCGACCTTGCGCAGCGTCGCCGCCCACGGTCTGCGCAACCCGATTCACAGCGCGAAGCACGCCTTGAAACTCGGTGGCCAGCTCGGTCGCGTGCTGCTCGGTGAAACCCTGCACCCGACCAACCCGCAGGACGCGCGGTTCGCCGATCCGGCGTGGAGCCTCAATCCGTTCTACCGGCGCAGTCTGCAGGCGTATCTGGCCTGGCAGAAACAGGTCAAGAGCTGGATCGATGAAAGCAGCATGAGCGAGGACGATCGCGCTCGCGCGCACTTCGCGTTCACCCTGCTCAACGATGCCGTCGCGCCCTCCAATACCTTGCTCAATCCGTTGGCGGTCAAGGAGCTGTTCAATTCCGGCGGCCAGAGTCTGGTGCGCGGCCTGAGCCATCTGTTTGATGATCTGCTGCACAACGATGGCCTGCCACGCCAGGTTACCAAGCAGGCGTTCGAGGTCGGCAAGACCGTCGCCACCACCACCGGTGCGGTGGTGTTTCGCAACGAGCTGCTGGAGCTGATCCAGTACAAGCCGATGAGCGAAAAACAGTACGCCAAGCCGTTGCTGGTGGTGCCGCCGCAAATCAACAAGTACTACATTTTCGACCTCAGCCCGCAGAACAGCTTTGTCCAGTACGCGCTGAAAAACGGCCTGCAGACCTTCATGATCAGTTGGCGCAACCCGGACGTACGCCACCGGGAATGGGGCCTCTCGACCTACGTCGAAGCCGTGGAAGAAGCGATGAACATCTGCCGGGCGATCACCGGCGCGCGCGAGGTGAATCTGATGGGTGCCTGCGCCGGTGGCCTGACCATCGCCGCGCTGCAGGGTCATCTGCAGGCGAAACGGCAACTGCGACGGATCTCCAGTGCGACCTATCTGGTCAGCCTGCTCGACAGTGAGATCGAAACCCCGACCACGCTGTTCGCCGACGAACAGACCATCGAAGCGGCCAAACGCCGCTCCTACCAGCGAGGCGTGCTCGACGGTCGCGACATGGCCAAGGTGTTCGCCTGGATGCGGCCCAACGATTTGATCTGGAGCTACTTCGTCAATAACTACCTGCTCGGCAAAGAGCCGCCGGCCTTCGACATTCTCTACTGGAACAACGATAACACTCGCCTGCCCGCCGCGTTCCACGGCGACCTGCTGGACTTCTTCAAACACAACCCGCTGACCCACCCGGGTGGCCTGGAAGTCTGCGGTACGCCGATCGATCTGCAGAAAGTCACCGTCGACAGCTTCAGCGTGGCCGGCATGAACGACCACATCACGCCGTGGGACGCGGTGTACCGCTCGACCCTGCTGCTCGGTGGCGAGCGGCGTTTCGTACTGTCCAACAGTGGGCACGTGCAGAGCATCCTCAACCCGCCGAGCAACCCGAAAGCCAATTACGTCGAGAACGGCAAGCTGAGCAGCGATCCGCGCGCCTGGTACTACGACGCCAAGCGCGTCGACGGCAGTTGGTGGCCGCAGTGGCTGGAGTGGATACAGCAGCGCTCCGGCACGCAGCACGAAACCACGTTTACCCTCGGCAACCCGAATTATCCACCGATGGAGGCAGCACCCGGCACCTACGTGCATGTGCGCTGACGCTTAACCGAACTTTTCTAAGAAGACTGGATGAAAACCCGCGACCGGATTCTCGAATGTGCCCTGCAACTGTTCAACGAAAAGGGTGAGCCCAACGTCTCCACCATGGAAGTTGCCAACGAAATGGGGATCAGCCCCGGCAATCTCTACTACCACTTTCACGGCAAGGAGCCGTTGATTCTCGGCCTGTTCGAACGCTTCCAGAACGAACTGGCGCCGCTGCTCGATCCTCCATCGGATGCCGAGCTGGCGCCGGAGGATTACTGGCTGTTTCTGCACCTGATCGTCGAGCGCCTGGCGCAGTACCGGTTTCTGTTCCAGGACCTGTCGAACCTCGCCGGGCGCCTGCCGAAACTGGCCAAGGGCATTCGCAACCTGCTCAACGCGCTCAAGCGTACGCTGGCGTCCTTGCTGGCGCGGTTGAAGGCTTCGGGGCAACTGGTCAGTGACACCCAGGCGTTGGGGCAACTGGTGGAACAGATCACCCTGACCCTGCTGTTCTCGCTGGACTATCAACGGATTCTCGATCGTGAAGGCGAGGTCAAACTGGTGGTGTACCAGATCATGATGCTGGTGGCGCCGCATCTGCTGCCGCCGGTGAAAGTCGCTACTGAACGGATGGCATTGCAGTACCTCGAAGATCACGAATGAATGGGCTACACATTGTCCTCCCCCAGTGGGAGCGGGCTTGCTCGCGAAAGCGGTGGCTCAGCCAACATCAATGCTGAATGACACACCGCCTTCGCGAGCAAGCCCGCTCCCACAGGAGAATGGCGCTGTTCCAGCGATTCTCTGCACAAACAAAAACGCCCGACCTTCACAGGCCGGGCGTTTTGTTTTGCCCTGAAAAATCAGGACTGACTGGTTGGCGTCGACGGGGTCGATGCAGCAGTCGGGGTGGCTACCGGAGTCGGTGCAGCGGCGGAGTTCGACGCGCTGGCCGGGGTTGCCGGGGTGGCTGGCTTGGCTGCTGCGGGTGCAGCTGGCTTCGGCGCAGCGGCCTTCGGCGCGGCCGGTTTTTTCACTGCCGGTTTTTTCGCCGCAGCCGGTTTGGCCGAAGGTTTGGCAGCCGGTTTCGCGGCAGCGGTTTTCGCTGCTGGCTTAGCGGCTGGCTTGGCGGCTGGTTTGGCCGCGGACTTGGCCGCAGGTTTCGCAGCCGCTTTGGCAGCAACCGGTTTCGCGGCAGCCTTGGCGGCTGGTTTGGCAGCGGCCGTTTTAGCAGCAGGCTTGGCGGCAGCGGTTTTTGCCGCTGGCTTGGCCGCAGCTTTGGCAGCTGGTTTCGCAGCCGCTTTAGCCAGTGGCTTGGCGGCGGTTTTGGCTGCCGGTTTGGCCGCTGCGGTTTTCGCCGCGACCGGTTGGGTTTTCAGACCGGTGAGTTTCTCGATCTGCTTGGTCAGGGTCTCGACCTTGCTGTGCAGCGCTTTGACTTCATTGCGGCTAGGCACACCCAGGCGCGAAATCGCGCTGTTCAGGCGCTTGTCGAAAGCCCCTTCCAGCTCGTCCCACTTGCCCAGTGCGCGATCTTTCACACCGCTGATGCGCGACTTGGCCGAAGAAGCGGAATCCTTGGCGGCATCGACTTTCTTGCCGACTGCCGACTTGGTGAGCTTCTCGGCTTTCTCGCCGTCTTTGACCAGTGACTCGAAGAGCTTGCTGCCGTCAGTGTCGATCTTCGAGTACACGCCTAAACCAGCCAGCCAGATTTTGCGGGAGTAGTCTTCGACTTTCCCAATCCACGAGCTGCCTTCTTTATCGGTGTTCTTTTTACCAGCCATCCCGTTCTCCTTAAGATTTACGCGCGACGCGTTCGAGCAATGCCGTCAGCTCATCGAGCTTAGCAGAGAGTGTCTCAACGTCATGTTTAGACGGAATGCCGATACGATTCAAGGCGCTTGCTACACGGGAGTCGAACGCCTTCTCGACCTTGTCGAGCTGAACTTCGACGCGACCTTTGAACGAGCTGACTTCATCCTTGGCTTCATCGATCTCGGCATTGGCGGCTTCGAGTTTTTCGGTGACGACTCTTTTGCCTTTCTTTTCAACAGTTTGACCAGCCTTGATCAGCTCTTGAAAGTAGTCGCTGCCCTCTTGGCCGACCTTGGTGTAGGCACCCAGGCCTGCCAGCCAGATCTTGCGGGCATAGGATTTGACGTCGCTCAGAGCAGAAGTCGAAGCGTCGATTTTTTTCTTCAGAATGACTTTGGCCATGGTGCACCTCACGCGCAGAAGGTTTGAGGAACTGCCCGCAAAAGTGTCGGGCTCAGGCACAAAGTAGGGAGAAAAATTAGAAACGGCACCCTAACAACTGACATAAACAGCAGGGGCACCACCAAACAAATGTGGGAGCGAGCCTGCTCGCGAATACGGTGTATCAGTCAATATTCGAGTCGACTAACACACCGCTTTCGCGAGCAGGCTCGCTCCCACAAGGGATCTCGGGTTACCGAAGAATCGCGATCAGACCAACGCTTTGTCCAGCGCCTTCTCGATCTCGGCTTTGATCATGCCGCTCATGGCCGACATCATGATGCCCAGTTCCACGTCGACACGGATCGAGTCGTCGGCCACATGCACCGCGCCTTTCACGCCCGAGCGCTTGAGGTTCAGGGTGTCGCCCGACCACTGCGGCTCCAGACCATATTGATCGGAGAGTTTCTGCGCCAGCTTGTCGGCCTTCTCGCGGGCGGCTTCCTTGCCCAGGCTGTGGGCACGCTCAACACTGATTTTGGCCATCGAATGACTCCTGCTTGATGAATAGGTGACGGTAAATCTTGACCGCGTCTGCGGCAAATCGTCCCGAAGGTCGCCCATCTTACCTTTAGCCATTCCAAGACAAAGCATGGCTTGGGGATTAGAATGTCGCGCATTCTCTTTTGGTGACAGCGATATGACTGATCAGCGCAAAGGCAGCGATGCCGAACCCACCACTCACTTCGGCTTCAAAAACGTTCCGGAAAGCCAGAAAGCGGAAAAAGTCGCTGAGGTGTTCCACTCCGTAGCCGCGAAGTACGACCTGATGAACGACCTTCTGTCGGGCGGCATGCACCGTCTGTGGAAGCGTTTCGCGATCGAACTGTCCGGGGTGCGTGCAGGCAACCGCGTGCTCGACATCGCCGGCGGTACTGGCGACCTGACCAGGAAATTCTCGCACCTGGTTGGCCCCACCGGTCAGGTGGTATTGGCCGACATCAACGAATCGATGCTCAAGGTCGGCCGTGACCGTCTGCTGGATCTGGGTGTGTCGGGCAACGTTGAATTCGTTCAGGCGGACGCGGAAAAACTGCCGTTCCCGGACAACCACTTCGACTGCGTGACCATCGCTTTCGGCCTGCGCAACGTGACGCACAAAGAAGATGCGCTGCGCTCGATGCTGCGCGTGCTCAAGCCCGGCGGCCGCTTGCTGGTGCTGGAATTCTCCAAGCCGACCAACGCGCTGATGTCCAAGGCCTACGACGCTTACTCGTTCGCCTTCATGCCACTGATGGGCAAGCTGATCACCAACGATTCGGAAAGCTATCGCTACCTCGCCGAATCGATCCGCATGCACCCGAATCAGGAAACCCTGAAGTCGATGATGGTCGACGCCGGTTTCGACCGCGTGACCTATCACAACATGACCGCAGGCATCGTCGCCCTGCACCGCGGCATCAAGCCCTGATGTTGCTCACCGGGCTGCTTGCCAGCGTCGAACTCGGTCTGAACCGGGTGCTGCGTCTCGACAGCACGGCGCTGCCGCGGCTGGCGCATCTGACTGGCAAAGTGATTGCCGTCGATTGCCGCAGCCCGGCGCTGCAACTGTTCATCCTGCCCAGCGATGAGGGCCTGATGCTCGCCTCGCACTGGGAAACCGGCGTCGACTGCACCCTGCGCGCCCCGGCCTCGAGCCTGGTAAAACTGGCCGTGAGCAAAGACAAGACCGCGGTGCTGCACGCCCCGGAAGTCGAGCTCGACGGTGACAGCGGCGTGCTGCTGGAACTGGCCGGGGTGCTGCAGGACCTCGAGCTGGACTGGGAGTACGAACTCTCGCGCTGGCTCGGACCGGTCGCCACGCAACTGATTGGCGGTCACCTGCGCAGCCGCGCACGCTGGTATCAACAAGGATTTGCCAGCCTCAACCAGAACCTCGCCGAATACCTCGCCGAAGAATCGCGCACCCTCGTCGGGCAGCGCGAAGCCGAAGCACGATTCAGCGAACTGGACCGGATCAAACTTGATCTGGAACGTCTCGAGGCGCGTTTCGAGCGCCTTTCCCGATCCCTCGACCCAAGCGATAACGCATGAAGCTGCTTGCCGTCCGCCGTCTGTTGCGCATCCAGCGCGTCGTGATCCGCTACCGCCTCGATGACCTGCTGTTCGAGCTGCCGCTGCCCTGGTTTCTCCTGGCGCTGCGTTACGTGCTGCCGTGGCGCTGGTTGCCGCGCAAGCCGCTGGAGCTGAGCCGTGGTGCGCGCCTGCGTCTGGCGCTGCAGGATCTGGGGCCGATTTTCATCAAGTTCGGGCAGATTCTTTCGACCCGCCGCGACCTGCTGCCGGAAGACATCGCCGATGAGTTGATGCTGCTGCAGGACCGCGTGCCGCCGTTCGATTCGCAGCTGTCGATCAAGCTGATCGAAGAACAGCTGGGCAAGAAGATCAGCGAAGTGTTCAGCCGTTTCGACGTCGAGCCGCTGGCCTCGGCCTCGGTGGCGCAGGTGCACGCCGCGCAACTGAAGACCGGCGAAGAAGTGGTGGTCAAGGTGATCCGCCCGGGCCTGAAACCGGTGATCGCCCAGGATCTGGCATGGCTGTTCATCCTCGCCCGCGCCGCCGAAAAGGTCTCCGCCGACGCCCGCCTGCTGCACCCGGTGGACGTGGTGCAGGACTACGAAAAAACCATCTACGACGAACTCGACCTGCTGCGCGAGGCGGCCAACGCCAGCCAGCTCAAGCGCAACTTCGAAGGCTCGCCGCTGCTCTATGTGCCGCAAGTCTATTGGGACTGGTGCCGGCCGAAAGTGCTGGTGATGGAGCGCATCTACGGGATTCAGGTGACGGATCTGGCGACCCTCGCCGACCAGCGCACCGACATGAAAATGCTCGCCGAGCGCGGCGTGGAGATCTTTTTCACCCAGGTGTTCCGCGACAGTTTCTTCCACGCCGACATGCACCCGGGCAACATCTTCGTCAGCACCGTCAACCCGTGGAGCCCGCAGTACATCGCGATCGACTGCGGCATCGTCGGCAGCCTGACCCCGGAAGACCAGGACTATCTGGCGCGCAACCTGTTCGCCTTCTTCAAGCGTGACTACCGCCGCGTGGCGCAGTTGCACATCGATTCGGGCTGGGTGCCGGCGGAAACCAAACTCAACGAATTCGAAGCGGCGATCCGCACCGTATGCGAACCGATCTTCGAAAAACCGTTAAAAGATATTTCATTTGGCCAGGTGCTGATGCGCCTGTTCCAGACCGCACGGCGCTTCAACATGGAAGTCCAGCCGCAGCTGGTGTTGCTGCAGAAGACTCTATTGAACATCGAGGGCCTCGGTCGTCAGCTGTACCCGGATCTGGATCTGTGGAACACCGCGCAGCCCTTCCTCGAGCGCTGGATGCGCGAGCGCGTCAGCCCGAAAGCCTTGCTCGGCAACGTGCAGAGCCAGTTCGAACAGCTGCCGCACCTGGCCAACATGGCCCGCGACCTGCTCGAACGCATGTCGCAACCGCACGCCTACGACCCGCCACCACCGTGGCACAAACGCAAGGACGACTGGTTCCTGCGCCTGCTCGGTTGCGCACATCTGGCCGGCGGGACGATCCTCGCCGCCGGTGGCCCGTTGCACGAACTGGGGCATTGGCCGGCGGGCATCATGGTGGCCGTCGGCTTGTATCTGGTCGTTCGCCGATAGCCAGTTTGCTGATCGGCTGGCACACTGTTTGAACGCCTGAACCCGACTATTAAAGTGCGGGTTCGCTGTCGGAGTCGAAGATGAAAAACTGGCTGGACGAGATCAAGTGGGACGCCGATGGCCTGGTGCCGGCGATTGCCCAGGATCACAAGACCGGACGCGTGCTGATGATGGCCTGGATGAACCGCGAAGCGCTGGAACTGACCGCTGCGGAAAACCGTGCAATCTACTGGTCACGTTCCCGTGGCAAGCTGTGGCGCAAGGGCGAAGAGTCCGGCCATGTACAGACCCTGCATGAAATGCGTCTGGACTGTGACGCCGACGTGATCATCCTGATGGTCGAACAGATCGGCGACATCGCTTGCCATACCGGCCGTCAAAGCTGCTTTTACCGCGTCTTCGAAAACGGCGACTGGAAAACGGTCGACCCTGTCTTGAAAGACCCGCACGCAATCTATTCCGCAGGACACAAACATGAGTGACACCCTGACCCGCCTCGCTCAGGTACTTGAAGAGCGCAAAGGCGCAGCGGCCGACAGCTCATATGTAGCTAGTCTGTATCACAAGGGCCTGAACAAGATTCTGGAGAAAGTCGGCGAAGAGTCGGTCGAAACCATTATTGCCGCCAAGGACGCCGCCATCAGCGGTGACTGCAGCGATGTGATCTACGAGACCGCCGACCTGTGGTTCCACAGCATGGTCATGCTTGCCCAACTGGGGCAGCATCCGCAGGCCGTGCTGGATGAACTGGATCGTCGCTTCGGTCTGTCCGGACACGTCGAGAAAGCCTCGCGTCCGTCCGCCTGAACAATTTTTAGAGAGGAACAGCAACATGGGCATTTTTGACTGGAAACACTGGATCGTCATTCTGGTAGTCGTGGTGCTGGTGTTCGGCACCAAGAAACTGAAAAACCTCGGCACCGACGTCGGCGAGTCGATCAAGGGCTTTCGCAAAGCCATGAACGATGACGAAAAGCCGGCCGCCGATCCGACCGTGACGCCTGCGCAGCCAGTACCACCGGTGCAGCCGCAAGCCACCGCTCAGGCCAACCCGCCGCACACCATCGACGTGCAGGCGCAGAAAGTCGAAGAGCCGATCCGCAAAGACGTGTGAGCACTGACTAATGTTTGGTATCAGCTTCTCTGAACTGCTGCTCGTCGGCCTCGTCGCCCTGCTGGTGCTGGGCCCCGAGCGTCTGCCGGGCGCTGCGCGCACCGCCGGCCTGTGGGTCGGCCGGCTGAAGCGCAGCTTCAACGCGATCAAACAGGAAGTTGAACGTGAAATCGGTGCCGACGAGATCCGTCGGCAACTGCACAACGAGCACATCCTGTCGCTGGAGCAGGAGGCGCGGAAGATTTTCACGCCGGTTCAGCAGGAGCCGAACCCGGTTGAGCATGTCGGCGAGCAGACGATTCATGCGCCAGCCGCGCCAACTGCACCTGCCGTAGCGACAACCGAACCTGTGCCCGTCGCGGCGCCAACGCCGGTTGAACACGTAGCTCCAAACGCCGCGCCGATCACACCAGCGCCTCACGACTCCACACTGCCGCCGCGAGCCCCATGAGCGATCTCCCTGAAAACGACCAGCACATGCCGCTGGTATCGCACCTCACCGAGTTGCGCACCCGCCTGCTGCGTTGTGTGGCGGCGGTGTTCATCATCTTCGCCGGGTTGTTCGCGTTCACCCAGCAGATCTACACCTTCGTCTCGACGCCGCTGCGCCAGTACCTGCCGGTCGGCGCGACGATGATCGCCACGGATGTGTCGTCGCCGTTCCTGACGCCACTGAAGCTGACGATGATGGTCTCGCTGTTCCTCGCGATTCCGGTGATCCTGCATCAGATCTGGGGCTTCATCGCGCCGGGCCTGTACAAGCATGAGAAGCGCATCGCCGTGCCGCTGCTGGTGTCCAGCATCCTGCTGTTCTACACCGGCATGGCGTTCGCCTATTACTTCGTGTTCCCGCTGATCTTCAAGTTCTTCGCCGCCGCCACCCCGGCCGGCGTGGAAATGATGACCGACATCACCAGTTACCTCGACTTCGTGATGACGCTGTTCTTCGCCTTTGGCGTCGCGTTCGAAATTCCGGTGGCCGTGGTGCTGCTGGTGTGGATCGGCGTGGTCGACGTCAAATACCTGAAGAAGATCCGCCCGTACGTGATCATCGGCTGCTTCGTGGTCGGCATGATCCTCACCCCGCCGGACATCTTCTCGCAGACCCTGCTGGCGGTACCGATGTGGATGCTGTTTGAAATCGGCATTCTGTTCGGCGGCCTGATCAGCAAGCGCGAACGCCCGGACGAAACACCGGCCGACGATCACAACGACCAGCCGCCAGCGACCCAGGCATGAACCTGCTGTTGCTCGAAGAGGCCGACTTCATCGCGGCCGACCGCGTCGTGCTGCGTGACCGGCGCCTGACCCACATGCAGGAAGTTCACCGCTCGGAAGTCGGTGACAGCCTGCGCGTGGGACGGATCAATGGCTTGATGGGCTCGGCTGAGCTGCTTCGCCTTGAGGCCGGTGAAGCCGAGTTGCGTGTCACCCTCGATCAATCACCACCGGCCAAGCTGCCATTGACGCTGGTATTGGCCCTGCCCCGCCCGAAGATGCTGCGACGGGTGTTCCAGACCGTGGCGACCATGGGCGTGTCGAAGGTGATTCTGGTCAACAGCTACCGGGTCGAGAAGAGTTTCTGGCAGACGCCGTTTCTCGAGCCGGAAGCGATTCGCGAGAACCTGATTCTCGGCCTCGAACAGGCCCGCGATACCGTGCTGCCGGAAGTCATCATCGAGAAGCGCTTCAAACCGTTCGTCGAAGATCGTCTGCCAGCGATCAGCGAAGGCACCCTCGGCCTGGTCGGCCATCCCGGCAATTACCCGCCGTGCCCACGTGCGTTGAGCGAACCGGTGACCCTGGCGATCGGCCCCGAAGGTGGCTGGATCCCCTACGAAATCGACCTGCTGGGCAAATCCGGCCTGCAACCGGTGCAACTGGGCGAACGCATCCTGCGCGTCGAAACCGCCGTCACCGCCCTGCTCGCCCGCCTGTTCTGACACACCGCTCCCCCTGTAGGAGCTGCCGTAGGCTGCGATCTTTTGATTTTGTTTTTTAACAGCAAGATCAAAAGATCGCAGCCTCGTTGCACTCGTCAGCTCCTACAGGAATCCGGGGTTGGCATTCAAATCGGGTTACAGATTGCCATCACCCAGCCGATACAGTCCCCATAAGTCCAATTAGTGGTCCGAGGGGAGTCGTCGCATGTACCGTTGGTTAGCCGAGAATCTTGGGAACGTCAGCGTCAAACGCAAGCTGGGCATCGGTTTCGGCCTGGTGCTGTTGCTCACCCTGCTAATTACCTTCACCGGCTGGACCGGCATGAGCGGCATCATCAGCCGTGGCGACAAGCTCGGTTTCATCTCCAGCCTCAATGAACTGACCAAGGACCTGCGACTGGCGCGTCTGGACTATGAAGCGCGTCGCGGCGAACAAGGCCCGGGCGCGGTCAACGAGTTGCTGGCCAAACTCGCCAGCGGCTTGCAAACCGCGCGCGGCCTGATCGAGCAGCCCTCAGATGCGGCCATGGTCGATCAGCAACTGGCCGCTGTCGCCGAGTACAAGCGTGCCTTCGCCGACATGACACAGGCCACCGTGCAGCGTGAGGACGCGCGCAGCAAGCTCGGCGCCAGTGCCGACAATGCCGTGGCCAAAGTCTCGGAAGTCGAGAAATCCATGCTGCAGGGTGACAGCGTCGCGCAATTCAACAGCGTGATCGAACTGAGCAAACTGTTGCAGCAAGCGCGCTATCAGGTGCGCGGCTACACCTACAGCGGCAAGGCCGAGGCGGAGCAGCCCGCGCTGGACGCCATCGACAATGCACTGAAAAACCTCGACAGCCTGCCGGCGAAACTGCCCGAACAGCACATCGCCAACCTGCAACAGGCCACCGACTCGATCAAGGCTTATCGCGCGGCGGTCGCTCAGTTCCGCGACTCGCAGGTGAACAATGCCAAGGCCGGGGCAACCATGACGGCGCAGGGCGACATCCTCCTCGACCTCAGCAAGAAGCTCACCGAATCACAAACCGTGGTGCGCGATACCGATGCCGCGCACGCCAAGAACATGCTGATCATCGCCACCCTGCTGGCCGTGGCCTTCGGTTTGCTGGCCGCGTGGGCGATCACCCGGCAGATCATCATTCCGCTGAATCAGACCCTGAAGGTCGCCGAACGTGTGGCTGCCGGCGACTTGACCCACAACCTGGTGTCGCAGCGTCGCGACGAACTCGGCCAGTTGCAGCGCTCGATGCAGAGCATGACCCAAGGCCTGCGCGAGTTGATCGGTGGCATCAGCGACGGCGTCACGCAGATCGCCAGCGCCGCCGAGGAATTGTCAGCGGTGACCGAGCAGACCAGCGCCGGGGTCAACAATCAGAAAGTCGAGACCGATCAGGTCGCCACCGCCATGAACGAAATGGCCGCCACTGTGCAGGAAGTCGCGCGCAACGCCGAGGAAGCTTCCGAAGCCGCTGTGGCCGCCGACCAGCAGGCCCGCGAAGGCGACAAAGTGGTGGGTGAAGCCATCGCGCAGATCGAGCGTCTGGCCGTCGAAGTCGGCCACTCCACCGAAGCCATGGGCGAACTCAAGCGCGAGAGCGACAAGATCGGCAGCGTGCTCGACGTGATCAAGTCCGTGGCCCAGCAAACCAACCTGCTGGCGCTCAACGCCGCGATCGAAGCAGCGCGTGCCGGTGAGGCCGGGCGTGGTTTTGCGGTGGTTGCCGATGAAGTGCGCAGCCTCGCCCAGCGCACGCAGAAGTCGACCGAGGAGATCGAAGAGCTGATCGTCGGCCTGCAGAACGGCACCCAGCAAGTGGCAACGATCATGGACAACAGCCGCAGCCTGACCGACAGCAGCGTCGAACTGACCCGCCGTGCCGGTGGCTCACTGGAAAGTATCACCCGCACCGTGTCGGCGATTCAGGCGATGAACCAGCAGATCGCCGCAGCCGCCGAGCAGCAGAGCGCCGTGGCTGAAGAGATCAACCGTAGCGTGCTGAATGTGCGGGATGTGTCGGATCAGACCTCGGCGGCGAGTGAAGAGACGGCGGCGTCGAGTGTTGAGCTGGCGCGGCTGGGGACGCATCTGCAGATGCTGGTGGGGCGGTTCAAGGTTTGAGGTGACCCGAAAACCTCGGTTCGCTCTGAACCGAGGTGATGCTTTCGCGAGCAGGCTCGCTCCCACATTGGACCGCGTCCGCTTGGTCAACTGTGGGAGCGAGCCTGCTCGCGAAGGCGTCCTGAGAGACGCTGAAATTACAAGACCTGACGCAGAAAGGCCTGTGCCCGCGGATCCTTCGGCGCATCAAAAAACTCCGCTGGGGAGGCATCTTCCAGCAGTTTGCCGTGATCGAAGAACAGCACCCGATCCGCCACTTCCCGGGCGAAACCCATTTCGTGGGTGACGCAGACCATGGTCATGCCTTCCACGGCCAGGTTCTTCATCACATCCAGCACTTCGCCGACCATTTCCGGGTCGAGGGCCGAAGTCGGTTCGTCGAACAGCATCACTTTCGGGTCCATCGCCAGCGCCCGGGCAATCGCCACGCGCTGTTGCTGGCCGCCGGACAGGCGTGATGGATATTCCCGAGCCTTCTGCGCAATACCGACCTTTTCCAGCAACGCCAAGGCCTTGGCCTCACTTTCCTTCTGCCCACGCTTGCGCACGACTTTCTGCGCCAGACAGAGGTTTTCCAGCACGGTCATGTGCGGGAACAGGTTGAAATGCTGAAAGACCATGCCGACTTCGCGGCGGTAAGCGTTGACGTCGGTTTTCGGGTCGGCCAGTTGCAGGCCGTCGATGCTCACCGAGCCCGAGTCGAACTCTTCCAGGCCGTTGAGGCAGCGCAGGAAGGTCGATTTGCCCGAGCCCGACGGGCCGATCACCACCAGCACTTCGCCCTTGGCGACAGATGTGGTGACGTTATCCACCGCCCGGACTACCTGGCCACGGGTGTCGAAGACTTTTACCAGATCGCGGACTTCAATCACTTTGCGCGAGCCTCCGCTCAAGCCGGCTGGCGATTTTCGACAACGGCAGGTTGATCAACAGGTACAGGCCGGCGACACAGAACAGGATTTCGAACGGCGAGAACGAGGTGGTGATGACTTCACGACCACTTTTCAGCAGCTCGGTAATCGCAATCACCGACACCAGCGAGGTGTCCTTGACCAGGCTGATGAACTGCCCGGCCAGCGGTGGCAGTACGCGTTTAAATGCTTGCGGCAGTACCACGTGGCGCATCGACTGGCCGGCGCTCAGACCGAGCGAACGCGCCGCTTCGTTCTGGCCACGGGCAATCGACTGCACCCCGGAACGGATGATCTCGGCCACGTAGGCGCCGGTAAACAGCGACAGCGCGGCGATCCCGGCGAACTCGCGGGACAGGTTCATCACCGTGCCGATGAAGAAGTAGAAAATGAAGATTTGCACCAGCAGCGGCGTGCCGCGTACCAGTTCGACGTAGATGCTCGACAGGTCGCGCAGGGTCGGGTTGCTCGACAGGCGGCACAACCCGGTGACGAGACCGATCAGCAGACCGAGTACCCCAGACACCACCGACAGCAACAGCGTGGTCCAAAGGCCCCACAGCAGCGGCCCTGCCGCCCAGTGCCGGGTCACGCCCACGACGTCACCTTCAGCCACATCGTCGCCCTGAGCGAATTGCAGGCTGTTTTCGTCGACGGTCAGGTGCTGCTCGTCACCGGCGTCGTTGCGCAGGGTGACCTGCGCGCTACCGCCCTTGCGTACCAGCTCGGTAACGGTGGAGATATCGGTGGCACGCTGGGATTCTTCGGCCTGATAGGCGAAGTACTGCGGCACGCGGTTCCAGCGCCATTCGTAGGACATCAGCGACGTGGCGTAATACAACGCGCCCGCCAGGCCGACCAGCACCAGCACGGTCAGGACGTGCCAGGGCCATTGGGCTTTTTTCTGTTTCATTGCAGGTTCCGGATTTTTGTTGCTATGGAGGGCCTCTTCGCGAGCAGGCTCGCTCCCACAGGGAAATGCATTCCAATGTGGGAGCGAGCCTGCTCGCGAATGGGGCGACTCGGTCTATGCGACCGGGCTTATTCCATGTCCTTGAGCCACTCGGTGCTCTTGAACCACTTGTCATGGATGCGATCGTAGGTGCCGTCTTCGTGGATCTGGTGCAGGAAGTTGTTGATGAAGTTGATGCTGTCGTAATCACCCTTCTTCAGACCGAAGGCCAGCGGCTCGTAGGTGAACGGCTTGTCGAGGAACACCAGTTTGCCGGCGCCGACCTTGTTCACCGCGACCACGTTGTACGGCGCGTCGTAGATGAAGGCGTCGGCCTTGCCGTTGACCACGTCGAGCACGGCTTCCTGCTCGTTGTCGTAGCCGTGGTACTTGGCCTTGGCGATCAGCTTCTTGGCAACCATTTCACCGGTGGTGCCGAGCTTGGAGGTGATGCGATAGTCGGCGGTGTTCAGGTCTTTATAGGACTTGATGGTGCCTTCCAGTTCCTTGCGAATCAGCAGGGTCTGGCCGACCACGATGAACGGTTCGCTGAAGTTCAGGCGCAGGTTGCGCTCCTGAGTCAGGGTCATGCCGCTGCCGATCATGTCGAACTTGTCGGTCATAAGGGCCGGAATGATCCCGTCGTAACCGGTGGACACCAGCTCCAGCTTGACGCCCATGGCCTTGGACATGGCTTTGAGGATGTCGACTTCGAAGCCGATGATCTCGCCGCGCTTGTTGGTCATTTCGAACGGCATGTAGGTCGGATCCATACCGACTTTCAACGTGCCGCGCTTGACCGCGTCATCGATTGCACCGGCGTGCGCCGCATTGACTGCAACCAGTGCCGTGACGCCGACCAGCAGCATCGACAGATACTTCTTCATCTTCAAGTCCCCAAAACCATTGCAATTGCGGCGCGAAAACCGACTGAAATGGACAAGATCGTCCGGGCGCGCCAATTCGGGGACGGATGCTAACGCACTCGATTTTTTGCACAAGGTTTAATGGACGATTTGTTTAACAATCAAGGGCCGGGGTGAAGGTCTCTTTTTATCGAGATCAAAAAAAACCCCGCTTTCGCGGGGTTTCTTCATCAGGCCGGTTGCGCCTGCAAGCTCACAGGCTTGAGTGGCAACAGCGGCGCATGCGGATCGGCTTTCACCGAAGCGCGCCAGGCATCCAGCCATTCCTTGTGATCTTCGGACCAGACCAGCTCGTGCAGACGCGCCAGGGCCACCGGATCGCTCAGCAGTTGCAGGCGATCGTGGTTGCTCAGTGCCGCCGGGCCAGCCTTCAGGGCGTGACGTACACGCTCCTGACGCAGCCACTCGATCGGCTCGGCCTGACCGTGACGCGAGGTCGCCAGCGAGCACGCCAGGGCGTTCTGCTGCGGATCGACCACGGCGCGGATGAAGCCGTCGTTCAGCGCGTGCCAGCGGTTCTCGTGGGTGTACTGATCGGTCGCCAGCAGCGCCTGTGGCGGATTGTATTCCTCTGGGATGAGGAACAGGCTCTCGTCACGGGATTTGAGGCCCAGACCGACACGGCTGGAAATCACCGACACCGGGATCGACAGCATCAGCGAACCGACGATCGGCACCAGCCACCAGAGGAAACTCGGGTTCAGCCAGATCACCAGCAGTGCCCAGCAGAAACCCAGCAAGGTCTGCGGACCGTGGCGCTTGACCGCCTCGCTCCAAGGTGTGGAGTCATCGTCACGCTGCGGCGAGTTCCAGGTCGCGGCCCAGCCGAGGAACGCGGCGAGCACGAAACGGGTGTGGAAAATCATCCGCACCGGCGCCAGCAGCATGGAGAACAACATCTCCAGCAGCATCGACAGGGTCACCTTGAACTTGCCACCGAACTCTTTCGCGCCCTTGGCCCAGATCAGGATGATGCTCAGCAGTTTCGGCAGGAACAGCAGCACGATGGTGGTCGAGAACAGCGCGATCGCCTTGTCCGGGTGCCATTGTGGCCACAGCGGATAGAGCTGGCGCGGTTCCAGGAAGTACTGCGGCTCCATCAGCGTGTTCACCGCCAGCAGCGCGGTCGACAGCACCAGGAAGAAGAACCACAACGGCGCCGACAGGTACGACATCACGCCGGTGAGGAACACTGCGCGGTGCACCGGGTGCATACCTTTGACCAGGAACAGGCGGAAGTTCATCAGGTTGCCGTGGCACCAGCGACGGTCACGCTTGAGTTCGTCGAGCAGGTTCGGCGGCAGTTCTTCGTAGCTGCCCGGCAAGTCGTAGGCAATCCACACGCCCCAACCGGCACGGCGCATCAGCGCGGCTTCGACGAAGTCGTGAGACAGAATCGCCCCGGAGAACGCACCCTTGCCCGGCAACGGCGCCAGGGCGCAGTGGTCGATGAACGGCTTCATGCGGATGATCGCGTTGTGACCCCAGTAGTGGGATTCACCCAACTGCCAGAAGTGCAGACCGGCGGTGAACAGCGGACCGTACACGCGGGTAGCGAACTGCTGCATGCGCGCATACAGGGTATCCATGCCCGACGCACGCGGCGCGGTCTGGATGATCCCGGCGTCCGGCGTGGCTTCCATCAGGCGCACCAGACTGGTCAGGCACTCGCCGCTCATCACCGAGTCGGCGTCGAGCACGACCATGTACTTGTAGTCACCACCCCAGCGACGGCAGAAGTCGTCGAGGTTGCCGCTCTTGCGTTTCACACGGCGGCGACGGCGGCGATAGAAGATCTTGCCGAAGCCCTTGGCTTCACGGCAGACGTCCAGCCAGGCTTGCTGCTCGGCGACGCAGATATCGGTGTCGTTACTGTCGCTGAGGACGAAGAAGTCGAAGCGATCCAGATCACCGGTAGCGGCGACCGACTCGAAGGTGGCGCGCAGACCGGCGAATACCCGGGGCACGTCTTCGTTGCAGATCGGCATCACCAGCGCGGTACGAGCGTCTTTCGGAATCGGCTCGTTGCCGGCACTTTTGCCGGAGATACGGTATTTATCGTGACCGGTGAGCAACTCGAGGAAGCCCATCAGTGCCGTCCAGAAACCGGCCGAGACCCAGCAGAACAGAATCCCGAACAGGATCAGGATGCTGGTCTGCAGCGCATACGGCAGCACTTGCGTGGCGGTTTGCAGCAGCGGCTGGTGCAGCACTTCGTCCAGATCGACGAACGACCAGCCCTGGTACGGCATGATGCCTTTCATGTACCAGCCGGCAACGATGGTCTGACCGAGCATCAGCAGCAACAGAATGTAACGTCGAATCGAACCAACCGTGCGCCAGCGCGCTGCCGGCAAGACGTTTTCGTCCTTCGGCGGCTGCGGCGGGTTGGTGCGCCCGGTCAGGCGGCGCCAGCCACGCACCAGAATATTGGTGCGCCAAGGCTCCGGCACGACTTTGGTCCGACGGATCGGCGGAGTCGCCTTCATGCTGACCCGACCGCTGGCGTCGAGCACCAGCATTTCCGCCTCTTCCAGCTCCTCGGCGGTGCTCAGGGTCAGGCGCTTGCCCACCGAAGCCTGGGCGGCTTCGGCAGGCGCGTCGAACGTCGGCGACGACAGACGCTGGTGCAGTTCGCTGAAGGACTGGCAGCCCGCGAGTTCCGCGCGCTGCTCGTCGGTCATCGGCAGATGCGCCAGATACTCGGACAGAGTCTCTGGCTGTACTTGAGAGTTACTCATCGGCAGGCAACTGATAGCTCCAGGTCTCGGTCAGGACTTCTTCAGTCGGTGCCGATTCCGGTGTGGCTGGGGCCGCGTTCGCAGCCGCTGGCTGCTTGGCGTCTTTGTTGGCCTTGTCCTTGGCATCTGCGGCTGGCTTGGCGTCGGCCTGTTTGGCCTCGGCTGCCTTGGCTTCCTTCTCGTCTTTCTCTTGTTGCTTGGCCGCGACCTTGTCCGCCTTGGCCACCGACGAGTTCGACGCCGGTACCGAAGACTTGGCCAGATCAGCGGTGACCACTGGCTGTACCAGGGCGGCCCGCATCTCGGTGGACTTGCTCGCGTCCTTGATCTTCATGCGCAGGGTCAGGCGCCAGCCCTTGGTTTCCGGGTTGTAACGCACGCTGTTCTCGACCAGTTCGGCGTTATCGCCAACGCTGACCTGACTGCGCACATCGGCATCCGGGGCCAGAGCCGCCAGCGATGGACCTTCGAAGTCGACCAGGTAGGCAACGCTGCCATCCGGTTGACGGATCAGGTTCGACTGCTTGACGTCACCGGTCGAACGCAGGGTCTGCTTGACCCAGGCGCTGTCGGGGGCGTGAATCGCCGCTTCGTCCATGGTCCAGTGCAGGCGGTAGGCAAAGTCCAGCGGCTTGCCTGGCTCCGGCATGGTTTCCGGGCTCCAGAACGCAACGATGTTGTCGTTGGTTTCATCGGCGGTCGGAATCTCTACCAGATCAACGGTACCCTTGCCCCACTCGCCCTTCGGCTCGATCCAGGCGCTTGGGCGCTTGTCGTAGCGATCGTCGAGGTCTTCGTAGTGGCTGAAGTCGCGGCCACGCTGCAGCAGACCGAAACCACGCGGGTTCTCGACGCTGAAGTTGCTTACGGCCAGGTGTTTCGGGTTGTTCAGCGGACGCCAGATCCACTCGCCGTTGCCGGCATGGATCGACAGACCGCTGGAGTCGTGCAGCTCACGACGGTAGTTGAGGACTTTCGACGGCTGGTTGGCGCCGAACAGGAACATGCTGGTCAACGGCGCGATGCCTAGTTTGCCGACCTTGTCACGCAGGAACATCTGCGCCTTGACGTCGACAATGGTGTCGCTGCCCGGACGCAGGATCAGGCGATAGGCACCGGTGGCGCGCGGCGAATCAAGCAGGGCGAAGATCACCAAATGCTTGTCGCCCGGCTTCGGCTGCTGAATCCAGAACTCGCGGAAACGCGGGAATTCTTCGCCCGACGGCAGTGCGGTGTCGATCGCCAGACCACGGGCCGACAGACCGTAAGTGTGACCCTTGCCGACGACGCGGAAGTAGCTCGCGCCGAGCATGGTCATGATTTCGTCTTGCTTGTCGGCCTTGTTGATCGGGTACAACACACGGAAACCGGCGTAGCCCAGTTGCTCGGTGGCTTTCGGATCGAATTTGAGGTCGCCGAAATCGAAGCGGGTCGGATCGTATTTGATCTCTTCGACGGTGTTCGCCGTGATTTCGTTGATTTTCACCGGCGTATCGAAGTGCATGCCCTGGTGATAGAAGGACAGCTTGAACGGTGTCTTCTGATCGGCCCACTCAGCCTTTTCGGTGAGGAAGCGGATTTTCTGATAATCCGCGAACTTCATGTCACGGAATTCGTTCGGCAGGTTGCTGCGCGGGGCTTCGAACTTCTGCCCGGCCAGCTCTTTAGCCTTGGCTGATACATCGTCAAGATTGAACGCCCAAAGCTGGCCGGCGCTGAGCAGGCACAGGAGCGCCGAGCCGGCTACCAGGGCACTTCGCATGCGTTTGGCAGACATTTTTGCTGCATTACAGGGACTAACAATCACGAGCAACCCTCGCCGAAAACAGATCAAAAAACCAACGGCCAGCTATCTATATGCCAGGTTGGCGAGCATTGTTCCGACTCCGCTGGGGCAAAATGATTCCCCAATCGGATCCAGACAAGTCTCTACCTAAGTCAAAAATGGAACAGCGAACGCTGATCCCCATAGCGCGCGATTATCTAGTAGCCCGCGTGACAACGCATCAGGGGTAACAAAGTATTTATCGCGAAAAACGCCTGTTTTCAGTCGAAAAGCCCTTGAAAAGCTGTTTCAAGCGCTTTCATGTCTGTAACAGGAAGGTGACCGGGCCATCGTTGACCAGGTGCACCTGCATATCCGCGCCGAATCTACCTGATGCCACAGTGCCATGCATCTGTTTCGCTTTGTTGAATAGATAGTCGAACAATTCCTCGCCCAATGCCGGAGGGGCCGCGGTCGAGAAACTCGGGCGCAACCCACTCTTGGTGTCAGCGGCCAGGGTGAACTGAGAGACCAGCAGCAACCCGCCACCTACATCCGCCAGGGACAGATTCATCTTGCCCTCGGCGTCACTGAATACCCGATAGTTAAGCAGCTTATGCAAAAGTTTGTCGGCGCTGGTACGGGTATCGTCGGGTTCGACCGCCACCAGCACCAGCAAACCCTGATCCACCGCGCCGACTGTCTCTCCCGCGACTTCGACCCGTGCACCGCGCACGCGCTGTAACAGCCCCTTCATGCTTCTTCGGGCGGCAGGTCGAGCAAGCGACGGGCCATGTTGCTCGCGGCACGCACCAGCGCATCGGTGATGCCCGGTTCGGAGGCGGCGTGACCGGCGTCACGAATCACCTGCAGCTCGCTGTTCGGCCAGGCCTGATGCAGCTCCCAGGCGTTGTCCAGCGGGCAGATCACGTCGTAGCGACCGTGAATGATCACCCCCGGCAGGTGGGCGATCTTGCCCATGTCGCGGATCAGTTGATTCGGCTCGAGGAACGCATTGTTGGTGAAGTAGTGACATTCGATCCGCGCGATCGACAGGGCGCGCTGCGGTTCGGAGAAACGGTCGACCACCAGCGGGTTCGGCCGCAGGGTCGCGGTGCGTCCTTCCCACGTCGACCAGGCCTTGGCCGCGTGCATCTGAGCGATCTGATCGTTACCGACCAGGCGCTTGTGGAAGGCGCTGAGCAGATCGTCGCGCTCGTCCAGCGGGATTGGCGCGATGTAGTCCTGCCAGTAATCGGGAAACAGACGGCTGGCACCGGCCTGATAGAACCACTCGATTTCCTGCGGACGGCAGAGAAAGATCCCACGCAGGATCAGACCGTGTACGCGCTCCGGGTGGGTTTGCGCGTAGGCCAGCGCCAGGGTCGAACCCCACGAACCGCCAAACAGCACCCATTTGTCGATGCCCAAGTGCTTGCGGATACGCTCGAGGTCGGCGACCAGATCCCAGGTGGTGTTGTTTTCCAGGCTGGCGTGCGGGGTGGAGCGTCCGCAGCCGCGCTGGTCGAAGGTGACAATGCGGTACAGGTTCGGATCGAAATAGCGACGGCTCTGCGCGTCGCAACCGGCACCCGGGCCGCCGTGGATGAACACCACCGGCAAGCCTTCCGGCGAGCCGCTTTCATCGACGTACAGCGTGTGGGTGTCATCGACAGCCAGATCGTGCCGGGCGTGGGGTTTGATCTGCGGAAACAATGTCTGCATTGCGCGCTCCGTAAGGGGTCGAGGTCATCCCTGGGGGGACTTCTATTATTCTGCCGTTCGGCATCATAAACCCGATTTACGTCAATGAGCATGCTCCAGAGCAGTCAGCGTTTGTCAGCCGTAAACTTCGCAGGCTATCCACCATCCTGTGGGAGCGAGCCTGCTCGCGAATGCGGTGTGTCATTCAACGTAGATGCTGGCTGAACGGACGCCTTCGCGAGCAGGCTCGTTCCCACAGGGGTTATGCGGTGTAGTGCGACTTTGCCCAGGCCAGCAGGCCCTGCAGCAACTCCTTGAGCACCACTCGCGTCGGCTCCGCCAGGTCGGCGCGGTAGCGGAACGGTTCGAACTCTTCCATGTAGGTGCTCTGGCACAACTCCAGTTGCACGGCGTGGATGTTCTCGGCGGGGTTGCCGTAATGGCGGGTGATGTGGCCGCCCTTGAAGCGGCCGTTGAGCACGTGGCTGTAATGATCGTGACGGGCGCAGATGGCTTCCAGTTGCGTCGCCAATTGTGGATCGCAACTGGCGCCGTTGAAGGTGCCAAGGTTGAAATCCGGCAGTTTGCCGTCGAACAGGTGCGGGATGATCGAACGGATCGAATGCGCGTCGAACAGCAGCGCATAGCCGAACTCGGCCTTCAGCCGCGCCAGCTCTTGTTGCAGGGTGCGGTGATACGGCGTCCAGACCTGTTCCAGGTAGGTCGCGCGCTCTGCTTTCGAGGGCTCGTGCCCTTCGCGGAACAGCGGAATGCCATCGAACAGCGTCGCCGGGTACAGCCCGGTGGTGGCGCCGGCATACAACGGTTTGTCATCGGACGGACGGTTAAGGTCGATGACGAACCGCGAGTATTCGGCGGCCAACGTGCTGGCGCCCAGTTCCTCGGCAAAGTCATAGAGCTGCGGAATGTGCCAGTCGGTGTCCGGCAGGCTTTTCGCGTCGGCGATCAGCCCGGCTTCGACCGCTGGCGTCAGGCGCACGCCGGCATGCGGCATGCTGATCAGCAGCGGTACGCGACCTTGTTTGAAACTCAGAACCTTATCCACAACCGCTCTCCTACAGACTTGATTCGACGCCGTGACGCACGACGCGTTTGTCCAGATCACCACCGAGCCAATAGGCCAGATCCGCCGGACGATCGATGTGCCAGGCGACGAAATCCGCGACCTTGCCGACTTCCAGCGAACCGTGGGTATCAGCCATGCCCAGCGCTTGCGCGGCGTGAATGGTCGCGCCGGCCAGGGCTTCTTCCGGGGTCATGCGGAAGCAGGTGCAGGCCATGTTCAGCATCAGGCGCAACGACAGCGCCGGCGAGGTGCCGGGGTTGAGGTCACTGGCGATAGCGATCTTGACCTTGTGCTTGCGCAGGGCGTCCATCGGCGGCAGCTGGGTTTCGCGCAGGAAGTAGAACGCCCCCGGCAGCAACACCGCGACGGTGTCGGACTTGGCCATGGCGATGGCGTCGTCTTCGTCCATGAACTCCAGATGGTCGGCAGACAACGCGTGATACCGTGCGGCCAGACTGGAGCCATGCAGCGACGACAATTGCTCGGCATGCAGCTTCACCGGCAGGCCGAGTTTTTGTGCGGTGATGAACACCCGCTCGACCTGCTCCGGCGAGAACGCCAGGTATTCGCAGAACGCATCCACGGCGTCGACCAGCCCTTCGGCGGCCAATGCCGGGAGCATCTCGGCGCAGATGTGCTCGATGTAGTCGTCAGCGCGATCCTTGTACTCCGGCGGCAGCGCGTGGGCGGCCAGACAGGTACTGCGCACGCTGATCGGCAGCTCCTTGGCCAGGCGACGAATGACCCGCAGGATCTTGCGTTCGCTGGCCAGATCGAGACCGTAGCCGGACTTCATCTCGACCGTGGTCACGCCGTCGCGCATCAGGCTTTTCAGACGCTTGGCGGCGCTGGCGAACAGCTCGTCTTCGCTCGCTTCACGGGTGGCGCGCACGGTGCTGGCAATGCCGCCGCCCTGCGCCGCGATCTCGGCATAGCTGACGCCTTGCAGACGCTTCTCGAATTCGCCGCTGCGGTTGCCGCCGAACACCGTGTGAGTGTGGCAGTCGATCAGGCCCGGGGTCACCCACGCGCCTTGCAGATCGTTGACCGCCGGGTATTCACCGGACGGCAGCAGATTGCGCGGACCGATCCACTCGATGTGCGCACCGGACGTCACAATGGCCGCATCCTCGATGATCGAGTAGACGCCCTGCGCCATGGTTGCGACGTGGCAGTGTTGCCAGAGGGTTTTCATCCCTTAGTCTCCACAGTATTCAAAATCGATTTCGCGAGCAGGCTCGCTCCCACAGTTGAAATGCATTCTCCTGTGGGAGCGAGCCTGCTCGCGAAGAGGCCATTACAGGCTAGGCAGCAATTTCGCCGGAACCAATTCGCTCAAGCAGCGCGAAGCCAACAACTCAGTCGCCGCATTGATGTCCGGCGCAAAGAAGCGGTCCTTCTCATAGAACGGCACTTCCTTGCGCAGAATCGCCCGCGCCTGTTCCAGCTTGGCCGAGGTCTTCAGACCGTTGCGCAGGTCCAGCCCCTGCACCGCCGCCAGCCATTCCACCGCGAGAATCCCGCGGGTGTTCTCGGCCATTTCCCACAGGCGCTTGCCGGCGGCCGGGGCCATCGACACGTGGTCTTCCTGGTTGGCCGAGGTCGGCAGGCTGTCGACCGAATGCGGATGGGCCAGCGCCTTGTTCTCGCTGGCCAGTGCCGCGGCGGTCACCTGAGCGATCATGAAGCCCGAGTTGACGCCGCCATTGGCCACCAGGAACGGCGGCAGTTGCGACATGTGCTTGTCCATCATCAGCGAGATACGGCGTTCGCTCAGCGAGCCGATTTCAGCGATGGCCAAGGCCATGTTGTCGGCGGCCATGGCCACCGGCTCGGCGTGGAAGTTGCCACCGGAAATCACATCGCCTTCAGCGGCGAACACCAACGGGTTGTCGGACACCGCGTTGGCTTCGACCACCAGCACATCGGCGGCCTGACGGAACTGGGTCAGGCAGGCGCCCATGACTTGTGGCTGGCAACGCAAGGAGTACGGGTCCTGAACCTTCTCGCAGTTCTGGTGCGAATCGGACACTTCGCTGCGCTCGCCGAGCAGATCGCGATATGCGACTGCAGCATCGATCTGGCCTTTCTGGCCACGAGCGGCGTGAATACGTGCGTCGAACGGCGAGCGCGAACCGAGCACCGCCTCAACCGTCAGACCGCCGATTGCCAGCGCACCGGCAAACAGGTCTTCACCTTCAAACAGACCGCGTAGGGCAAATGCAGTGGACACCTGAGTGCCGTTGAGCAGCGCCAGACCTTCTTTCGCCGCCAGCGTCAGCGGGGTCAGACCGGCGACTTTCAGCGCTTCGGTGGCTTCCATCCATTCGCCCTTGTAGCGCGCCTTGCCTTCGCCCAGCAGCACCAGCGACATATGCGCCAATGGCGCGAGGTCACCGGATGCACCCACCGAACCCTTGAGCGGAATATGCGGATAAACCTCGGCGTTGATCAGCGCGATCAGCGCGTCGATCACCACACGGCGGATGCCGGAGAAACCACGGCTGAGGCTGTTGACCTTGAGCACCATTATCAGCCGCACCAGCTCATCGCTGATCGGCTGGCCGACACCAGCAGCGTGCGACAGCACCAGCGAACGCTGCAGGTTTTCCAGGTCTTCGCTGGCGATGCGGGTCGAAGCCAGCAGGCCGAAGCCGGTGTTGATGCCGTAGGCAGTGCGGTTCTCGGCAAGGATCTGCTCGACGCAAGCGACGCTGGCCTCGATCTGCGCCGCAGCGCTGTTGTCGAGGGTCAGCTTGACCGGTTGCTGATAGACGTCACGCAGTTGGGCCAGGCTCAGTTGGCCGGGAATCAGGTTCAGCGCAGTCATTAAAATGCTCCTTTTGAACATTGTTATTAACTACCAGTCGCTCCGGAGCATTCCGTTATCCGTCGTTTCTCGTCTTGTGGACGATCCGCGCCTTGGCACGCTGGTATGGGTATTGTCAGTGCAGATTCGGTAATACGTTGTGCAGCGAATTCGGGTGTTTCAGAACGCTCGCGGCGGCGGCGATATCCGGCGCCAGCCAGCGATCCTGATCGTAGGCCGGGACGGTTTCGCGCAGCAGGCGCCACGCCCGGTCAGTGCCAGCACCAAAGCGCTGCTCCTTGAGGAATTCAAAGGCCTGCGCCGCCAGCAGGTACTCGATGGCGAGGATCTGCGTGCAGTTTTCCAGGGCGCGGTGCAGCTTCAGCGCAGCGCTCGTACCCATGCTCAGGTGGTCTTCCTGCAGGCCCGAGGTGACGTAGTTGTCGAGCACTGCCGGTTGTGCCAGTTGGCGGTTCTCGGCACACAGCGAAGCGGCGACGTATTGCACGATCATCATCCCGGAGTTCACCCCCGGATTGGCCACCAGAAACGCCGGCAGACCGCTGACGTGCGGGTTGACCAGACGATCGAGGCGACGCTCGGCAATCGAGCCGATTTCAGCCATGGCAATCGCCAGCAGATCCGCCGCCATCGCCACCGACTGACCGTGCGGGTTGGCCTGCGACATCACCCGGAAATTCTCCGGCGTGCCCAGCAGCAACGGGTTATCGGTGCAACCGTTGAGCTCGGCCTCGACCTGTTTGATCGCGTGCTCCAGTTGGTCGCGCGCCGCACCGTGTACCTGCGGGATCGAACGGATGCTCAGCGCATCCTGAGTACGAATGCCTCTGCTCATCGCGATCACTTCACTGCCATCGAGCAAGGCGCGCAGGTTGCTACCGACCTGCTGCATGCCGGGGTGCGGCTTGAGCGCGATGATCTCGGCATCGAACGCGGCGATCTGCCCGCGCTGCGCTTCGAAACTCATGGCGCCGATCACATCGGCCCATTGCAGCAGACGCGTCGCGTCGGCAATCGCCAGGCAGCTGAGGCCGGTCATGCACGGCGTACCGTTGACCAGGCACAAACCGTCTTTCGCGCCGAGTTGCACCGGTTGCAGGCCTTCTTCGGCCAGCGCCTGTTGCGCCGAAGTGATCTGCCCGCGATAGCTGACATTGCCCACGCCCAGCAGCGCGATGCCGATGTGCGCCATGTGCGTCAGGTAACCCACCGAACCTTGCGACGGAACCTGCGGGGTGATGCCGCGATTGAGCAGCGCCAGCAACGCTTCGACCACCCGCCGGTGAATGCCGGATTTGCCGTGGCTGTAGTTGTGGATTGCGGCGCAGATGATTGCCCGGGTTTGCTCATCAGGCAGCACCGGGCCGACGCCGCAGGCGTGGCTGAGCAGGGTGTTGCGTGAGAGCTGGCTGAGCTGTTCGTCCTTCAGCGAGACGTTGGACAGACCACCCAGACCGGTGTTGACGCCATAGGCACGCTCGCCGCTTTCGACGATGCGCTGGACGATGGCCTGAGCGTTTTCGATGCGCGCCCAGGTCTCGCTCGACAGCTCCAGTTGCGCGCCGTGACGGGCGACGGCGACCACGTCCTGCCAACGCAGGGGGCTGCCGGTGATGATGATTTTTTCAGCCTGGGACATCTAAAACCTCATGCCAATTCTGTTGATACACCCTGTGGCGAGGGGATTTATCCCCGATGGGCTGCGCAGCAGCCCCAAAACCTGCAGCCAGGATGTTTCAGGTGCACCGCATGCAATGTTTGGGGGCGGCTTCGCCACCCATCGGGGATAAATCCCCTCGCCACAAAGGCAATCCATTTCAGACTACTGCCGCCCGCCGCTGCACGAACCGGTCAACATACTCGTCTGCCGGCGAATGCAGGATCTCTCTTGGCGTGCCGACCTGGATCAGGCGGCCGTCCTTGAGAATCGCGATGCGGTTGCCAATGCGCACGGCCTCGTCGAGGTCGTGAGTGATGAAGACGATGGTCTTGTGCAGGGTCTTTTGCAGCTCCAGCAACTGGTCCTGCATCTCGGCGCGGATCAGCGGATCCAGCGCACTGAACGCTTCGTCCATCAGGATGATGTCGGTGTCGGCCGCCAGTGCCCGGGCCAGGCCCACGCGCTGGCGCATGCCACCAGAAAGTTGGTGCGGATATTTGTTTTCGTAGCCTTTGAGGCCCACGGTGTTGATCCAGTGCAACGCGCGTTCAGCGCACAGTTGCTTGCTCTCGCCGCGCACTTTCAGGCCATAGGCGACGTTCTCGATCACGGTCTTGTGCGGCAGCAGGCCGAAGCTCTGGAACACCATGCTGATCTTGTGCCGGCGAAATTCGCGCAGGGCTTCCATGTCGTATTGCAGGATGTCCGCGCCGTCGACCAGGATCGCGCCGCTGGTGGGGTCGATCAGGCGATTGAAGTGGCGCACCAGGGTCGATTTGCCGGAGCCGGACAGGCCCATGATCACGAAGATCTCGCCAGTGCCGATGCTCAGCGACAGGTCGTTGACCCCGACCACGCAACCGGTTTCGTTCAGCACTTGGTCCTTGGTCTTGCCCTGGCCGACCATCGCCAGTGCGTCCTTGGCGCGGTTACCGAAAATCTTGAAGACGTTTTTGACTTCGATCTTGCTCACGGTTGCGTTGTTCATTTGCTCACCTCATGCCGTGGCCGACCGTACGCCTGAGTAATGCGGTCGATGACCACTGCGAGAATCACGATCGCCAGACCGGCTTCGAGACCGCGTCCGACGTTGAGGGTCTGAATCCCCACCAGCACGTCTTCACCCAGACCGCGGGCGCCGATCATCGAGGCGATCACCACCATCGACAGGGCCATCATGGTGGTCTGGTTGATCCCGGCCATGATGCTTGGCAAAGCCAGCGGCAGTTGCACGCCGAACAGTTGCTGCCAGCGGTTGGCACCGAAAGCGTTGATCGCTTCCATCACTTCACCGTCGACCTGACGGATGCCCAGATCGGTCAGGCGAATTAGCGGCGGCGCGGCGTAGATCACCGTGGCGAAAATCGCCGGGACCTTGCCCAGGCCGAACAGCATCAGCACCGGAATCAGGTACACGAAGCTGGGCATGGTCTGCATGATGTCGAGCAGCGGCATCAGCACCGAACGCAGGCGGTTGCTGCGCGCCGAGAGGATCCCCAGCGGAATGCCGATCAGCACCGAAATGATCGTCGCGACCATCATCAGCGCCAGGGTCTGCATGAGTTTGTCCCACAGGCCGACAGCACCGACGAGGAACAGCAGACCGACGATGACGGCGGTGGTCACCACTTTACGCGTGGCGTGCCAGGCGACGACGCCGACGATCGCCAGCATCAACCACCACGGCGCCGCGCGCAGCAGGCCTTCGAGGTTGACGATGGCCCACAGCAGGGTGTCCGAGATGTGGCGGAACACATCACCGTAGTTGGTGACCAGCGAATCGACCCAACCGTTGACCCAGTCGGCGATGGAAAAGGTAAAGCTTTCGGGAAACATAAGCGGCTCTCAATCAGAAATCTCAATCAAGCGATTTACGGCATATCTCCCGGCCAGCCTCACGGTTGACCGGGAGGTATCGACCTACAGCGCCGCGTCGATTTTCTTGGCTGCGTCGTCACTGACCCACGCGTGCCAGACCTCAGGATGTTCCTTGAGGAAGATTTTCGCCAGTTTTGGCGACTCGATACGTTCCTTCGCCATGCGGCCCAGGTTCTGGTTCAGCAGGTCGATCGGCAGGTTGACCTTTTCCAGCACGGCCACCAGTTCTGGCGCCTGCTCGTGGAAGGTTTTCGACAGGCCGACCTTGATGCTCACGCTCTTGTCGACGCCCGGTTTTTCTTCAAGCTTGACCGCGTCGATCTGGCCCATCAGCGGGGTTGGCGACCAGTAATAAAACAGGATCGGCTCGCCACGCTTGTAGCTCGACAGCACCGCCGCATCCAGGGCCGGGCCGGTGCCCGGGCGGAAGTTGGTGTAGGTGTTTTCCAGGCCGTAGCTCTTGAGCATTTCGCTGTTGTCCAGCTCGCAGGTCCAGCCCGCCGGGCAGTTGTAGAAACGGCCCTTGGACGGCTCTTCGGCGTCTTTGAAAACAGCCGCGTACTTGCCCAGGTCGGCGATGTTTTTCAGCTCCGGGGCTTTTGCCTCGATCTTGCGTTTGGCGTCGCCTTCGATCACGTAGCGCGGCACGTACCAGCCTTCGATAGCGCCGACGATCGGGGCGCCGACACCGACGACCTTGCCGGCCTTCTCGGCCTTGTTCCAGACTTCGCTGCGGCCGACCCATTCTTCGGCGAACACTTGAATGTCGTTGCTGCTCAGGGCGTTCTCCATGGTGATGGAGTTGCCCGGCAGGCTGTCGGTCTTGCAGTCGTAACCTTTCTCCAGCACCACTTGCAGCACGTCGGTCAGCAGCATGCCGCTTTCCCAGTTCAGACCGGCGAATTTCACCGGTTTACCGGACTCGCACCAACCGGCTGCCTGAGTGGCACCGGCACTGGCCAGCAGGCCCATGGACAACAGTGTGGTGAGCAGGGTCTTGTTCGATTTCATTGTTGCGACGCTCCTAATCATGAATTGGCTTACGGCAGTCAAGAGGCATCCAGCCCTGTCCACGTCCAATCAGGCCTGCGCCGCAGCGCGCCCGGCCCCACTTTTTTCAGGTGGTACAACGCTGTTCTGCTCGACCGGCAGAATCAGTTGATCAGGCACCGAGCCGTGCCATTTTTTTGCGCACACGTAATAGAGGGCAGCAGGCAGCACCAGACCGATGATCCAGGAGATATCCACGTCACCGAGGGCGGCCACCAGCGGGCCGGTGTAGAACTTGGTGGAGATGAACGGCAGTTGCACCAGCACGCCGAACACATAGACGCTGATCCCGAGCAGATTCCAGCGGCCATAGCGACCGTTCGGATCGGCCAGCGCCGGCACGTCATAGCGCTCGCGGGTGATGCAGTAGTAGTCGACCAGGTTGATCGCGCTCCATGGCGTGAAGAACGCCAGCAGGAACAGGATGAACGACTTGAACGCACCGAGGAACGAGTGCTGACCGAGCAAGGCGATCAGGGTGGCGGCGCCGACGATCACCAGCACGAACACCAGCCGTTGCAGGCGCGAGACCGTCAGGTGGCCACGGAAGCCGCTGATGATGGTGGCGATGCACATGAAGCTGCCGTAGGAGTTCAGCGTCGAAATGGTCACCTTGCCGAAGGCGATGCTGAAGTACAGCAGCGCGGCGGTGGCACCGGTGCCGCCCAGTCCGACGATGTAGGCCACTTCGTGACCGGCAAACTGGCCGTTGGCCGAAGCTGCCGCGAACACGCCGAGGACCATCGCCACCTGCGCGCCGATGACCGAACCGGCGCCAGCGGCAAAGAAGGTTTTCACCGAGGAAACCTTGCTCGGCAGGTAACGCGAATAGTCAGCCACATAAGGGCCGAACGCGATCTGCCAGGACGCCGCGAGCGACACCGCCAGCAGGAAGCTGCTCCAACTGAAGTGACGGATCTGCAACAGTGCGCCCACATCCACCTGACTCAGCAGACGGCTGAACAGATACACGAAGGCAATCACGCCGATGACACTGGCAACCCGGCCGATCCAGTGGATCACCCGATAACCGAGCACCGTGACCACTACGATGACACTGGCGAACAGCAGGATGCCAACCGTGTCGCTGACGCCAAACAACTGGCCCAGCGCCTGGCCGGAAAGCACCGTACCGGTGGCGGTGAAACCCAGGTACATCAGGCACACCAGCACGATCGGGATCGCCGCGCCGTACACGCCGAATTGCACGCGGCTGGAAATCATCTGCGGCAGGCCCAGTTTCGGCCCTTGCGCCGCATGCAGCGCCATCACGCCACCGCCCAGCAGTTGACCGATCAACAGACCGATCAACGACCAGAACACATCACCGCCCAGCACCACGGCCAGGGCCCCGGTGACAATCGCAGTGATTTGCAGATTCGCACCCATCCACAGAGTGAACTGGCTCAACAGACGACCGTGTCTTTCCGCTTCCGGGATGTAGTCGATCGAACGCCTTTCGATCAACGGTTTGTTGCCTGCACGATCGGGAGTTACAGCCATGATTCAACCTCTGTGGATTGTTTTAATTGTTCTCTCGAGCCTACTCGAACCCTTGTGGGAGCTGGCTTGCCAGCGATGACGTCGGCACCTTCAACATCAATTCCGGCAGTGCCACCGCTATCGCTGGCAAGCCAGCTCCCACAGGAATCTGTGTTACTTGCCGCCGGTAATCATCGGCAGGTTCAGGCCCTGCTCCTTGGCGCAGTCGATAGCGATCTGGTAACCGGCATCGGCGTGGCGCATGACACCGGTCGCCGGGTCGTTGTGCAGCACGCGCGCAATGCGCTCGGCCGCTTCGTCAGTACCGTCGCAGACAATCACCATGCCCGAGTGCTGCGAGAAGCCCATGCCCACGCCGCCGCCGTGGTGCAGGGAAACCCAGGTCGCGCCGCTCGCGGTGTTCAGCAGGGCGTTGAGCAGTGGCCAGTCGGACACGGCGTCGGAACCGTCCTGCATCGATTCGGTTTCGCGGTTCGGGCTAGCAACGGAGCCGGAGTCGAGGTGGTCGCGACCGATCACGATAGGTGCTGACAGCTCACCGCTGCGCACCATTTCGTTGAACGCCAGACCGAGCTTGGCGCGCAGGCCCAGACCGACCCAGCAGATACGTGCCGGCAGACCCTGAAAGCTGATGCGCTCGCGGGCCATGTCCAGCCAGTTGTGCAGGTGCGCGTCGTCCGGGAGCAGTTCTTTGACTTTGGCGTCGGTTTTGTAGATGTCCTGCGGATCACCCGACAGCGCCGCCCAGCGGAACGGGCCGATGCCACGACAGAACAGTGGGCGGATGTAGGCAGGGACGAAGCCCGGGAAGTCGAACGCGTTTTCCACGCCTTCTTCCTGCGCCATCTGACGGATGTTGTTGCCGTAGTCGAAGGTCGGAATGCCTTGCTTCTGGAAGTCCAGCATCGCTTTGACGTGGACAGCCATCGACTGCTTGGCGGCTTTGATCACAGCGGCCGGCTCGGTCTTGGCGCGGGCGCGGTATTCGTCCCAGGTCCAGCCCGCCGGCAGGTAGCCGTTGAGTGGGTCGTGGGCACTGGTCTGGTCGGTGACCATGTCCGGGCGCACGCCACGCTTGACCAGTTCCGGCAGAATTTCTGCCGCGTTGCCCAGCAGCGCGATCGAGATCGCCTTGCCTTCGGCGGTGTATTTGGCGATGCGCGCCAGGGCGTCATCGAGATCTTTGGCCTGCTCGTCGACGTAGCGGCTTTTCAAGCGGAAATCGATGCTCACCTGCTGGCATTCGATGTTCAGCGAGCAGGCACCGGCCAGGGTGGCCGCCAGTGGCTGAGCACCGCCCATGCCGCCGAGGCCTGCGGTCAGCACCCACTTGCCCTTGAGGTTGTCGTTGTAGTGCTGACGACCGGCTTCGACGAAGGTTTCGTAGGTGCCCTGAACGATGCCCTGGCTGCCGATGTAGATCCAGCTGCCGGCGGTCATCTGGCCGTACATGGCCAGGCCCTTGGCGTCGAGTTCGTTGAAGTGTTCCCAACTCGCCCAGTGCGGCACCAGGTTGGAGTTGGCGATCAATACGCGCGGGGCGTTGCTGTGGGTCTTGAACACGCCGACCGGTTTGCCCGACTGCACCAGCAGGGTCTCGTCGTCGTTCAGATTGGTCAGGCTTTCGACGATCTTGTCGTAGCACTCCCAGTTACGCGCAGCGCGACCGATGCCACCGTAAACCACCAGCTCTTTCGGGTTCTCGGCCACTTCCGGGTCGAGGTTGTTCATCAGCATGCGCAGCGGCGCTTCGGTCAGCCAGCTCTTGGCGGTCAGCTTGTTGCCGCGTGCAGCGCGGATCTCGACGTCACGGTACTTAGTAGGTTTTGTGTCAGTCACGAAAAAGACTCCTCAGCGATCAATTCAAACCAACCCTGGCAGTGGGCAAGCAGCCTGTGCGCCTCAATGCGCGACAAGCGAATCAGTGGACGCTGCGGACTTATACGCATACGTCTTTACTTGTACATACAAGCATATGCAATCAAGCGGCCAACTCACTGAAGAGCTGTTCAAGAAAAATCGCGAACAGGGCTACAGAGCGCTGGAAACAAGGGTTGTGGCGCGGATGAAATTTTTTGCGGGGGAGAATTGAGGTCGCGGAAGATCGTTACGAACCCGTGGCTTTGCGCCACGCTGGGGCGTTCGGTAACAAGTTGGTGCGCTGAGGGAAACAGGAATTGAAATGCAATTGTGGTGAGGGGATTTATCCCCGATGGAGCGCGTAGCGGTCCCAAAAGGTCTGCTGCGCCGCCATCGGGGATAAATCCCCTCACCACAGGAGTGTTACCAAAGTTGGATCAGCGCGCGGTCAGCTCAATCACGCAGCAGCCCGCATTGACCGCGACTTCAAGCAGGCCGGTGTTACCGTCCAGCTGCAGGCAATCATGCCGACCCAGTTGCGCAGTGCTGTCACCGACCTGCACTTGCAGTAACTCACTGACACTGAACACCAGCACCGTCGTCGCCGAGCTGAAAAACCGCTGCTCGCCTTCCAGCCACTGCAACCGCGCGCTGTACCGCTGCGGCGCGTAGATCAGGTTGAAGTCGCGGATCGCGCCGCCGAGCAAGGTGCAGGACACCTGGCTTTCGCCGCTGAAGGCAAACGGGTCCAGCGGTAACAGCGGCCGCGTGTCATCACCATCGACGCACAGGGTCATGCCATCGCCCTGCAATACCGTGATCACCCGCTGGTAACCGGCAAAGGTCGAGAAACCACCGGACTCGGCGATGTCGGCAATCGACAGGCGCCAGCCGAAACCATCGAGGCCGGCACCCGCATCACGGGTAATCTCTTCGGTGCTGCCGCCGCCGTTTTTCCACGGCATGCGCGGGTAACCCTCGGCGCGTAAAACCTTCAAACCATTCATTTATGAAAGCGTCCTTCCAGACGATGACGGGAACCTGGGTGAATCAAACGCGCGGCGGTCACCGGCTGACGCCCCGACCACGTGCGGCGACGGATCAGCAGGCAAGGCTCGCCTTTTTCGATCTGCAGCAACTTGCACTCGGACGGCTCGGCGAGGATCGCCTCGACGACGTGCTCGCCTTCGGTCAGTGGCGCGACCTGATTGAGATAGGCGTAAGGCGTCTGCAAGGTGAAGTCCTGCTTGAGGTATTCCGGGGCGACCAGCGCGTTGACGAAGCGGTCTTCGATTTGCACCGGAATATCGTTTTCGTAATGCACGATCAGCGAGTGGAAGACCTTCTGCCCTTCGCGCATGTCCAGTGCCAGCGCACGCTCGGAGCCGGCGGCCTCTTCTTCGAGGGTGATCACCTGACAGGTGTGGCGATGGCCACGGGAGGCGATTTCGTCGGCGATGTTGTGCACTTCGAACAGAGCGGACTGGCTCTTCGGTTCAGCGACAAACGTGCCTACACCTTGCATGCGCACGAGCAGGCCGTCGGCGGTCATTTCACGCAGCGCGCGGTTGATGGTCATGCGGCTGAAACCGAGCTGGCTGACCAGTTCGCTTTCCGATGGCACGCGGTAGTGCGGTGGCCAGTTACCGCTGTCGATCTGCTGGGTGATCATCTGTTTGACGCGGGCGTACAAGGGCGCCGGACTGTCGCCCAGGTTCGCGGCCAACGGAGAGACTGGAGGCGGAGTCGGCACGGTTGATCCCTGTTCATTGGATGAAGGTTGCTAGCTTGCCGGAGTTTACCGGGCAGGCAAACGTCTGTATATGTATATACAAATAACACACGATGGGGTGCTGAACCATGTCCGCTTTCTTTGCCGAACGCGCGCTGCTGCCTAACGGATGGGCCAATAATGTACGTCTTGAGGTCAATGCCGATGGCGTGTTGACCCAAATCCTGGCCGATTCCACCGCAGACGGCGCCGAACGGCTGAGCGGTCCGCTGCTGCCGGGCATGCCCAATCTGCACTCCCACGCCTTCCAGCGCGCGATGGCCGGGCTGGCCGAAGTGGCCGGTAATCCCAACGACAGTTTCTGGACCTGGCGTGACCTGATGTATCGCCTCGTCGGAAAAATCAGCCCGGAGCAGCTCGGTGTGATCGCCCGTCAGCTGTACATCGAGATGCTCAAGGCCGGTTACACCTCAGTTGCTGAATTCCACTATGTGCACCACGACAACAACGGTCAGCCGTATACCGATCCGGCCGAGTTGGCACTGCGCATCAGTCAGGCAGCGAGCGAAAGCGGCATCGGTCTGACCCTGCTGCCGGTGCTGTACAGCCATTCCGGATTCGGCGGCCAAACGCCCAATGATGGGCAGCGCCGCTTTATCAACAGCACCGAAAACTACCTGAAGCTGCAATCGCGCCTGCAACCGCTGCTGGCTCAGCAAAAAGCGCAATCGCTGGGTCTGTGCTTCCACTCGTTGCGCGCGGTTACCCCGCAGCAGATCAGCGAAGTGCTGGCCGCCAGCGACAAGCAGTGCCCGGTGCACATTCACATCGCCGAACAGCAGAAGGAAGTCGATGACTGCCTGAGCTGGAGCGGTCGCCGTCCGCTGCAATGGCTCTACGAAAACACCGAGGTCGATCAGCGCTGGTGCCTGGTTCACGCGACCCACGCCAACCCGGAAGAAGTCACGCTGATTGCCAAAAGTCGCGCCATCGCCGGCCTGTGCCTGACCACCGAAGCGAATCTGGGCGACGGGATTTTCCCGGCGGTGGATTTCCTCGCTCAGGGTGGGCGCATGGGCATCGGTTCCGACAGCCATGTGTCGCTCAGCGTGGTCGAGGAATTGCGTTGGCTGGAATACGGCCAGCGTCTGCGTGATCAGCGGCGTAACCGTTTGTATGGCGCGGATCAACCGATGGTCGGGCGCACGTTGTATGACGCGGCGCTGGACGGCGGTGCCCAGGCTTTGGGACAGCCGATTGGTGCGCTGCAAGTCGGCAAACGTGCCGACTGGATCGTGCTCGATGGCAATGATCCGTATCTGGCCACGGCCAGTGGTGACGGGATTTTGAATCGCTGGCTGTTCGCTGGCGGCGATCGCCAGGTGCGCGACGTGTTGGTCAATGGCCAATGGGTGGTGCGCGATGGCCGGCATGCGGGCGAAGAGGAAAGCGCACGCGCCTTCACCCAGGTTCTGCGCGAACTTTTAGGCTGATACAAAACAAAATGTGGGAGCGGGCTTGCTCGCGAAAGCGGCGTATCAGTCAATATTTCAATCGACTGACACGCCCTCTTCGCGAGCAAGCCCGCTCCCACATTTGATCTTCGAAGACTTAGTTCGAAGTCTTCGCCATCTGCCGATCCGACGCCCGCCAGATCAGTCGCGTGGTGTCGTAACCCTGCTGACGGGCCTTGCTCAGCAGCTCCTCACGCACCACACCGTTGACGGTCGGCGTGCGCGACAGCAACCACATGTACTTGCGACTCGGGTCGCCGACGATGGCGGTCTTGTAGTCGTCGCTGACGTACAACACCCAGTATTCGCCTTTCGCCACACCCGGAATCAAGCGCGAGAACCAGGTATCGAACTCGACCCACAACTTGTCGGTCTTGCCCGGCACCTGTGGATAAGCCTTGCCTTTGGCTTCTTCCCACTGCCAGTCGGAGGTCAGGCAGCGATTGAGCACATCGACATTGCCGTCGGGTCTGAGCGAGTAGTGGGCTTCGGACTGCGCGCAGTTGCGCTGGAAGTACATCGGCAGGCGCGCCAGTTCATACCAGGTGCCCTGATAACGCTTGAGATTGACACTGTGAGCCGTCTTGGGCGCCAGCGGATCTTCACCGTGGGTGGCGCAGCCGGCCAGTACCAGGCCGGCAAAAAGGACGAACAATAACCGCTTCATTATTTTTCTCCCGTGGGCGCATAGCCCCGGTTTACTTCAGGCCTTGGCCGGAAAACATCAGCACTTTGTCACCGGCGTACTGCACGCTGATAAAGCTGTTTTTATCGCCCCAGGTGCAACTGGACATGCCGAGCGCACCCGAACAGTCGGTGGGTTTGCCGAGCAGCGTCTCAACCTCGGCCTTGGCCATGCCGGCCGAAAGCTTGGAATAGTTTTCCTGATTGACCTTGCTGCACGCGGCCAACAGCACGCAAAAAGTCAGAAGGGCGATAGATCGCAGCGACATGAAGTAACTCCTGGAGCGGAAGGGGGATGGCATGGTGCCAACCAGAAGCTTAGAAGAGAAAACCCTCATCTGGTTCCCTTCAGAAAGGGCTATTTATCGCTCCGCTCGTCTGGCATTTACCGGTAAATCAGACACTTTATGCGGCTATTGAGCATTTCGTCGCATTTCATCAAAGACGCCTAATCTTTGGCGCGCGGCGGTCGAAATAAGAGCAGCGCAAAGCCCCCGAGTGTGGCAAATTGCCGCCCTTTCTCGACCAGCCCCTTCGCGGTAGTTCATTCGATGACCAGAAACATGAAATTCAGCCACAAGATCTTGTTGGCTGCCGCCCTAGTGGTGGCCGTTGCGTTCGCCTGTTTCATTTTGTTCAACGACTATCGACAACGCGAAGCCCTGAACAGCAGTACCGAAGCCTCGATGCAGGAACTGGGCAGCCTGACCACCAGCAACATCCAGACCTGGCTGGAAAGCCGCATCCAGTTGCTGCAATCGCTGTCGCAGCAGGTCGCCGCCGACGGCAGCGCCCCGGCCAGCCTGAAGCGCATCATCGACCTGCCCGCCTACACCGGCAATTTCCAGCTCAGCTACTTCGGCGGCGCTGACGGTGTGATGTTCTCGGTACCCGCCGGCAATCGCGCGCCGGACTACGACCCGCGCGCCCGAGGCTGGTACAAGGCAGCCAACAGCGCCCAACAGACCATCGTCACCGAACCCTACATCGCCGCCTCGTCGGGCAAACTGGTGATCACCGTCGCCACCCCGGTGCAGCGTCAGGGTCAGATGATCGGTGTGGCCGGCGCGGACATCGACCTGACCAGCGTCAGCGCGATCATCAACTCGCTCAACTTTGGTGGCCACGGCCATGCGTTCATCGTCAGCGCCGATGGCAAGATTCTGATTCACCCGGACAGCAAACTGGTTCTGAAAACCCTCGCCGAGGCTTATCCAAACGGCGCACCGAAAGTCAGCCCGGGCCTGAAAGAAGTCGAATTCGACGGCAAGACCCAACTGATCTCCTTCACCCGCGTCAACGGCGTGCCATCGGCAGACTGGTATGTGGCGCTGGTGCTGGACAAGGACACCGCGTTCTCGATGCTCAGCGAATTCCGCACCTCGGCGCTGATCGCCATGATCATCGCCGTGGTGATCATCATCGCCCTGCTTGGGGTGCTGATCCGCGTGCTGATGCAACCGCTGCTGACCATGGGCCGCGCCATGCACGACATCGCCGAAGGTGAAGGCGACCTGACCAAACGCCTGGTGATCCACGGCCACGATGAGTTCGGCGCACTGGGCCTGTCGTTCAACCGCTTTGTCGAGCGTATTCACACCTCGATCCGTGAGGTGTCCTCGGCCACCGGGCAGGTCAACGAAGTCGCCCTGCGCGTGGTCGCGGCGTCGAACTCGTCGATGTACAACTCCGACCAGCAAGCAACCCGCACCAACAGCGTGGCTGCGGCGATCAACCAGCTCGGCGCCGCCGCCCAAGAAATCGCCCAGAACGCCGCCCTCGCCTCGCAACACTCCAGCGATGCGCGCAGCCTGGCGGTCGATGGTCAGCAGGTTGTGGATAAAACCATCCACGCCATGCAGCAGCTGTCGGCAAAAATCAGCGACTCCTGCGGCAACATCGAAACCCTCAACAGCAACACGGTGAACATCGGGCAGATTCTGGAAGTGATCACCAGCATCTCGCAGCAGACCAACCTGCTGGCGCTAAACGCTGCCATCGAAGCGGCCCGCGCCGGTGAGGCTGGCCGTGGTTTCGCCGTGGTCGCTGACGAGGTGCGCAACCTCGCCCACCGCACTCAGGATTCGGCGCAGCAAGTGCAGAAGATGATCGAAGAACTGCAAGTCGGCGCGCGTCAGGCCGTGAGCATCATGACCGAGAGCCAGCGCGAGAGCGAAAGCAGCGTCGGCATCGCCAACCAGGCCGGCGAACGTCTGGGCAGCGTGACCCAACGCATCGGCGAGATCGACGGGATGAACCAGTCGGTGGCTACCGCGACCGAAGAGCAGACCGCCGTGGTCGAGTCGATCAACGTCGACATCAACGAGATCAACACGCTGAACCAGGAAGGTGTCGAGAACCTGCAGGCAACCTTGCGCGCTTGTTCGGATCTGGAGCAGCAGGCGGCGCGGTTGAAGCAGCTGGTAGGCAGCTTCAGGATCTAAGGCGCGGCCACTGGCGTCTTCGCGAGCAAGCCCGCTCCCACAGGTTTTTGTGAACGACACAGATCCCCTTTGGGAGGCAGCCTGCTGGCGATGACGGCGTTAGCGACGATTGAATTTTGAGTTGAAATACGCTGGTCAGCTCGCAATGACGCTGGACTGAATTAAGACTAAACTCAGTCCTGTTCAATTTGGCGAGACTCAACCATGAAGCTTTCATCGCAAATCAAACCGATCAGTTACCTCAAAAGTCATACAGCGGAGATCGTCAAGTCGATCACTGAAAGCCGTGAGCCATTGGTCATCACCCAAAATGGTGAAGCCAAGCTTGTAGTTATGGACGTGAAAAGCTTTGAGGAGCAGGAAGACACAATGGCTTTGCTGAAGCTATTGGCAATGGGCAATCGGGAGATTGAGGAAGGCAAGTATCGAGACGCTGAGGATGTTTTCGCGGATTTGGACAGGGCCGACCATCAATGAGTTTAAAGGTCGTTATTCTTCAGTCCGCACAGACAGATCTCAAAGAACTCCGTACCTACCTTATCAAACAGTTCTCGAGTCAGACGTGGCAGAGTACCTACGCTGATCTCAAGACCGCCATTCTTGGTCTCGCAGACCTTCCTTATTCCGGTTCAATCCCCGAGGAAATCGAGAAGCTCAATCTTGGTCAATACCGACAAATCATTTCCGGGATGAACCGAGTCATTTATGAAGTCAGAGAAAAAAATGTCTTCGTTCATATCATTGTCGACTCAAGAAAAAGCCTGCCTTCACTTTTGATGAAGAGACTGTTGAACGGCAATCCTTGAACTCAACAAATCAGAACCGCGACCCAGGCTGACTGAGAAACGCCAACTCCTCAGCCGTAGACTCCCGCCCCAACACCGCATTGCGATGCGGAAACCGTCCAAACCGTGCAATCACTTTACGATGCCGCTCGGCATAGTCCAGATTGTCGGCAAACACCGTCCGCTCGGCTTCCGGCTGTTCAGCTACCAGATCGATAAAACGCGAAACGGCTTCGTTCTGCACCGCGAGGTTTTCGCAGTGTTCGAACACCAGATAAATGAACACCCGCTGAATCGGCTTCAGTTGCCGGTCGAAGTCCGCTGCAATGCCTTGGGCGACGAGTTTTTGCGCGCGCAGATCACCGGAAAAAGCTTTGGGAGAGTCGCGAAAAATCATTCGCGGCAGTTGATCGAGCAGCAGCACCACGGCCAGCCAACCTTCGGGACGTTGCGTCCACTCGGTCAGTTCCCCAGCCAGAGCCTGATCGACAAAGACCCCGAAACGCTCACGCGCTTCGAGGTCTTGGCTGTCTTTCTTGCCGAACCACAACTTGCCCTTGTCAGCCGCAATCTCGTCCGGTGATTCGGCGTGTCCGAACCACCAATCGAGCAACGGCTGCCAGGGCGCGCTCATGGCTTATTCCTTGTGGTAAGCCGTGGCGCGGGCGACTTCTTCTTTCGAGCCGAGGAACACCGCTACGCGCTGGTGCAGGCCTTCCGGCTGAATGTCGAGGATGCGTTGGTGACCGTCGGTGGACGCGCCGCCGGCCTGTTCCACCAGGAACGACATCGGGTTGGCTTCGTACATCAGACGCAGTTTGCCGGGCTTGGATGGTTCACGGCTGTCGCGTGGGTACATGAACAGACCGCCACGGGTCAGGATGCGATGCACGTCGGCCACCATCGCGGCGACCCAGCGCATGTTGTAGTTCTTCTTCAGCGGGCCTTCTTCGCCGGCCAGCAGTTCGCTGACGTAGCGTTGTACCGGGGCTTCCCAGTGGCGCTGGTTGGACATGTTGATCGCGAATTCCTGGGTGGTTTCAGGAATGGTGATGTCTTCGTGGGTCAGCACGAAGCTGCCCATTTCGCGATCCAGGGTGAAGCCTTTGACGCCGTCGCCCAGAGTCAGTACCAGCATGGTCTGCGGGCCGTAGATCGCGTAACCGGCAGCAACCTGCTGGGTGCCTGGCTGCAGGAAGGCTTTTTCGTTCAGCGGCTCGTTCTGGCTCAGGTATTCGTTCGGGCAACGCAGTACCGAGAAGATGGTGCCGACCGGAGCGTTGATGTCGATGTTCGACGAGCCGTCCAGTGGGTCGAATACCAGCAGGTAGGCGCCTTTCGGGTATTTGCCCGGGATCTGGTAGGCATTGTCCATTTCTTCGGACGCCATGCCGGCCAGATGACCGCCCCATTCGTTGGCTTCGAGCAGGATCTCGTTCGACAGCACGTCGAGCTTCTTCTGCACTTCGCCTTGGACGTTTTCAGTGCCCATGCTGCCCAGAACACCACCCAGGGCGCCTTTGGACACGGCGTGGCTGATCTCTTTGCAGGCACGCGCCACCACTTCGATCAGGAAGCGCAGATCGGCAGGAGTGTTATTGCTGCGGGTCTGCTCAATCAAATAGCGACTCAGGGTAACGCGGGACATGGACGGCTCCGGTGGAATGGGGGGCTAAAAACCCGCGCAGTTTACAGGGAGTCTGAAAACGTAGCGAGCGATGACGCCCGGTAACGTGCATTGGGGCGCAATTGCTTGTATCAGACGTGATCGGGTCGAGAGAGTTCAGGTACCGGATTGAGCGTAGTTCGAAACGGGACGGGTGGTGCGTGCGCAACCGCGGCCGATCTGAAATTCTCGTTGGCCGATCAGCCGCCTTCGCGAGCAAGCCCGCTCCCACATTGATCGCGTCCATCGAGGCTACTCGGTCAACTGTGGGAGCGAGCCTGCTCGCGAATGGCCCGCAGCGCCAGCCATGCTCAGGAATTGGTTGGTGGCTTGCGCAACAGACTCGCCGCCATCGCCCCGAGGAACACCACACTCACCAGCAACACCGCCCACAGGCCGATTTTCTTCCAGTTGGTCTCGGCTACTGCCGCCGTAGTCGCCGGCGCAGCCTGAGTGGCAACCACCTCACCCTGCACCGAGGCCTTGCCCAGCGCCGCGAGTTTTTCCGCTTTGAAATCCGGAATCAGCGTGCTCAGTGGCAGGTTCGCGGTTTTCACCGTCGGATTGCCCAGCGCCAGGCTGTAAGGCCCGTCACCCCGTGCGAGGAAAATCACCTGGGTCGCCCGCACCGCGTACTTCAGGCTCGGTGCCTGTTCACCCAGACCGCCGCCACGCTCATCCACGCTCAGTTTCAGCTGCTGCACAGTCTGCCCGTACAACTGCAATTCGTTTTGCACCACGTCCTGACCGTTCTGGGTCAGGCGATACAGCAAACCGTTGCTCAATGTCTGCCACGGCAGGCTGCTTTCGCGGCGGCCCGCGAGTGTGACCGGAGCCAGACTGTTCGGTTGTTTCAGCTCGACTTGCACCCGCTCGACATTCAGGCCCATCGGCAACTGCCAGGTGTACTCACCGGACTTGGTGCTGCTACCCGCCAGCGCTTGCGACCAGACCAACGGCAGCGGCACGTTGCGTGGATCGCTGCTTTTCAGTTGCGCCGACGTGAGGATGGGCGCCGAGGTTGGCGCATCCCACAGCAGACGCAGATAGCGTGCGGATTGCCCCGGCAGCGTCACTTCGTGCTGTTCGATGCGCTCGTCGGAAAAGGTCAGCCGCGCGACCTGCCCCTCGCCCCACGCCTGCCAATGCTGCAAGTCATCACTGGCCTCGATACTGAAACGCTGGAAGCCGTCACGCTCGCTGGTCCAGTCAAGAATCAGTTGCTGCAGCGGCGCCTTGATCGCACTGGCATCGAGCAGCCAACCACGCAGCACTTCTTCACCAGCCTCCAGCTGAGTCGACGGCTGCACTTCCACCAGTGTGCCGGTGGTGGTCGATTGCACGCGCACGTTCGGCGCCCGCTCGCTGGCATCGGCAGCGTTGTACAACGGAAACCACTTCACCTCATGCAACTGCCCGTCGTCGCGGGTCTGCGCCGATTCCCGGGCCAGGGCGTAGGCCTGCGGTTCGCCGGCGGCGTTGAATACGCGCAGGTCGCTGAGATCGGTCTGGCGGGCCTGCAATTGTGCGCTCAGCGGCAGGTCGAGGCGATACCAGGGGCCGTTGCCGCTCACCGTCAGCGGCACCTGCGTGGCGAAGTCCGCCGGTTTTTCCCGGGCGCCGGCAACCATCACCACGCCCAACGCCAACCACCCCAGATTCAGCATGCGACTCAAGATGAAACTCCTTCGGTATCCGGCACGGGTTTGTCCGCCACCGGTTCGGCTTCGACACGTTTCGGTGGCAGCGGTGCGAAATAGCCCACCACCAGCAGCAACACGCCGACGCCGATAAACGAGACGATCCGGGCCAGTCCGCCACGGTTGCTCAATTCGACAAAAATCAGTTTGGCCACCACCAGCGCAATCAACGCCGCGCCGATCAGCCACACTTCGCGCCGGTGACGCAGGTGTCCGCCGATCATCAGCCCCAACGCCATCAAGGTCCAGACGATGGACAACCCGGCCTGCACCAGCATCGATTCGAGCAGCAGATCCAGCTCGAACGGAATGCCCGCCCAATGGTGCGCAGCGCGGGTCACCAGCGCGGTGCAGAAAGCGAACAGCGAAACCCCGGCGACCAGTTGTGTGGCGTACTCGGCGTAATCCTTGCGCAGGGCAAACTGCGTCACCGCATGACGCGACCACACGTACACCCCGAACAAGGCGAACAGCAGGCCCAATTCCAACGGGTTGATCAGCGGCACGTACGGCAGCGGTTCGGCGTTACCGTCGCTGACACCGTTGGCCAGCCAGAACCACGCCAGCATCAGCACTGCCAGCGGCGCGGCAGCGTACAAACGATATTCCCGCGGGAATGCCGCCACAGGCCATGGCCAGTTGCGCGGAGCCGCCGCCAGCAACAGATACAGGCTCGGCAGGATCGCCCAGCCCAGCCAGCGCCACGCGTTGTATTGCTCGGACAACAGCAGCAAGCCGTAGCGCAACTCCAGCGCCAGCACGCCGATCAGCAGCCAGCAACCCAGCACGTGCGCCGCGCTCAAGGCCCGTGCCGGCAGCATCGGTGCCAGACGCCGCAGGCTGAAGAAATGCACGGCGAACACCAATACCCACGCCAGCCAACCAAAATTCGCCGCTGGGTGGTAACGCGCATGCCACGCCGCCAGCAGCACCAGCCCCGCCGCCGGAATCAGCAAGGTGCAGAGCAGGCCCAGCGCCGGCCATTTCAGGCGCAGCGCCAACAGCGTCCACAACGCCACACTCAGCGCAGCGACCAGCAGCAACAGCGACGCCTGCAGATTCAGCGGCGCAAAACGCAGCACCTCACTCACCCACGCCAACGCCCACCAACCGGCGCCCCACACCAGCAGCACTTCGGACAGGCGTTGCAAACTCAGCGCATCGAACGCCGAGGCATGATTGCCCAGTTGCAGACGCCAGGCACCGACCAGCGCGGCCAGCCCCAGTACCAGCGGCGTCCAGAAGCCGCCATGGACCAACGGCCGCAGACCTTCGCTGGACAGCGGCCCGAGCAACTCGGGGCCGGCCAACAAGAACGCCGCGCCACCGATCAACTGCAACAACAGCCCAAAGACAAAACTCACGCGCTGCTTGAGGTACAGGCTCAGCCAGATGATCAACAGACCGCTCGCCGCCCACACCGCACTCGCGGTTTGCCACGGCAGCACGAACAGCACCGCCAGATTGATCAGCACCAACCCCGCCAGCAACACCACCGACAACCCGCGCAGCAGCCGCACATCGCCGCGCACCATCTCGTCGCGCGCCGCCAGCAGCATCCCGCCGATCAACGCCAGACCGATCAGCGATGCGCTGAGCAAACCGCTCCACCCGGCGCTGAACACGGCCGCCGAATTCTCACCTGCACCTTGCAGGCGCAACAGGAACAACGCACCGCCGAGCAACTGCACGGCGAACGCGGTGAACAGGAACGTGCGCGATTGCAGGCGCAGGCCGACAAACAGGGTCACCAGTCCGGCCAAGGCCCAACTGATCGCCGTCGCCTGAACCAGGAAAAACAGCGGCGCCAACAGGTACAGGAAGGTCAGACCCAGTGCCGCCAGCACCGGCAAACCCTGGCGCTCCCACGGCGAAGCCTGTTCCGCCGAGGCTTTGCGCAATTGATAGAAACTGAACAGCAGCGCGATGCCGAGCATCAACGCCCCCAGCGGTGCGCCGTCGAGCAGGCTGCTTTCGCCAACCCGCAACTGACTGAGAAAGGCCAACGCCGACCCCAGTTGCAGCAGCAGGGCAAACGCTCGGGCGAACGGCCGATGCTGACGCAGGCCGAGCCAGAAAATCCCCGCGCCCTCCACTGCCCACGCCGCCGAAGTCCAGCGCGCATCGAGGCCCAGCGGGATCGCCAGACTGGCGAAAATCACCCCCAGCGCCAGACAGGTTTCACCCAGCAACAAGGCGCGGCCGCCCATCAACACCCGGGCCAGGCCCATGTAGATCACGCCCAGTGCGAGTGCGCTGAACGCGGCGGCGAACTCCAGGTGCTGCACCAGCGCAAACTGCAAGCCGAAGCCCACGATCGGCGGGCCAAACAGCATCGTGCCGTCGACGTAATCGCCCTTGCGCGCCGACCAGTGCAGCAGCGCCTCGCGATCGCCGTCTGCCGGCGCATCGGACATGTCGAGCAACTTGCGCCGGGCGAACAGCAGACCGATGCCCAGATACATCAGGAAGAACAGAATCAGGAACGGCTCGGTGCTCCACAGCAGCTCGGGCGCATAGGAGCGCAGGCCCCAGGCGAAGCCGATACCGAACGTGCCGACGAACCCGATCAGGTTAAGCAGGCGCCAGGCCTTGAACCAAGCAATGGTGAGAATGCCGGCATTGAGCAACGCGAAATAGCTGAACAGCGCGACGTGGTTGCCGGCCCCGGTCGAGGTCAGGATCGGCGCGGCGAAACCGCCCAATGCTGCAGCCGCTGCCAGCCCCAGCGCATCCTGAGTGATGGCGAGAATCGCCGAGAACACCGTGACCGCGACCAGCAACCCCAGCGCGGCGGACGGATCGAGCAACGGATGCAGACGCATCGCCGCAAACACCGTCAGGTACAGCACCGCGATCCCGGTGCCCTGCAGAATCAGCGCATAACTGCTGTTGCGTTTGCGTAGCCACCAGCCCAGCGCCAACAGGGCCAAGGCCGCTGCAGCGACGCCGGCGTAACGCAATTCGATCGGCACAACCATGCCTTCGGTGGCGTAGCGCAACAAAAAGGCCAGACCGAAGAACAACAGCACCACGCCGACCCGCAGCACGGTGTTGCCGCCGAACAGCCAGTTGCGAGCAGCATTGATGCCACGCTCGATCAGGTTCGGGCCACGGGGTTCGGCAGGCTGTGCCGGCGCTGCTGGCTCGTCGGTAACAGCATCCAGACGCCAGACATCCGCCGGCAGCGGCTGACTGGTTTCGCTGGCAACGGCAGAGATCGGTTCGAGTTCGGGTGGCAGTTCCCAGACCAGATCCGGCGTGTGGGAAGATGATTGTTCGGCGACGATGATCGGCTCAACGATGGCGTCCGGCATCGGCGCCACGCTCGGCGGTGTGGTGCGCACGCTGGCACCTTCAAGCAGAAACAGACGCTGCTCGACGGCTTGCAGGGCGACCTTGGCCTGCTCCAGTTGGCGCCGTTGTTCGGAGGCCTGCGAGCCAAGCCGGGCAAGGCGCAGCGTTTGCCCGATCGCCAGCCCGAGCAGTGCACCAAGCAGCGCGGCACTGAACGACTCATCGAGCAGCCAGCCGAGCAGCAGCCCGATCAACATGAACATCCATTGCATGGTCGATATCCCTAAGCAGCCCCAAGGCGGGGCAATCCCGACAGTTGCTTCAGTCTAGGCACAAACCCTTGTAGGAGTGAGCCTGCTCGCGATAGCGATTTGTCAGTCAACGAAGCTGTTGAATGTGACGGCGCTATCGCGAGCAGGCTCACTCCTACATTGGATCAGTGGTGACTGAACAGCCCGGTAACCGGCGCTCAGTATATCGATCCGGCCCAACAATCGTTGGGCCTTACGCACATTTGTTGCAGAAAATCACTCCAGTGCCTTCCAGATATCCGTGGCGTACTCGCGAATCGTCCGGTCGGACGAGAACCAGCCCATCCGCGCCGTGTTGAGCACCGCCGAACGCCACCAGTTGTTGGCGTCGTGCCAGTGCGCATCGACGCGTTTTTGCGCTTCCCAATAGGAATCGAAGTCAGCGCAGACCAGGAAGCGATCGTAGTCCACCAGCGAATCGATCAGCCCGGTGTAGCGCGACGTGTCATCCGGCGAGAACACACCACTGCGGATCGCTTGCAGCACGTCGCTCAAACGATGCGACGCGGCGATGTCCGGTGCAGCGCTGAACTCGTGGTTCTGCTTGCGCGCTTCAACCTGCTGCGCGCTGAGGCCGAAGATGAACATGTGCTCGGCGCCGATGCGCTCGCACATTTCCACGTTGGCACCGTCGAGGGTGCCGATGGTCAGCGCACCGTTGAGGCCGAACTTCATGTTACTGGTGCCCGAGGCTTCGAACCCGGCCGTGGAAATCTGCTCGGACAAGTCCGCCGCAGGAATGATGCTTTCCGCCAAGCTGACGTTGTAGTTGGGCAGGAACACCACTTTCAGCAAACCACGCACGGTCGGGTCGTTGTTCACCACCCGGGCGATGTCGTTGGTCAGTTTGATGATCAGTTTGGCCTGGTGATAACTGGCCGCTGCTTTACCGGCGAAGATTTTCACCCGAGGTACCCAGTCGACTTCAGGCTCGGCGCGGATTGCCTGATACAGCGCCACGGTGTGCATCAGGTTGAGCAACTGGCGCTTGTATTCGTGGATCCGCTTGACCTGCACGTCGAACATCGCCGCCGGATTGACCGCGATCCCCAGCCGCTCGTGAATCAGATAGGCCAAGGCCTTTTTGCTGTGCAGGCGCTGTTCGGAGAAGGCTTTGCGGAAGGCGGTTTTTTCAGCGAACGGTTCGAGGTCGAGCAGGCGCTCTTCCGGGTTATCCAGCACCTCCGGGCCGAGGGAGTCGACCAGCATCGAGGTCAGTTCGGAGTTGGCCTGGAACAGCCAGCGGCGGAAGGTGATGCCGTTGGTTTTGTTGTTGATCCGCTCCGGGTAGAGCTTGTGCAATTCGGCGAACACGGTCTTGCGCATCAACTGCGTGTGCAGCCCGGACACGCCGTTGACGCTGTGCGAACCGAGGAACGCGAGGTTGCCCATGCGCACCCGGCGACCGTTGTCCTCTTCGATCAACGACACCGCGCGCAGCACGTCGAAATCATGAATGCCTTTGGCGCGCAGCGAGTCGATGTGCTGGGCGTTGATCAGATAAATGATCTGCATGTGCCGCGGCAGCATGCGTTCCATCAGGCCGACCGGCCAGGTTTCCAGCGCTTCGGGCAACAGCGTGTGGTTGGTGTACGACAGGGTGTCGACGGTGACTTGCCACGCCGCATCCCAGGCCACGTCGTAGACGTCGACCAGTTGCCGCATCAATTCAGCAACGGCAATCGAAGGGTGGGTGTCGTTGAGCTGGATCGCCGCGTGATCGCCCAGGGTCAGCACCGAGGTGTGCATGTTGCGATGACGACGCAGCAAATCCTGCAAGGAAGCGGCGACGAAGAAGTATTCCTGGCGCAGGCGCAGTTCCTGCCCGGCCTCAGTGCTGTCTGCCGGGTAAAGCACGCGGGAAATACTTTCAGCGCGGGCCACTTCGGCGACGGCACCCAGGTGGTCACCGGCGTTGAAGCGCTCCAGGTGCAGATCTTCCATGGCGCGTGCACGCCACAGGCGCAGGGTGTTGACGCTCGCCCCGCGCCAGCCGACCACCGGGGTGTCGTAGGCAATCGCGCGCACGGTTTCCGCAGGCGACCAGACCTGTTTGGTCTTGCCGCTGGCATCGGTCACGGTTTCGACACTGCCGCCGAAGCCGATCGAGTACACCACTTCCGGACGTTCGAACTCCCACGGGTTGCCGAAATCCAGCCAGTGCTCGGTCTGTTCCTGCTGCCAGCCATCGACGATGGCCTGCCGGAACAGCCCATGCTCGTAGCGAATGCCGTAGCCGTGTCCGGCGATGCCGAGGGTCGACATGCTTTCCATGAAGCACGCCGCCAGACGTCCAAGGCCGCCGTTGCCGAGTGCCGCGTCAGGTTCCAGCAGACGGATGCGTTCGAGATCGACGCCCAGCTCGGTCAGCGCTTCACGGGCGACGTCGAGCAGGCCGAGATTGCTCAGGCTGTCGTAGAGCAAACGGCCGATGAGAAATTCCAGCGAGAGGTAATACACCCGCTTCTGGCCTTTGCGGTAGATCTGCCGGGTGTGGTCCATCCAGTGTTCGACCATGTGGTCGCGCGCCGCCAGGGCAATGGCTTCGAACCAGTCATGGTCGAAAGCGTGATCCGGGTCTTTACCCACTGCATAGGTGAGCTTGGTCAGGACGGCATCGCGGAATGCGGCCACCTCTGCTTCGCGAACTAGTGGTTCTTGAGTCATCGATAGGACCTCGAGCGAGCGGGGAATTGTCTGAGCCTAGACGGTCTGACCGACGGTAGAGGCGCAGGTTCTGCAGTTTTTCCGAAGACGGTGAGATAGCCCGGCATTACCTTGGCGAGTGGGCTAATGAATGCAGGGGCCGTGCCGGACTGAATGGCATTTGCGCGGCATTTGCAAAAATCTGGCGAAAGGTTGTTCAAAAATCCACCAGTCCCGGTATGATCGCGCGCCCTGATGCACACACGCCTGGTAACCCCCGATGATGAAGCCCAACCTGATTGCCGCCGCCGAGATCGACCGTCTCGATACGTGGGCCAAATATTCGGCCCCGATGTGCGGCTCTTGTGTCTCCAGCTGCTGCACCCTGCCGGTCGAGGTCAAGATCAAGGACCTGGTACGCATCGGCGTGGTTGACGAGTTCGAACTGGGTGATCCGCCGAAGAACATCGCCAAGCGCCTGCAAAAGGAAGGGCTGGTCGAGCGCTTCAACCAGAAGTCGGGGATCTTTACTCTACAGCGCATGAGCAACAACGATTGCTACTACCTGGATCGTAAGAGCCGCCTGTGCACCATTTATGACAAGCGCCCGGACACTTGCCGCAACCACCCGAAAATCGGTCCGCGGCCGGGGTATTGCGCGTACAAGCCGAAAGAAGTCGAGCGGGTGCAGAATTCGCGGTCGATCGAGAAGTTTTGATCTTTCCTGAAATTTGCGGCGGCTGATCCGCCGCCTTCGCGAGCAGGCTCGCTTCCACATTGGAATGCGTTCCCCTGTGGGAGCGAGCCTGCTCGCGAAGGGGCCGGCACAAACAACGCGTAAACCCCAGACAAACAAAAACGCCCCCGGTCTCGCGACCGGGGGCGTTTTTTCAAGCTCGGGCTAAATTATGCCTTGGCTTTCTTGGCAGCGCGGGTACGCTCGCTTTCGTCCAGGATCTTCTTGCGAAGACGGATGGACTTAGGCGTGACTTCGCACAGCTCGTCTTCCTGGATGTATTCCAGAGCCTGTTCCAGAGTGAAGCGAACAGGTGGTACCAGAGCGATGGTTTCGTCTTTACCCGAAGCACGCATGTTGTCGAGCTTCTTGCCTTTGGTAGGGTTCACACCCAGGTCGTTGTCGCGGCTGTTCTGACCAACGATCTGACCGTTGTAGATCTCCTGACCGTGTTCTACGAACAGCTTGCCACGAGCCTGCAGGGTTTCCAGCGAGTAGGTCAGTGCCTTGCCGGTTTCAACCGAAACCAGAACGCCGTTCTGACGGCCGGACATGTGGCCCGACTTCACTGGAGCGTAACGATCGAAGATCGAGGTCAGGATGCCAGCACCGTTGGTCAGGGTCAGGAACTGGTTACGGAAACCGATCAGACCGCGAGCAGGGATGTTGTATTCCAGACGAACACGGCCCTTGCCATCCGGCACCATGTTGCTCAGGTCGCCCTTACGCAGACCCATCTCTTCCATGACCTTGCCCTGCGATTCTTCAGGGATGTCGATGGTGACGTTTTCGAACGGTTCCTGCTTCACGCCGTCAACTTCACGGATGATCACTTCAGGACGGCCCAGGGCCAGCTCGAAGCCTTCGCGACGCATGGTTTCGATCAGTACCGAGAGGTGCAGCTCACCACGGCCGGAAACCTTGAACTTGTCAGCCGAGTCGCCTTCTTCAACGCGCAGTGCAACGTTGTACAGCAGCTCTTTGTCCAGACGATCCTTGATGTTACGGGAGGTCACGAACTTGCCTTCTTTACCGCAGAATGGCGAGTCGTTTACCTGGAAGGTCATGGAAACGGTTGGCTCGTCAACGGTCAGCGGCTTCATCGCCTCGACGGTGTTGATATCGCACAGGGTGTCGGAGATGAACAGCTCGTCGAAGCCGCTGATGCAGACGATGTCGCCAGCCGCTGCTTCTTCAACGTCAATGCGGTGCAGACCGTGGTGACCCATCAGCTTCAGGATACGACCGTTGCGGCGCTTGCCGTCGGCGCTGATCGCGACAACCGGGGTGTTCGGCTTGACGCGACCACGAGCGATACGGCCAACACCGATAACACCCAGGAAGCTGTTGTAGTCCAGAGCGGAGATCTGCATCTGGAACGGACCGTCACGGTCAACGGCCGGAGGCGGAACGTGGTCGACAACTGCCTGGTACAGCGCAGTCATGTCTTCGCCCATGGCGGTGTGATCCAGACCGGCGATACCGTTCAGGGCCGAAGCGTAAACAACCTGGAAGTCCAGTTGTTCTTCGGTAGCACCGAGGTTGTCGAACAGGTCGAAGATCTGGTCCAGAACCCAGTCCGGACGCGCGCCTGGACGGTCAACCTTGTTGATGACCACGATTGGACGCAGGCCGGCTTCGAACGCCTTCTTGGTCACGAAACGGGTTTGCGGCATAGGGCCGTCTTGAGCGTCAACCAGCAGCAGAACGGAGTCAACCATCGACATTACGCGTTCTACTTCGCCGCCGAAGTCGGCGTGGCCCGGGGTGTCCACGATGTTGATGTGGTAGCCGTTCCAGTTGATGGCGGTGTTTTTCGCCAGAATGGTAATACCGCGCTCTTTTTCCTGGTCGTTGGAGTCCATCACGCGCTCGTCGTTGAGCTCGTTGCGCTCCAGAGTGCCGGATTGACGCAGGAGTTTGTCTACCAGGGTGGTCTTACCATGGTCAACGTGGGCAATGATGGCGATGTTACGTAGATTTTCGATCACTTGTGTATCTCGATCAGAGGATTCGGTTTGCTGACAAGTCTTGGCAGCGATTAACAGTAGTGTCCGGCATGGCCGTTACAGCTTGACGGCGGTGTCGGGGGGCCGGTGACGCAGGCCACAGGCAAACAGCCCCGGGCACTTAGCTCGGTCGATAAACGCGCACATTGGCATGCCCCTCACTGAGCAAATGGTGAGCATGCAGGCGACTCATCACGCCTTTGTCGCAATACAGCAGGTACTGGCGAGTCGGATCCAGCTCCTTGAAACGAGCGTTCACTGCGTAGAACGGCATCGTCTGTACTTCTATGCCGGCAAGTTCCAGCGGGTCATCCTCGGCCGCATCCGGGTGACGGATGTCGATAACGATCTGACCGGCCAGCGCTTCGCCGACTTCTTCGATCTGCAAGTCCTGGCCCAATTCGTCGATCACTCGATCGATCGGCACCAGTTTGGCGTTTTCGAGCGCACGCTCGAGAACCGCCATGTCGAATTCTTTCTCTTCGTGCTCAACACGGTGGCGCTTGGCGGCAGTCTTCGGATTGACCGAGATGACCCCGCAGTACTCCGGCATGTGCCGGGCGAAATCGGCGGTGCCGATCTCGTTGGCCGTGTCGATGATGTCCTGCTTGTGCGCAACGATCAGTGGGCGCAGGACCAGTTTGTCGGTCACGCAGTCGATCACCGACAGGTTCGGCAGCGTCTGGCTCGATACCTGGGAGATCGCTTCGCCGGTAACCAGCGCGTCGATGTGCAGCCGGTCGGCGATGGCCGACGATGCGCGCAACATCATACGCTTCAATACGACGCCCATATGACTGTTATCGACTTTGCCGAGAATTTCGCCCAACACTTCTTCGAACGGAACACTGACAAATAGCACGCGTTGCGAGCTGCCGTACTTCTTCCAGATGAAATGCGCGACTTCCATCACGCCCAATTCGTGGGCACGACCGCCCAGATTGAAGAAGCAGAAATGCGCCATCAGGCCGCGACGCATGATCTGGTACGCGGCAACCGTCGAGTCAAAGCCGCCGGACATCAGTACCAGCGTCTGCTCCAGGGCGCCGAGCGGGTAACCGCCGATGCCGTTGTGCTGGCTGTGAATGACAAACAACCGTTGGTCGCGAACTTCGATGCGAACTTCGATTTCCGGGTCTTTGAGGTCGATTCCGGCCGCACCGCACTCACGACGCAGCTTGCTGCCAACGTATTTTTCGACGTCCATCGAGCTGAACGGATGCTTGCCGGCACGCTTGCAGCGCACCGAGAAAATCTTCCCGGCCAGTACATCGCCGTAGTGCTGTTTGCACTTCTCGGTGATGTCATCGAAGTCGCCCAGTGGGTATTCGTCGATCTGCAGAAAGTGCGCGACACCCGGGGTGCAGACCAGGCGCTCACCCATCTCTTTCAAGGCTTTGGGGTCGGTAACGCGGGTTTCCAGCTCGAGATTGTCCCACACACCGTTCACCACCACGGCCGGGTCCAGATCGCGGAGCACGGCGCGGATGTTCTTGGCCAGCTGGCGGATGAAACGCATCCGGACAGGGCGGCTTTTGATGGTGATCTCGGGGAAGACTTTTACGATTAGTTTCATGAAAACAGCGCGCGCAGGGCCAGCCGAAAAAGGGGGGCGCGGATTATAGCGGAAATTGCTCAAGGTTTAACCAGTTAATATGCAGAAGGTTTCGCATGCACCAAAACGGGTCATTTCTGATTTGAAGCGCTACATTAAGGGGCGAGATTTTCGCCTTTATGGCGCTTTGCAGTGCTCAAAGCGTGAATTTGAGGCAAAAAACCCATGCTGGGGCACTGGCATGCAATTTGCTCCCTTGTGAGGCAGGTTGCCTTGGCAGAGTATCTGCGCCGGCATCACCCCTATTAAGGGCATCCACTACCAAGCCCTAAGCCACCCGGAGGACACTATGTCGAAGTCGGTTCAACTCATCAAAGATCATGACGTCAAGTGGATTGATCTGCGCTTCACGGACACCAAAGGCACTCAGCACCACGTGACCATGCCGGCTCGCGATGCGCTGGAAGACGACTTCTTCGAAGTCGGCAAGATGTTCGACGGTTCCTCCATCGCTGGCTGGAAAGGCATCGAAGCCTCCGACATGATCCTGCTGCCGGACGACGATACTGCCGTTCTCGACCCGTTCACCGAAGACGCAACCCTGATCCTGGTTTGCGACATCATCGAACCGTCGACCATGCAAGGTTACGATCGCGACCCGCGCGCCATCGCCCACCGTGCCGAGGAATACCTGAAGACCACCGGTATCGGTGACACCGTCTTCGCTGGCCCAGAACCAGAATTCTTCATCTTCGACGAAGTGAAGTTCAAGTCGGACATCTCCGGCTCGATGTTCAAGATCTACTCCGAACAAGGCTCGTGGATGTCCGACCAGGACATCGAAGGCGGCAACAAAGGCCACCGTCCTGGCATCAAAGGCGGCTATTTCCCGGTTCCGCCGTTCGACCACGACCACGAAATCCGTACTGCCATGTGCAACGCACTGGAAGAGATGGGCCAGACCGTTGAAGTTCACCACCACGAAGTGGCGACTGCCGGTCAGAACGAAATCGGTGTCAAGTTCAACACCCTGGTGAAGAAAGCTGACGAAGTTCAGACTCTGAAATACGTTGTCCACAACGTTGCCGACGCATACGGCCGCACCGCGACCTTCATGCCGAAGCCACTGTACGGCGACAACGGCTCGGGCATGCACGTGCACATGTCCATCGCCAAAGACGGCAAGAACACCTTCGCAGGTGAAGGCTATGCCGGCCTGTCCGAAACTGCCCTGTACTTCATCGGCGGTATCATCAAGCACGGTAAGGCCCTGAACGGCTTCACCAACCCGGCTACCAACTCCTACAAGCGTCTGGTGCCAGGTTTCGAAGCGCCGGTGATGCTGGCCTACTCGGCTCGCAACCGTTCCGCCTCGATCCGTATTCCTTACGTCAACAGCCCACGCGGCCGTCGTATCGAAGCACGCTTCCCGGATCCGGCTGCCAACCCGTACCTGGCTTTCGCAGCACTGCTGATGGCCGGTCTGGACGGTATCCAGAACAAGATCCACCCAGGCGATGCCGCTGACAAAAACCTGTACGACCTGCCCCCTGAAGAGGCGAAAGAGATCCCACAAGTTTGCGGCAGCCTGAAAGAAGCCCTGGAAGAGCTGGACAAGGGCCGTGCGTTCCTGACCAAGGGCGGCGTGTTCTCCGACGACTTCATCGACGCTTACATCGCGCTGAAATCCGAAGAAGAAATCAAGGTCCGCACCTTCGTACACCCACTGGAATATGAGCTGTACTACAGCTGCTGATCCGGTAGCGCCGCGCTACGCGGCGTGACAAAAAGAGGCCTCCTTCGGGAGGCCTTTTTTATTGCCCACGATTTATGAAACTACGCAAAACCCCTGTGGGAGCGGGCTTGCTCGCGAAGGCGGTGGGTCATTGACAGGGATGGCGACTGATACGCCGCCTTCGCGAGCAAGCCCACTCCCACAGGGATTTTTGGCGTCTGAATGATCTCCGGATATGTCCTGGGTTGGGCCAACCGCCGCACCTGGCCTATGCTGCACCCCATCGCTTTCTTTCCCGGTCGATTTCATGGGTCGCACCTTTCTCTACATCCTGCTGCTGATCGCCCTGCCCGCCGCCGCGCAGATCTACAAGTACACCGATGCCAATGGCAACACGGTTTACAGCGATCACTCGCCGGACGGTGTTCAGGCGCAGCCGGTCGAGTTGCCGCCACTCAACCGCGTCGAGCCACAGGCACCGAGCGCGCCAGCGCCTTCAAGCACCGACACACGCCCCGCGGCACGCAGTGCCTACGAGGTGTTGGAGCTGACCGGCCTGCCCAGCGAAGAAGCGCTGCGCGCCAACAACGGCACCTTCACTGTCAATGTGCTGATCAAGCCGCGCCTGCAGGCGCCGCACCAGTTAAGGCTGGTGCTGGACGACACACCTTATGGCCAGCCGAGCAACGTGCCGATCCTGCAATTGGTGAATGTCGATCGCGGCGAGCATCGTCTCGCGGTGCAGGTGATCGACGGCGAAGCGATCATCCAGCAGAGCCCGGCGGTGGTGTTCACCGTACAGCGGGTGCACAAGCCGTGAGAAATTTCTGGCTGATCCTGTGCCTGTTCGCCCTGCCCGTTTCGGCAGAGGTCTTCACCTATGTCGACGCGCAGGGCAATCGCGTCTACACCGACCAGCCGCGCGGCAACGCCAAGCGCGTGCCTATCGCCACCAGCAATCGCATGTCGGCCAACCCCACGGCTGCAGCACCGATCAGCGCTGTAAAAAAGGTCGCGGAACAACCACCGTTTCACTACGACATGCTGCGCATCCTGATCCCCGAGCCGGATGCGACCCTTCGCAGCAGCGCGGGCGAGGTGATCGTCAGCGTCACCAGCGAACCCGGTTTACAGCACGGCCATCGCTATCGCCTGCTGCTGGACGGCCAGGCCACTGGCGAGCCGGGACTGAGTCCGGTATTCCCGCTGAGCAACATCGACCGCGGCAGTCACAACCTGTCGGTGGAAATCCTTGATGAGCAGGGTCGCACCGTCGAGCGTACCGCCAACCAGCCGTTCCACATGCTGCGCATCTCGCTGGCGCAGAAACGCCAGGTCAAACCCTGCGTCAGCGAGGACTACGGCGTGCGCCCGGAATGTCCGCTGAAAGACAAACCCGCCGAAGAAAAAAATCCCTTCCTGCGCTTCTTCTAACGCCATTCAGCTTTACGCACTATATTGGTGCAATAGGCTGCACCGTACCCAGATTCCAACCCATTTTGGTTCGAAACTTCCCGTTCGAGCTGGCACCCTGCCACTCAAACGAGCGTCAAACGCCTGTTTCACGGGTTGAACGCTTCTTTTCGGAGCCTTGGTTTGGTTTTTGCATTTTCCGTTTAACGACGCCTGCTTCTTGCGCACGCTCCGCCCCCAAAAGAGGCTCCGATGACTATTAGCGACGCAATCCACCGTTTGCTGCTCGACAACCTGACCACCGCCACCATCCTGCTCGACGCCGAACTGCGCCTCGAATACATGAACCCGGCGGCCGAGATGCTGCTGGCCATCAGCGGTCAGCGCAGCCATGGGCAGTTCATCAGCGAGTTGTTCACCGAGTCCACCGAGGCGCTCAACTCGCTGCGTCAGGCGGTCGAACAGGCGCACCCTTTCACCAAGCGCGAAGCGATGCTCACCGCCCTCACCGGCCAGACTCTGACCGTGGACTACGCAGTGACGCCGATCCTCAGCAACGGCGCGACCATGCTTCTGCTTGAGGTGCACCCGCGTGATCGCCTGCTGCGGATCACCAAGGAAGAGGCGCAACTGTCCAAGCAGGAAACCAGCAAAATGCTGGTGCGCGGCCTCGCCCACGAGATCAAGAACCCGCTCGGCGGCATCCGGGGCGCCGCGCAGTTGCTGGCCCGCGAGTTGCCGGAAGACAGCCTGCGCGACTACACCAACGTGATCATTGAAGAGGCCGACCGCCTGCGCAATCTGGTCGACCGCATGCTCGGCTCGAACAAGCTGCCGTCGCTGGCGCTGTGCAACGTCCACGAAGTGCTGGAGCGCGTCTGCCAACTGGTCGAAGCGGAAAGCCAGGGTTGCATCACCTTGGTGCGCGACTACGACCCGAGCATTCCCGACGTATTGATCGACCGCGAACAAATGATTCAGGCCGTACTGAACATCGTGCGCAACGCGATGCAGGCGATCAGCAGCCAGAACGAGCTGCGTCTGGGCCGCATCAGCCTGCGCACCCGGACCATGCGCCAGTTCACCATCGGCCACGTCCGCCATCGCCTGGTGACCAAGATCGAGATCATCGACAACGGCCCGGGGATCCCTGCAGAACTTCAGGAAACCATCTTCTTTCCCATGGTCAGCGGCCGCCCGGACGGTACCGGGCTGGGCCTGGCCATCACCCAGAACATCATCAGCCAGCACCAGGGCCTGATCGAGTGTGACAGCCACCCCGGCCACACCACGTTCTCGATCTTTCTGCCACTGGAACAAGGAGCCACATCGACATGAGCCGTAGTGAAACCGTGTGGATCGTCGATGACGACCGTTCTATCCGTTGGGTTCTGGAAAAGGCCTTGCAGCAGGAAGGCATGACCACGCAGAGCTTCGACAGCGCCGACGGCGTGATGAGTCGTCTGGCCCGTCAGCAGCCTGATGTGATCATTTCCGACATCCGCATGCCGGGCGCCAGTGGCCTCGACCTGCTGGCACGTATCCGCGAACAGCACCCACGGCTGCCAGTGATCATCATGACCGCGCACTCCGACCTCGACAGCGCAGTGGCCTCCTATCAGGGCGGTGCTTTCGAATACTTGCCGAAGCCATTCGACGTTGACGAGGCGGTATCGCTGGTCAAGCGCGCCAATCAGCATGCGCAAGAGCAGCAAGGCCTGGAAGTGGTGCCGGCGCTGACCCGCACCCCGGAAATCATCGGCGAAGCGCCGGCGATGCAGGAGGTGTTTCGCGCCATCGGCCGCTTGAGCCACTCCAACATCACCGTGCTGATCAACGGCGAATCCGGTACCGGTAAAGAACTGGTGGCCCACGCCCTGCACCGCCACAGCCCGCGCGCGGCCTCGCCGTTCATCGCGCTGAACATGGCGGCGATCCCCAAGGACCTGATGGAATCCGAGCTGTTCGGCCACGAAAAAGGCGCATTCACCGGCGCGGCCAACCTGCGTCGCGGGCGCTTTGAACAGGCGGACGGCGGCACGCTGTTCCTCGACGAAATCGGCGACATGCCAGCCGATACCCAGACCCGTTTGCTGCGGGTGCTGGCGGACGGTGAGTTCTATCGCGTCGGCGGCCATGTGCCGGTCAAGGTCGACGTGCGGATCATTGCCGCGACTCACCAGAATCTGGAAACCCTGGTGCATGCCGGGAAATTCCGTGAGGACTTGTTCCACCGCCTCAACGTGATCCGCATCCACATCCCGCGTCTGTCGGACCGTCGCGAAGACATCCCGACCCTGGCCAAGCACTTCCTCAGCCGCGCCGCACAAGAACTGGCGGTGGAGCCGAAGCTGCTCAAGAGCGAGACCGAGGAATACCTGAAGAACCTGCCATGGCCGGGCAACGTGCGGCAGCTGGAGAACACCTGCCGCTGGATCACCGTGATGGCCTCCGGGCGCGAAGTGCACATCAGTGACCTGCCACCGGAATTGCTGAGCCTGCCGCAGGACTCGGCGCCAGTGACCAACTGGGAGCAGGCGCTGCGCCAGTGGGCCGATCAAGCGTTGGCCCGTGGCCAGTCGAGCCTGCTCGACAGCGCGGTGCCGGCGTTCGAGCGGATCATGATCGAGACCGCACTGAAGCACACGGCCGGTCGCCGGCGTGATGCGGCGGTATTGCTCGGCTGGGGGCGTAATACCCTGACGCGCAAGATCAAGGAATTGGGGATGAAAGTGGACGGTGGGGATGATGATGAGGGGGATGAGGGCTGATCAACCACGCCCTCTGTGAGAGTGGGCTTGCTCACGAAAGCGCTGTTCATGAAACGTATCAGTGACTGACGCGACGCCTTCGCGAGCAAGCCCGCTCCCACAGTGGCCCCACCGTGCACCAACCTAATGCACTTTGACCCGTGATCGGGCATCGCAGCCGGTGCAAAAACCATCCAGGCAAGACTGAAAAAACCGAACAGTAAAAACTCGAAAGCCCCGATTTGCGGGGCTTTCGCGCATCTGAATCTTTTTTCTGTTTCGAAATACTAAAACTGGCACGCCGCCTGCAATAACCCTCACAGGTGATTCGATTCACCACCCGTTTCGGGGACCTTGGTACAGGCAGGCCGGGGATTCCCCTCTTTACACCGGGTTCAAACCGCAACGCGGCGAACCCACCCTTTTGGGATCCTTGGTACAGGCAGGCCGGGGGTTCCCTCTTTACACCGGACCGACGCTCTCAGCGAAGTCCACCCCGTTTTGGGAACCCTGGTACAGGCAGGCCGGGGATTCCCGCTTTTATTGCTCCCGGAGATGGATCTCCAGCCGCCAGCGGTCATCGACCTTGCTCCCGGCCCACTCCCCTTGCAGCGGCCGCGCCGCCAGCACCGTCAGCAACAACCCACCGTCACTCACGCGCGTTCGCCAGTTCACGTCCTTGCCGTTGAGCTTGAGCTGACCCTTTTGCGCCTTGCCCTCTGCCTGAAACAACAGGGCCATCGTGCCATCGATGATTTCACCGTGCAGCTTCGGTTCGTTGCTGAACCACACCACCAGACCGTCAGCGCTCACCTCGACCTGCTGCAGCACGCTGGGGTCCGGCGTGGTCAGGCGACCGATCATCAAGCCGACCATCACGCCGACAATCGCCAGCGAACCGATCACCCGCGGGAATAGTTTCGAACGCGGGTCGGCTTGCGGCGTAGAATGCGCGTCATCTTTACCTTCGGAGCCGTGCATGTTTCACGTCATCCTTTTTCAACCAGAAATTCCGCCGAACACCGGCAACGTTATCAGGCTGTGCGCCAACAGCGGCTGCCACCTGCATTTGATCGAACCGCTGGGTTTCGAGATGGACGACAAGCGCTTGCGCCGGGCCGGTCTCGACTACCACGAATATGCCACGTTGCAGCGCCACGCCGACCTCGCCAGTTGTCTGGAAAGCCTCGGCAACCCACGGCTGTTCGCGTTCACCACCAAGGGCTCGCGGCCGTTTCACGACGCCGCGTTCGTCCCGGGCGATGCGTTCATCTTCGGCCCGGAAAGCCGTGGCCTGCCGCCGGAAGTGCTCGACGCCCTGCCCGCCGAACAGCGCCTGCGCCTGCCGATGCGTGAAGGCTGTCGCAGCCTGAACCTGTCCAACACCGTGGCGGTGGCCGTGTACGAAGCGTGGCGGCAGAACGACTTCAAATAACACCGAATAACAAATGTGGGAGCGGGCTTGCTCGCGAAGGCGTCGGATCAGATGACATTGATGTCGCCTGACACTGCGCTTTCGCGAGCAAGCCCGCTCCCACATTGGACTTGCGTCGTCGCTCAGATACTTACTGAACGGTCGGCGTCTCGCCAGCTTCCTGCATGCGCTGCAGCTCTTGCGCGTACAGGGCGTCGAAGTTCACCGGCGCCAGCATCAGGGCCGGGAACGAACCGCGGGTCACCAGGCTGTCCAGGGTTTCGCGAGCATACGGGAACAGGATGTTCGGGCAGAACGCACCCAGAGTATGGCTCATCGAAGCCGCGTCGAGGTTCTTGATCAGGAAGATACCGGCCTGTTGCACTTCAGCGATGAAAGCCACTTCGTCGCCGTTTTTCACGGTCACGGACAGGGTCAGTACCACTTCGTAGAAATCACCTTCCAGTTCTTTCTGACGGGTGTTCAGGTCCAGGCCGACGGTCGGGTCCCACTGCTGGCGGAAGATCGCCGGGCTTTTCGGGGCTTCGAAGGACAGATCGCGTACGTAGATGCGCTGCAAGGAGAATTGCGGTGCGGTTTCTTCTTCGCTGGCTGCAGTGTTCTGTTGGTCAGTCATCTCAGATCCTTTCTGATCTTGGGTCTTTTAGGGATTGCTGTACGTGGGTGCAGCCGTTCAGGCCTTGAGCAGCGCGTCGAGCTTGCCCGCGCGCTCCAGGGCATACAAATCATCACAACCGCCGATGTGCTTTTCGCCGATCCAGATCTGCGGCACGGACGTGCGTCCGGCCTTCTGGCTCATGGCAGCACGAATCTGCGGCTTGCCATCGACCTTGATCTCTTCGAAGGCCACACCTTTGTTCGCGAGCAATTGCTTGGCTCGCATGCAGTAAGGGCAGTAATCGCTGGAGTAGACGATGACTTCGCTCATATCACTTCACCAGCGGCAGGTTGTCGCCTTTCCAGCTGGAGATCCCACCGGACAGCTTGGCGGCAGTGAAGCCGGACTTCATCAGCTCGCGAGCGTGGGTGCCAGCGGTCTGGCCCAGGGCGTCGACCAGAATGATGGTCTTGGCCTTGTGCTTTTCCAGCTCGCCGGTACGTGCAGCCAGCTTGTCTTGAGGAATGTTGATCGCGCCAACGATATGACCGGCGGCGTAATCTTTCGCCGGACGGATGTCCACCACCACGCCTGCGTCCTTGTTGACCAGTGCGGTCAGTTCGCCGGTGCTCAGGCTTTTACCGCCGCCCTGCATCGTGTGCGCCAGCAGCAGAGCCAGCAGTACGACGAAGATACCGACAAGAATGTAGTGGTTAGTGGCAAATTCAATCAGGTGAGCAACCATCGAAGGAGGTTCCAGGGCGTTAAAATGTCGGCCAGTATACACAGCCACTATGGTGGGCCAAACCCCGTCCGGCGGTGACGTGGTCGGAACTAAGCATTAAACTCGCCACTCCCTTTTCCATCGCCCTCTTCTTTATTAGCCACGAGTGGATTCCATGACTACCACGCCTAAACCTTTGGTCCTGATGATTCTCGACGGCTTCGGTCACAGTGACAGCCACGAATCCAATGCCGTGTATGCGGCGAAGAAGCCTGTGCTCGATCGTCTGTGGGCCACGGTGCCGAACGGCCTGATCTCGGGCAGCGGCATGGACGTTGGTCTGCCGGACGGCCAGATGGGCAACTCCGAAGTCGGCCACATGAACCTCGGCGCCGGGCGCGTGGTGTATCAGGACTTCACGCGCGTGACCAAAGCGATCCGCGACGGTGAGTTCTTCGACAACCCGACCATCTGCGCTGCCGTGGATAAAGCCGTGGCCGCCGGCAAAGCCGTGCATTTCATGGGTCTGCTGTCCGATGGCGGCGTGCACAGCCACCAGGATCACCTGATCGCCATGGCCGAACTGGCCTTCAAGCGCGGCGCCGAGAAAATCTACCTGCACGCCTTCCTCGACGGTCGCGACACGCCGCCGAAAAGCGCCGCTTCGTCGATCGAACTGCTCGACGCGACCTTCCAGGCGCTCGGCAAGGGCCGCATCGCCAGCCTCATCGGTCGCTACTTCGCGATGGACCGTGACAACCGTTGGGACCGCGTATCTCAGGCCTACAACCTGATCGTTGACGGCAACGCCGAATTCAACGCCGCCACCGCTCAGGAAGGCCTCGACGCCGCCTACGCCCGTGGCGAGAGCGACGAATTCGTCAAAGCCACCACCATCGGCGAGCCGGTCAAGGTCGAAGACGGCGACGCCGTGGTGTTCATGAACTTCCGCGCCGATCGTGCCCGCGAGCTGAGCCGAGTATTTGTCGAAGACGATTTCAAGGAATTCGAGCGCGCGCGCCAGCCAAAAGTGCAGTACGTGGGCTTGACCCAATACGCCGCCAGCATTCCAGCCCCTGCAGCCTTTGCTCCGGGCAGCCTGGAAAACGTGCTTGGCGACTACCTGGCAAAAAACGGCAAGACTCAGCTGCGCATCGCCGAAACCGAAAAATACGCGCACGTGACCTTCTTCTTCTCCGGCGGCCGTGAAGAACCGTTCCCGGGTGAAGAGCGCATCCTCATCCCGTCGCCGAAAGTCGCCACCTACGACCTGCAACCGGAAATGAGCGCACCGGAAGTCACCGACCGCATCGTCGATGCGATCGAACACCAGCGTTACGACGTGATCGTGGTCAACTACGCCAACGGCGACATGGTCGGCCACAGCGGCGTGTTCGACGCTGCGGTAAAAGCCGTGGAATGCCTGGACACCTGCGTCGGCCGTATCGTCGAAGCTCTGGAAAAGGTGGGTGGCGAAGCGCTGATCACCGCTGACCATGGCAACGTCGAAAAAATGGCCGATGAAGAAACCCACCAGGCGCACACCGCGCACACCACCGAGCCGGTGCCGTTCATTTATGTCGGCAAGCGTGACCTCAAGGTCCGTGAAGGCGGCGTATTAGCGGACGTCGCGCCGACCATGCTGATGCTGCTGGGCCTGGAAAAACCGGCGGAGATGACTGGCACCTCGATTCTGGTTTAATTCGCCAGATCAAACACCGCCAAACCCTGTGGGAGCTGGCTTGCCAGCGATAGCAATCTGACAGCCAACAGCTATGTTGAATGTGCAGACGCCATCGCTGGCAAGCCAGCTCCCACAGTGGTTTATGGGGTTTTCGAAATGGAAATGGGCCTCTGCGCCGCTCCAGTTATCACACAAGCCCAATTGGGCGTTTTTTTTGCAGCCTCGGGCGGGCATACTAGGCCGTCCATTACCCTGGTGCCGCCCGCCTCTATGCTCCGCGTCCTGATCGCCCTCGCTCTGACCTGCCTGCTCCAACCGGCCTTCGCTGACGAGCGCGCGCAAACCCAACAGCAGCTGGATGCCACGCGTCAGGACATTGCCGAGCTGAAAAAGCTGCTGGGCAAGCTGCAGGAAGAAAAATCCGGTGTGCAGAAAGAGCTCAAGGGCACTGAAACCGAGATGGGCAAGCTCGAGAAGCAGGTCGATGCCCTGCAGAAAGAGCTGAAGAAAAGCGAATCCGAGCTGCAGCGGCTCGATGCGGAGAAAAAAAAACTCCAGAGCGCGCGCACTGAACAGCAGCGACTGATCGCCATCCAGGCCCGCGCGGCCTACCAGAATGGCCGTCAGGAATACCTCAAGCTGCTGCTCAACCAGCAGAATCCCGAGAAATTCGCCCGCACCCTCACCTATTACGATTACCTGAGCCAGGCCCGCCTGGAGCAGTTGAAGAACTTCAACGAAACCCTGCGCCAACTGGCCAATGTCGAAAAAGACATCGCCATGCAGCAGGCGCAATTGCTGGTACAGAAAAGCAGCCTCGACACCCAGCGCGACGAACTGGAAAAGGTCCGCAAGGAACGCCAGCAAGTCCTCGCCAAGCTCAACGATGACGTAAAGGCCCGCGACCAGAAACTGGCCGCCCGCGAGCAGGATCAGGCAGACCTGTCTAAAGTCCTTAAAACCATTGAAGAAACCCTGGCCCGTCAGGCCCGTGAGGCAGAAGAAGCGCGGCAGAAAGCGCTGATCGCCCAGCAGGAAGCGGAAAAAAAGCGTTTGCGTGAGGCGCAGGCTGAAAACAGCGACGCCCCACGAAAACCCGTCAAATCAACCCCCGGCGCGCTGGTGTCCAGCAGCGGTGAGACCTTCGGTGGCCCTTTTGCTGCAACCCGGGGAAAACTTCCGTGGCCGGTTGATGGTCGATTGCTGGCACGCTTCGGCGAAAGCCGTGGCGACGATGCCCGTACCAAGTGGGATGGCGTGATGATCAGCGCCGCCGCCGGCAGCCAAGTGCATGCCGTGCATGGCGGGCGCGTGGTGTTCGCCGACTGGTTGCGTGGCGCCGGGCTGCTGGTGATCCTTGATCACGGCAATGGCTATCTGAGTCTTTACGGTCACAACCAGACACTGCTCAAGTCGGCCGGTGACGTGGTAAAAGCCGGTGAGTCGATCTCCACTGTGGGTAACAGTGGCGGTCAGGACACACCAGCGCTGTATTTCGCAATTCGTCAGCAGGGTCACCCGAGTGATCCGGCGCAATGGTGTCACGCGCAAGGATAAGCGCGTCGCCTAATTCAGGAGTTCGTTCGACATGCTGCATTTGTCCCGCCTTACCTCGCTGGCCCTGACGATCGCTCTGGTGATCGGCGCGCCTCTGGCGTTCGCCGCTCAACCGGCCCCGGCCGTCGCTCCGGCAGGCACTGCCGCGACCGCCAAGGCCCCGTTGCCGCTGGAAGAGTTGCGCACCTTTGCCGAGGTCATGGACCGGATCAAGGCGGCGTATGTCGAGCCGGTGGATGACAAGACTCTGCTGGAAAACGCGATCAAGGGCATGCTCAGCAACCTCGATCCGCACTCCGCGTATCTCGGCCCTGAAGACTTCACCGAACTGCAGGAAAGCACCAGCGGCGAATTCGGCGGCCTGGGCATCGAAGTCGGCTCCGAAGACGGTTTCATCAAGGTCGTCTCGCCGATCGACGACACCCCGGCGTCGAAGGCCGGCATTCAGGCCGGTGACTTCATCGTCAAGATCAACGGTGCGCCGACTCGCGGCCAGACCATGACCGAAGCCGTGGACAAGATGCGCGGCAAGATCGGCCAGAAGATCACCCTGACCCTGGTCCGTGACGGTGGCACGCCGTTCGACGTGACCCTGGCGCGCGCCGTGATTCAGGTGAAGAGCGTCAAGGCACAGCTGCTGGAGTCGGGCTACGGCTACATCCGCATCACCCAGTTCCAGGTCAAGACTGGCGAAGAGGTTTCCAAGGCCCTGGCCAAGCTGCGCAAGGACAACGGCAAAAAGCTCAACGGCATCATCCTCGACCTGCGCAACAACCCGGGCGGCGTGTTGCAGGCGGCAGTGGAAGTGGTCGACCACTTCATCAAGAAAGGCCTGATCGTCTACACCAAAGGCCGGATCGCCAACTCCGAGCTGCGCTTCTCCGCCACCGGCAAAGACGAAAGCGAAGCGGTGCCGATGGTCGTGCTGATCAACGGTGGCAGCGCCTCGGCTTCGGAAATCGTCGCCGGCGCCCTGCAGGATCAGAAACGCGCGGTAGTCATGGGCACCACCAGTTTCGGCAAAGGCTCGGTGCAAACCGTGCTGCCGCTGAACAACGACCGCGCGCTGAAGATCACCACGGCACTGTACTTCACGCCGAACGGCCGCTCGATCCAGGCCCAGGGCATCGTCCCGGACATCGAAGTGCGCAAGGCCAAGATCACCAACGAAGCGGACGGCGATTACTTCAAGGAAGCCGACCTGCAAGGCCACCTGGGCAACGGCAACGGCGGCGCGGACAAGCCGACCGGTTCCGGCACCAAGGCCAAGGCCATGCCGCAGGATGACGATTACCAGTTGGCCCAGGCCCTGAGCCTGCTTAAGGGCTTGAGCATCACGTCCGGCCGTTGAGGATGTCTTTGCGTTTGCTCTTCGTCCTGCTGTGCTGTCTGGCGGGTGCTGCTCACGCAGAACCCGCCAGGACGCCACCGCCAAAAGCCTACCTGACGCTGATCATCGACGACCTGGGGCAGAGCCTGCCCCGGGATCGCCGTGTGCTGGCCCTGCCCGGCCCGGTGACCACGGCGATCATGCCCGACACCCCGCACGCCACCGAATTCGCCCGCGAAGCCCATCGCGCCGGCAAGATCGTGATCCTGCACATGCCGATGGATCCGGCCACCGGTCCGTACGCCTGGCACCCCGAACTGCCGCTCGAAGAGCTGCAAAAGCGCCTCGACGCCGCGTTCAAAATGGTCCCTTACACCGCGGGCATCAACAACCACATGGGCAGTCGCATGACCGCCCAGCCGGTGGCGATGGCGTGGCTGATGGGCGAGTTGCAGCGTCGGCACAAGTTCTTCGTCGACAGCCGCACCAGTGCGCAAACCGTGGCGGCGCGGCAAGCACAGAAGATCGATCTGGCGAGTGTTTCGCGCGATGTGTTTCTCGATGACGAACGCACCGAAGCCGCCATTTTCAACCAGCTGCAGACGGCGATCAGCCTGGCGCGCAAGCAGGGTTCGGCGGTGATGATCGGCCACCCTTACCCGCAGACGCTGGCGGTGCTGGAACGTGAATTGCCGAAGCTCAAGGCGCAAGGCATCGAGTGGATCGATATCAAGCAGATGATCAGCGTGCGGAGTAACAAAGCGACAGCTGCACACGGGAAAAATGGAATTTATCGTTAAGCTATAAACTTATTAAATTCTCATAAGCCTCTACGACCAAAATAAGCAGCAATAACTTATAGAACCGACTCAAACCTAACTGTCTTATTCTGCGCCAGTCTTGCACCCATATATTAGCCAAGGACTGGCCATGAACTTTAAATATATCCACCCAAGCTTTTTATTACTGACTGCCTTCTCACTTCCTGCCTGTTCCAGCCCTGTCGATTACGGCAAGGGCGCTGAAAACTTCTCACCGTCGCAACACCTGACTAACAAAGATGGCGAAAATAACCACTGGATGGGAATCGGCGAGTACAAAAGCCGCGAGCACGGTTCCTGCACCGCCTTCCTGATCGACACTAACAGCTCTAGACCGTCCGATTCCGCCTATGCACTGACCAGCGCCCACTGCGTGGGCAAGGAAAACGGGGTCATGCGAACAGATGACCCTATCGAAGCCAGCATTACCTTCAACAACTTCATCGATACGACTGCTGCCTCCAGGACCGTTTCTCTGCAGAAAGTAGCCTGGAGCAGTATTCAGGGTGTCGACCTGGCTCTGTTGGAGCTTGGAGTGTCACAGGGCGAACTTCTGGCTCAGGGCATCACGCCCATGAAACTGGCCCGGCAGGCGCCGGCAGAAGATAGCGACATTCTGATTGTGCACAAACCCGTTGGCTCTCCATTACAAATGTCCGCCTGCACCCACATGCCCTCCCCGGCGATTTTCGAAAAGCCCTGGGTTTGGCGGCATACCGTCAGCAACCAATGCAAAGATATTGCTTCCGGAAGCTCGGGGAGTCCGGTCATCGTTCGAGCGACCAACGAGGTCTATGGCGTCCTCGGGACCTTGGCTCACCATCTGACGCCGCTGCCTGGATACGGTCAGATGCCGAGCGGCAGTTACGGCAGTCCCACCTCGGTTTTCAACAACTGCTTTTTCGATGGCAAACTCAATACGGATCCGCAGGTGTGCGAATTATTTCCGGCAGCCTCTATCAGACTGCCTGCCCAACTGCCAACGCATGCAAAGATCAGCGTAAGCGCTCAGGGCAACTACGTTTATCCAGAATGGAACTTCGAAATAACCGCCAGCACCCGGTTTATCCGGACTAAACGGACGGCTGACCCGGTCGACTGCGAAGTTCCGCAAGGCTACAGCCAGCCAATCACCACCGGCACTGCGCCGACTCGATTAAATGTTCCGATGGGACCTGAAACCGGGCCTAGCAACCTTTGCATCATCGCCACAAACAGTACTGAGGACATATTACCCGCAGGCACTTATCGCAATGCCGTCACTGTTCCCACTTATCTGGTTGATGCGGGCCCGACGCCTGTTCCGACCATAGAGACTTCGTTTAACAAAGAGATAAACAGGGCACTGATTCTGTGGCCGGAACGCAAGAACGAGGGTCTTGATCGATACGAGGTAAAAGGCGGCCTTGCTGAAAAAGTCAGTTGCGAAGACCCGCAGGGTTATAGGCATGTGACCTCCAATTGGCTACGCCCGCAAAGCAACTTCCCCCTCAAACTCTGCGTTTACGCTGTCGACCCCAACAATCAGCGCTCAGAATTGAAGGAATACATCCTGGAATGGGAAGCGCTCGAAAACAGCGCCCCCTGAGCTGATCAGTGACGTCGGCCTTGTGCTTCTGCATCAATAGGCAAAACAGGAGCGCAAGGCTGCCCATGGCAAGGAACGGTTTTTTTGGAAATAACTGGTCACGACGTCATACATAGTTACCGCCAGAGACCGGTTGCGATTACCGATAGTGAGACCTGCAACGGGTCGCGACTCCCTTGAGTCGCCGTTCAACTATGAGGAGTGACCATGACCATTCATGACCAGGCCGCAGCGCCATCCAGGCAAATCGAGCCGATCCGACACGACAATCTGCTGATCCATTTCACCACGGAATTTCACCGGATCTGGGACAGCACCGGCTCACGGGCTAAACCCGCGGCCTTCTGGCGCCCGACTCCGGCGCCGGATGTATTGCCGGGCTATTTCCCGCTCGGCGACGTGTTCGTCGCCGGGCACGACAACATTAACGGCAGCACCGTGGTAGCTGTGGTTTGTGAAGCCGATGCACCCAGTGCAGATCCGGCCAGGGGCCCGGCATTAAGGCGCCCGGACGATTTCGAGCTGATCTGGAAAGATTCCGGCTCAGGCTCGAAGAAAGACGGGGCCGTATGGCGACCGATCGCCCCGCAAGGCTATGTGGCCATGGGCGCGGTCTGCTCCAATGATCACGAAAAACCTTCACTCAACGCGGTTCGCTGTGTACGCGCCGATCTGGTGATCGCCTCGGACGTTGGCGAACTGATCTGGAATGACAAGGGCAGCGGTGCCAGACAGAGTTTCAGCGCCTGGAGCGTCACGCCGACGAATGCGCCGCCGGGAGAGATTCATTTCGCACCAGGCACCTTTGTTGGGGCAAGCAGTTTCAACCGGCCAGAGAGCAATGTCGGTGCCTATTCACTACGGATGCAGATCGCGCCACTGATCCAGTCATCGCCACAGCTGCCGATGCTCTTGGCAGCGGATGCCCCCGAAACCAAGGGAGCGGCCACCCTCGCCCAAGTCATCGAGCTGCCATGGTTCGTGGTTAAGGATGACTTGTCGCCAATTGATCAATTACGCACCACGCCTTTTTATCGCCTGGAAAGAACCGACCAGTACTATTTGGTTGGGAGCGGACACAACACAGGCGAGGAGGCACGGGCTTTCAAGTGGACTGCGCAGCGGCTGCAGAATCCGAAGACGCTGCGTCTGTTCACTCAACTTACCGCGATCAGTTTTGTGAGTCCGTGGGCAACGAAGGCAGACGCTCATCCGTCACTCCCATTTTCGGCAAGACTGGACAGCCAGTTCACTCACAGCGAGACGTCAACCAGTGGTTGGCAGACTCCATTTGCTACCTATGTGATCGCCATGGCCGGCAAAGGCAAATTCGTCGCGGTGTATCAGCTGGAGAGTTTCTACGAGCTGCGTCGTGCTGACGGCTCGCAAGCGGGGATCAATCTGGCTTACACCCAGAACGATAACCTGAGTCTGCTGCAGTATCCGCCGCAAGAATGCACCCACCAGGCAACAGACAAGTCGTTGCCGACGGCTACAGATAGCGCCCCATGATCTCGTCGACAACCCCGTCCTTGCGCATCTGATCCAGCGCCGCCTGCAGCCTGGCGACCGTTGCGTCCGACACATCCTTGTTCAGCGCCAGATATAACTCGGCGCTGTTGAAGCGCAACACGGTCTTGAGTCCAGTGACCCCGTCCTGCCGCGCCAGATAACGCCCGGCAGGATCACCCGTGGCCCACAGGTCGATCTGGCCATTGACCAGTTTTTTCGCATTGTCCTGATCGCGCAGAACGACAGTAGGCTTCAAGCCCTGCTTGGCCAGCGTCTCGGCAATCGCGTCGCCCTTGTAGGCGCCGATCTTGTATTTGCGCGCATCGTTGAGGGTGTCGAGGGTGATCTTGCTGTCGGCCCTGGCCAACATGATCCAGTCGTCCGGACCGATCGGGCCGACCCATTTGAACAGGTTTTCGCGATCCGGCAGGCGGGCCATCACGAAGGCGCCATAACCGGGGTTTTCCAGCGCCAGTTTGTAGACGCGCTCCCATGGGAAGCGCAGGGTCAGGCTGTAGGTGAGCCCGGCGCGCTTGAACATTTCGCGGACGATGTCGGCGGCAATGCCGTTGATGTTCTCGCCCTTGGCGAAATTCTTGCCGTCTTTCGCCATGTTGTAGGGCGGAAAGTTTTCGGTGAGGAGCACCAGATCGGTGTCGGGACTGTTTTCGGCCCGCGCCGTGTTGAGCAGCAACACAGAGGCACTGGCGAGAACAAGAAGCAGGCGTTTGATCATGTCGGGCTACCGGAATCCATGGCGTGCCCAAGAGTGCCTTGGGTACGCCATGCTGTCCACTGGCCTGTACGGTTTAGCGCATCACGATGCCGCGTTTGGCCATGTACGCTTTCGCTTCCTGCACGGTGTATTCGCCGAAGTGGAAAATACTCGCCGCCAGCACCGCGCTGGCGTGGCCTTCAAGGATGCCGTCGGCCAGATGCTGCAGGTTGCCGACGCCGCCGGAAGCGATCACCGGAATGCCCAGCGCATCGCTGATCGCGCGAGTCACGCCGAGGTCGAAGCCGTTTTTCATGCCGTCCTGATCCATACTGGTCAGCAGGATTTCGCCGGCACCCAGGCCTTCCATCTTCTTCGCCCACTCGACCGCGTCGAGGCCGGTCGGCTTGCGCCCGCCGTGGGTGAAGATTTCCCAGCGCGGGGTTTCGCCCGGGCCGGAGACCTTCTTCGCGTCGATGGCTACGACGATGCACTGCGAGCCGAAATGCTGCGCCGCTTCGCCAACAAACTCCGGATTGAACACCGCTGCGGTGTTGATCGAAACCTTGTCCGCACCAGCGTTGAGCAGGTTGCGAATGTCCTGCACGGTGCGCACGCCACCGCCGACGGTCAACGGGATGAACACCTGGCTGGCCATGCGCTCGACGGTATGCAGCGTGGTGTCGCGGCCATCGACGCTGGCGGTGATGTCGAGAAAGGTAATCTCGTCGGCACCCTGCTCGTCATAACGACGGGCGATTTCCACCGGGTCGCCGGCATCGCGGATGTTCTCGAACTTCACACCTTTGACGACCCGGCCGTTGTCCACGTCCAGGCAAGGGATGATGCGTTTGGCCAGCGCCATGGTCAGTCCTCAGCCTTGGTACGCATCGCAGAAAGCTTGCGCTTCGGCGACGTCGAGGGTGCCTTCGTAGATCGCCCGGCCAGTGATTGCACCGATGATGCCCGGCGCCTTGGCGTCGAGCAGCGACTTGATGTCACCCAGATTGTGGATACCGCCGGACGCGATCACCGGGATCTTCGTCGCTGCCGCCAGTGCAGCGGTGAACGGTACGTTGCAGCCCTGCATCATGCCGTCTTTGGCGATGTCGGTATAAACGATCGAAGACACGCCGTCGGCTTCAAACTGCTTGGCCAGGTCGATGACCTGCACGGTGCTGATTTCAGCCCAGCCGTCGGTGGCGACGAACCCGTCTTTGGCATCCAGGCCGACAATGATCTTGCCCGGGAACGCGCGGCAGGCCTCAGCGACGAACGCCGGATCTTTAACGGCTTTGGTGCCGATGATCACGTAGCTGACGCCCGCCTTGACGTAGTGCTCGATGGTTTCCAGCGAGCGGATACCGCCACCGATCTGGATCGGCAGGTTCGGGTAGCGTTTGGCGATCGCGGTCACCACTTCACCGTTGACCGGCTGGCCTTCGAACGCGCCGTTCAGATCGACCAGATGCAGACGGCGGCAACCGCCCTCCACCCACTTGGCAGCCATGCTCACCGGGTCATCGGAGAACACTGTGGAATCTTCCATGCGGCCCTGGCGCAGACGTACGCAGGCACCGTCCTTGAGATCGATAGCGGGAATAATCAGCATCTGGCAAACCTTCAAATTTGAATGTTCAGCTTGGCTCGGAAATCAGTTTTTCTCGAGCGCCCACAGGTCGCTTTCGATGCTTTCAAACCGCTCTTTGAGGTGGGTCTGCACATCGAAAATCGCCCTGTTGTAATAGTGCGGAGCAATTTCGCGGGTAAACAGCTCAAGAATTTCCGCCGCTTCGAACGAACCCAGGTCAAGTTCGAACCGATCCTCCATGAACCGCTGGATCTTGCGGTTGGCCTCGTTCTCCTGTTCGGGAGTGAGGGTCAGGATCGGCGGTTTGGACTTCTTGGCAGCCATTTACCAGCGACCGTCCCACGCGGCGAAGTTCTGCAGCAATTGCAGGCCATGGGTATGGCTCTTCTCCGGGTGGAATTGCACGGCGAAACGCGAGCCTTCGGCCAGCGCGGCAGCGAAATCGACTCCGTAATGACCGCTACCGACTACCTGCCGCGCATTGGCGGCAGCGATGTAGTAGCTGTGCACGAAGTAGAAACGCGCCATGTCCGGAATGTCGTGCCACAGCGGGTGACTGACCTTCTGCTGCACTTCGTTCCAGCCCATGTGCGGGACTTTCAGGTGCTCGCCGTCTTCATGCAGGTCTTTGCCGAAGAACTTCACGGCGCCCGGGAACAGGCCGATGCAGTCGACGCCGTCGTTCTCTTCGCTGCTGTCGAGCAGGGCTTGCATGCCGACGCAGATGCCGAGGAACGGACGATCCTGGCTGACTTCACGCACCAGCGCGTCGAACCCGAGGCGACGGATCTCCGCCATGCAATCGCGAATCGCACCTACGCCGGGGAATACCACACGGTCGGCTTCGCGGATCACGTCGGCATCGCTGGTGATCAGCACCTTGCCGGCGCCAACGTGCTCGAGGGCCTTGGCCACCGAGTGCAGGTTGCCCATGCCGTAGTCGATAACTGCAACCGTCTGCATTACAGAACGCCTTTGGTCGATGGCATTTGCCCGGCCATGCGCTCATCCAGCTCAACGGCCATGCGCAGCGCGCGGCCGAAAGCCTTGAACACGGTTTCGATCTGGTGGTGGGTGTTGGTGCCACGCAGGTTGTCGATGTGCAGGCTGACCAAGGCGTGGTTGACGAAACCCTGGAAGAATTCCTGGAACAGGTCGACGTCGAAGCCGCCCACGGTGGCGCGGGTGTACGGCACGTGCATCTGCAGGCCTGGACGGCCGGAGAAGTCGATCACCACGCGCGACAGCGCTTCATCGAGCGGCACGTAGGCGTGGCCGTAGCGACGGATGCCTTTCTTGTCGCCGATGGCTTTGGCGAAGGCCTGGCCGAGGGTGATACCGACGTCTTCCACGGTATGGTGGTCGTCGATATGCAGATCGCCCTTGCATTCAATATCCAGGTCGATCAACCCGTGACGGGCGATCTGATCCAGCATGTGCTCAAGAAAAGGAACGCCGATATCGAATCGGGCCTTTCCGGTGCCATCAAGGTTGATCGAGGCTTTGATCTGGGTTTCCAGAGTGTCGCGCTCGACAGACGCCTTACGTTCGGCCATCACCAGCTCCGCAAAATCATTGGGCGAAAAAGGCAGCCATTATAGGCACGCGGGGCCGAAACAGAAACACGCGACGTGAGATGGCTGACGGATAGAAGCCCCGGCTGTCGCGGGTAGACATGTCCATACAAGCCATTACAGGCACCCCGAAAACAACTGTAGGAGTGAGCCTGCTCGCGATGAGGGCGTGACAGCCAACATTTCCGTGACTGTCAGACCGCTATCGCGAGCAGGGCTCACTCCTACAGGGGTACTAGGTTTTGTTTAGTGAAACAGTACCGCCGTCTTCTGCAGGGTCACCCACACACCCCACGCCAACGGAATACCCACCACTAGCCATGCAGCGATTGCCAGCGGCTTGCTGCCCGGTGCGGCTTTCCACTCCAGCACGGTGCTCGCATCAGCCCCTTTGTCGTGGCCCAGCGCCTGTTCGGCGGCCAGTTCGGCGTCGGTCATGAAGTACTTGTCGGCCACCGGACGCACCATCAGGTTGCACAGGAAACCCAGCACCAGCAGGCCGGCGAGGATGTACAGGGTGATGTCGTAAGCGGCAGCGCGTTCAACGCCGATGCTCAACTGATACTCACGCAGGTAGTTCACCAGCACCGGACCGAGCACGCCGGCGGCGGCCCAGGCAGTCAGCAGACGACCGTGGATCGCACCGACCATTTGCGTGCCGAACAGGTCGGCCAGATACGCCGGAACGGTCGCAAAACCACCGCCGTACATCGACAGGATGATGCAGAACGCCGCCACGAACAGCGCTACGTTGCCCAGATGGCCCATGTTCGGAATCAATGCGTACAGGGCAAAACCGAGGGCGAAGAACACGAAGTAGGTGTTTTTGCGACCCAGGTAGTCCGAGAACGAAGCCCAGAAGAAGCGGCCACCGATGTTGAACAGGCTCAGCAGACCGGTGAAGCCGGCAGCGATCGCAGCGATCGAAGCCAGTTGCCCGGCGTCCAGTTGACCGAACGGCACGTCGACGCCCAGCAGCTTGCCGCCGAACACTTCCTGCAGCAGTGGCGAAGCCATGCCGAGGATGCCGATACCGGCCGATACGTTCAGGCACAGCACCAGCCAAACCAGACGGAACTGCGGGGTTTTCCACGCCACATTCACGTGCACGTGACGGTGAGTGATCATCGCGTTCGAGGCTTTCTTTGCCGGAGCGGTCCAGCCTTCAGGCTTCCAGCCGGTTGGCGGCACGCGGTAGGCCAGGGCGCCACCGATCATGAACACGAAGTAGATCGCCGCCATGGCCACGAAGCTTTGCCACACGCCGACACCGGCAGGCGAAGCGAAGTGGCTCATCAGCGCAGTCGCCAACGGTGCACCGACCATCGCGCCGCCACCGAAACCCATGATCGCCATGCCGGTCGCCATGCCGCGTTTGTCCGGGAACCACTTGATCAGGGTCGATACCGGCGAAATGTAGCCCAGGCCCAGACCGATACCACCGATCACGCCAGAGCCGATCCACATCAGCCAGATCTGGTGGGTGTAGATACCCAGTGCAGAGATCAGCAGACCGCCGCACCAGCACAGTGCCGACACCACACCGGCCTTGCGTGGCCCGGCGTGTTCCAGCCAGCCACCCCAGATCGCTGCCGAGCAGCCGAGGAAAATGAAGAACAGGGTGTAGATCCAGCCGAGCATGGAGATCGGCCAGTCGCATTGCGAAGAGAAGACCTGAGCGATGAAGCTCATGTCCGGCGCGCAAGCCACAGGCGCGGTGACGCCCAATGCCTTGGACAGCGGCAGCCAGAACACCGAGAAACCGTAGGCCATGCCGATGCACAGGTGGATGGCCAGAGCGGCCGGTGGAACCAGCCAGCGGTTGAAACCGGGCTTGGCGATGATGCGTTCCTTGGACAGGAACGCAGGCTGGTCGGCGCGAAGGCCGTCCGCCGTGATGCTCGTGCTCATTGTGTATCCCCCAATTATTAGTATGGTTCGCCAGCCACTGCTCACCCTCGGCCTTTATGCACGCAGGCATGACCGTTTTTTCGGGTGAAGCTCCTTGAAGGCGCGACGTTAAGTCGCAGAAGGACGGACGAACCGGCGAAGGTTACCATTTGCACGTGACAGAAAAACCAAACTGATATCACCTTTTTCATGTCATCTGATCTCGTCCCCACAGGAAAAAGCCATGCCGATCGCTGTCCAAGCGCTGAACGATGCCAGTTACCAGGATCAACAGGACCTGCAAAAAATCTATCGTGACGCTCCGCAATGGCTGTTCGCACCGTATTCCGGGGACGCTCAACTGATCGAAAACAGCCTGGCTGACGGCTCTTTGATTGCAGGACGTTTCAACGATCGCCTGCTCGGTGCAGCACGCCTGACACGGCACGACAAGGTTTGGTACTTGTCACATTTGTGTATACGAAAAATCACCCGGCGCCGTGGGGTAGCCGAGAGACTGGTGAACCAAGCACAGAAAATGGCGTCGCAAGCGGGTGCCCAACTGCGCCTGCTGGCACCGGCCGGACACCTTGAAATCCAGGCGCTGGCCGCCAAATTGCAATTGCCGCTGGACCTCATTGCGACATGACAGCGCCCCGAACCGGGCGGATGCAGCGCTATACTCCCCGGCTAAATTACGAATTCGACTAACTACAAGGACTCGCCCATGAAAGCGTTCGGCAAAATCCTGGGTCTGGTACTTCTCGGGCTGTTGCTGATCATTGTGGCGGCGGGCTTCGCCCTGACCCACCTGTTTGATCCCAACGACTACAAAGACGAGATCCGCCAGATAGCCCGCGACAAGGCCCACATCGAGCTGACGCTCAATGGCGATATCGGCTGGAGCCTGTTCCCGTGGCTCGGCCTGGAACTGCATGAGGCCAGCATCGCCACCCTGATCAACCCGACCGAACCGTATGCCGACCTGCAGATGCTCGGCCTGTCCGTGCGCGTGCTGCCGCTGTTGCGCCGCGAAGTGCAGATGAGCGATGTGCGCGTCGAAGGCCTGAACCTGCGCCTCAAACGCGACAAGAACGGCCACGGCAACTGGGAAGACATCGGCAAGCTGCCACCTCCTGCCACGCCTGCCGGCAGCCCGACGCCTGCCAGCCCGCCTGTTGCAGAGGCCCCCGTCCAGCCGGAAAAACCGCCGCAGCCGATCCGCCTCGACATCGACAGCCTGACCGTCAACAACGCCCGGGTTGAATACACCGACGAGCAAACCGGCAAGCAGTACAGTGCCGAAAGCATCCAGCTGAGCACCGGTGCGGTACACGATTCGACCAACATTCCGCTGAAAGCCACGGCGTTCCTCAGCACCAATCAGCCTGTGCTGCGGGTGCGCACCGAGCTCAACGGCGAGCTGCGCATCGAACGCGCCCTGCAACGTTACAAGTTCGAAGACATGAAACTGTCCGGCGAACTGACCGGCGACCCACTACAAGGCAAGGCCATGACCTTCTCCGCCCAAGGCCAGATTTCCCTGGACAAGGCAGCGAACGTCGCCGAATGGACCGGGATCAAGATCTCCGCCAACCAGTTGCGTGCCCTCGGTGAGCTGAAAGCCAACGACCTCGACAAGACCCCGCAGATCACTGGCGGAATCTCGATCGCCCAGTTCGACCTGGCGAAATTTGTCGATAGCATCGGCCAGACGTTGCCAGCCATGGCGCCCGGCAGCCTGAGCAAGGTCGAACTGGTCAGCCGCGTGGCCGCTACGCCAACCAGCGTGGCCTTCGACAACATCAACCTGAAACTCGACGACAGCAGCTTCAGCGGGCGCATTGCCGTGGAAGATTTCGCCAAGCAGTCGCTGCGCGCGATCCTCAAGGCTGACACGTTCGACGTCGACCGCTACCTGCCGCCGAAATCGGAAAAAGCCAAAAACGCCACGCAAGTGCGTCAGGCCGAAGTCGCCAGCACCGAAGCCGATGCCATGGCCGGCGCCGGCAGCACACCGTTGCCGGACAAACCAAGCAAAAGCGCCTGGAGCACCGAGCGTCTGCTGCCGGTCGAGCGTCTGGCCAAACTCGACGTCGATGCCGACCTGACCTTCGGCCAGCTGACCCTCGACAAACTGCCGATTCAGAATGCCGCGCTCAAAGCCACTGGCCAGGGCGGCCTGCTGACGTTGGAAAATCTGCGTGGTGGCCTGTACAACGGCGACTTCGAAGCCAAGGGCACCCTCGACGTACGCCCAAGTGCGCCGGTGCTGAACCTGCAAACCAGGATCAACCGCGTACCGGCCGAGAAAATCCTCGAAAGCCAAGGCAAGAATCCGCCGGTCAAAGGCCTGGTCACACTGACCAGCAGCCTCACCGGCAGCGGCAACAGCCAGCAGGCGCTGATCGAAACCCTCAACGGCAACGCCAGTTTCGTGATCAACAACGGTGTGCTGCTCAACGCCAACCTTGAACAGCAACTGTGCAAAGGCATCGCCACCCTCAACCGCAAAACCCTCAGCGGCGAGCCACGGGGCAAGGACACGCCGTTCCAGGAACTCAAGGGCAACCTGACCTTCCGCAACGGCATCGCCAGCAACCCGGACCTGAAAGTGCGCATCCCCGGCATGACCGTCAACGGCGATGGCGACATCGACCTGCGGGTGCTGGGCATGGATTACCGCGTCGGCATCATCGTCGAAGGCGACACCAGCGCGATGCCGGATCCGGCCTGTCAGGTCGGCGAGAAATTCGTCGGCATCGAGTGGCCGCTGCGCTGCCGCGGCCCATTGGAACTGGGCGCCAAGGCCTGCCGTGTGGACAACGAACGCCTCGGCCAGGTCGCGACCAAAATGGCCGGTGACAAACTCAGCGAGAAGATCGATGAAAAACTTGGCGACAAGGTCAGCCCGGAATTGAAAAACGCATTGAAGGGGCTGTTCAAGCGATGACAGCGGAGCAGTTTTCCACGGCGGTGCTGGAATGGTTTGACCGCCACGGCCGCCACGATTTGCCTTGGCAGCAAGACATCAATCCGTACCGGGTGTGGGTCTCGGAGATCATGTTGCAGCAGACCCAGGTCAGCACCGTGCTCAATTACTTCGACCGCTTCATGACCGCGCTGCCGACGGTGCAAGCTTTGGCCGAAGCGCCGGAGGACGAAGTGCTGCATCTGTGGACCGGGCTCGGTTACTACACCCGCGCGCGCAATCTGCAAAAAACCGCGAAGATCGTCGTCAGCCAGTACGGCGGCGAATTTCCGCGGGACGTCGAAAAGCTGACGGATCTGCCGGGGATCGGCCTGTCCACCGCCGGCGCCATCGCCAGCATCAGCATGGGCCTGCGCGCGCCGATCCTCGATGGCAACGTCAAACGCGTTCTCGCGCGTTTCACTGCGCAAGAGGGTTACCCGGGTGAACCGAAGGTCGCCAAACAGCTGTGGGCCAACGCAGAGCGTTTCACGCCGCACGATCGGGTCAACGCCTACACCCAGGCGATGATGGATCTCGGTGCCACGCTGTGTACGCGCAGCAAACCGAGCTGCCTTCTGTGCCCGCTGGAAAAGGGCTGCGAGGCGCACATGCTCGGCCTGGAGACGCGCTACCCGATCCCCAAGCCGCGCAAGGCCATCCCGCAAAAACGCACGCTGATGCCGCTGCTGGCCAACGGCGAAGGCGCGATTCTGCTTTATCGCCGCCCGTCCACGGGGCTTTGGGGCGGTTTATGGAGCCTGCCGGAACTCGACGATCTCGACGACCTGCAACATCTGGCCGACCAGCACTCGCTGACCATGGGCGAGCAGCAGGCGCTGCCAAGCCTCATCCACACCTTCAGCCATTTCCAGCTGTCCATCGAACCCTGGCTGGTTCAGGTGCAGGAGGCCGGTCAGCACGTGGCCGAGGCCGACTGGCTCTGGTATAACCTCGCCACCCCGCCGCGCCTGGGCCTTGCCGCCCCGGTCAAAACCTTGCTCGAACGCGCGGCCGCCGTATTGAACGCAGGAGAGTCGTCATGACCCGCACCATCATGTGCCGCAAGTACAAAGAAGAACTGCCCGCGCTGGAACGCGCTCCTTTCCCGGGCGCCAAAGGTCAGGATATTTTTGACCACGTCTCGGCCAAAGCCTGGGCTGACTGGCAGAAACACCAGACCCTGCTGATCAACGAAAAGCGTCTGAACATGATGAACGCCGAAGACCGCAAATATCTGCAGGGCGAAATGGACAAGTACTTCTCCGGCGAGGATTACGCCAAGGCGGAAGGCTACGTTCCGCCTGCGGAGTAAACCCGCAAAATCGGGGGGCGGATCGTAAGCGACGGAATTAATTTAAGAAATTTTAAAAAAGTCGTTGACGTAAATCCGAAAAACCCTTTTAATGCGCCCCGTTGCCCAGATAGCTCAGTCGGTAGAGCAGGGGATTGAAAATCCCCGTGTCGGCGGTTCGATTCCGTCTCTGGGCACCAAATACCGAAAACCCTGAATCGCAAGATTCAGGGTTTTTTTATGCCTGCGATTTGATGGCGGCTCAATCCAGTCTTTTTTCTGGGCTGCGCAAATGCGCGACGGGTTTCGAACAAAGGCAATCCGCGCTACTTTGGCCGCACCTTATGGAAGAGGGTCATCCGCTCGATGAACCAGAAAAGAACCCGCATCCCCCTGCCCCATCCGCCACCCTATCGCCAGAGCCGGATTACATTCTGGCTGACGGTACTGGTCGGCGTATTGATCGCCTTCCTCATCGCCGCGTCGACTTATCTGATCATCCACAGCTTGATCAGCGGCTCCATCACCACCTGGAACCGATCGGGCCCACGCCATACCTACACCCTCGCGCTGCAACCCCGAATGTTCTGGTTCGAGATCGTGTCGCAGTGCGTTGGCACCCTGTTTCTCATAGCCGTGGGCTGGATCGGATTGTGGATTCACCGAATGGCGCAAGAGCCCACTGACAAGCAGAAGGGCAAGCGTACGCGGGGGTAAATGACGGTTGGCCCTCAGAGGGTGTTGACGTAGTCGACCGGCAACAAAACCGTGTCGAGCGCAGCGTCTACCGGCAGCGATACCACGGTAATCACCGGGCAAACGATCATCATGTAGCAGATGACCGCGGAGGGCATGCCGTCTCCCCCTCTCACGCCAAGCAAGTGCAGGTTGCCATCGACACCTTTGTAGTACGGTTCTGCAGAATCACCGTTCAGGCGCCCCATCATCGTTCCACAACCAGCCAACAGCAAAACCAGGCTCACCGCTGAGCCAATACGCACAATCCCTTTCAAACCAGCACTTCCTTGCATCACAGAAACATAAGGCGCGGGATTGTACCCGCGCCTCAACTTTCAATTGAACCCAACACTATCCAGCGTCATTCCAGTGGAACACCAGATTGCGGGCAGCGCCGCTGCCAATGTCTGTCACGTCACGCCGTGTTTCGCCATTGCGCGTGGCGACCACGGTGTACTTACCGGGTGGCAGTTGCACGTACACCAGCGGACCCGTTTGGGTGAGGGTCAGCACGGTTTGCCCCGGCGACTTTTCAATCATCACATCGACATCAGCGGTGTACTGGTCTTGCGCGCCCACCGCGAACGTCATGTGCAGGTTGTAACCGGTGGATTGTTGAATGGCTTTTGACTCGTCCAGGCCGATCCCGCCGGACAGGTAGTTGATGCCGTTTTGCTGTTGTTGCTGAACTTGCACACCGGCACTGTCGACCGGGTCCAGAGTGGCCGCCTGCAACATCGCCGGAAAGGCCAATGCCGCCACCGCCGCGATGGGCAGCAGGAATGAAAGAACGCGTTTCATGATGACGACTCCCGGGCTCTTGTAGAGCCCAACCGTTACTCCTTATTTGATCCGGCCAGGGAAGCACGTGTTTTAGAATGATTGGAACTTGGCCTGTGTACGAAATGGACTACGCCTGCAGGACTGCATTGATTTTGTGACGCAGTGCGTCACGAATTCTCGAAAGCGCACTGCCTGCGGATCTGAAACGCAGCGCGTTCCAAATCGTTGCATTTACGCCTTGATGAAGCTCATGCTCAGGAGATCCCGCAAAGACCGAGTCCTTATGAACTCATGCAGCACTGCGCTCACCCACAGCGCCGTTATCGTCAATGAGCTCTTCCATGAGGCCGCGGCCGACGACTTTGTCCTTGGCGGCTTCACCTGGCGGCACACCCTGCCTGACCCGCAACGCCCGGTGGTCATCATCAACGCTGCCACCTCGGTACGCTGCCGACACTACTCGCGCTTCGCCGATTACCTGTTCACCAACGGCTTCGACGTGATCACCTACGACTACCGAGGCATCGGCGAATCGCGTCCTGCAACCCTGAAAGGCCTTGAGGCTTCATGGACCGATTGGGGCGCGCTGGATTTCGAAGCGATGCTCAAGCGCGCTCAACGGGAATTCACCGGCCAGCCAATCGATGTGGTCGGCCACAGTTTCGGCGGTTGCGCGGCTGGGCTCGGCGAGTCCGGGCAGGTCATTCGTCGACTGGTGACAGTCGGCGCGCAGTTCGCTTACTGGCGCGACTATGCGCCGGCACAGCGCTGGCGCATGTTTGGTAAATGGCATTTGCTGATGCCGCTGCTGACGCGGCTCTGTGGCTATTTCCCGGGCAAACGCCTCGGCTGGCTCGAGGATACGCCAGCAGGCGTCGTACGCGACTGGAGCACGCCTGCCGCGCGCTACGAGCAGCGTCCGAGCGGCCGCCGACTGCTGAAAGCAAGCGGTCGCCTGCCCTTCGCCAATGTCCGCGCAAAGACCTTGGCGATCAGCATCAGCGACGACCCGTACGGCACGATCCCGGCCATCGAACGCCTGCTCGGCTACTTCAGTCATGCGCACAAAACCCACTTGCGCATCGAGCCGCAGGACATCGGCGAACAACAAGTCGGACATTTCGCCTTTTTTCGTAGCGCATACCAAGCCACACTATGGCCCATTGCTCTGACCTGGCTGCAAACCGGCGAGTTGGCCCCCGACACACCCGGGCGGCCAGTGCCACGCAGCTGAGCCCTTTCAACGCACGACGGAACACACCATGGCCTCCGCCAACAAGCAGCAAAAACGCGCCGCCCGGGCCAAGACCAAGGCCAAGCAAAACCGCAGCAAACGCGCCGAGGCGCCGGTCGCACTCGACCCGAACGATGACCGTATCGACTTCGAGTCGGTGGACCTGACCGAGCTGTTCAAGAAAATGATCGACGCCGAGAAGATCAGCCAGCAAGCCATGTGCACCGCGTTCCTCGAAGACCCTTTGCTGGGGCTGGTCTACGAGCAGGAAGGCGAAGAAGGCGCGATGGATTTCATCCTCGCCGCGCTGATCGAGTATCGCCAGTGGTCCCAGGAAACCGACGAAGCCGGCGCCCTGGCGTGGATCGAATCCCCGGCCTTCCGGGCCGACTATGTGGCGGCGTCCGACGCGATCGCCGCACAAACCCAACAGAAGAACTGAGTTCCCATGGCATCCCTGAACAAGCAACAGAAACGCGCCAAACGCGCCAAGGCCAAAGCCAAGCACATCCGCATGGTCGGCCGTAAGCCGCTGGACCAGGACGACAACCTCGGGCATCTGGACGAGCCGATCCCGGAATACACCCTCGCAATGTTCAGCAAAATGCGCGACGCCGAAGCCGTCAGTCGCAACGAAATGCTGCTGACCCTGCTGCGCGAACTGGCGTTCATCATCGTTGACCATCCAGAACTGCTGGACATGGAAAACGCCGAGAACGAAGGCATGGCCGCCACTCACCTGGCCGCCGACATGCTGATCGACTACCGCATGTGGGCCGACGGCATGGACATCGAAACCGCCCAGGCCTGGCTGACTGAGCCACAGTTCATCACCGATTTCGGGATTGCGCTGGATACTTACGGCAAGTCGCTGGACACCCAGGAAGACAAGGGCGAATAAACCCCGCGCACAAACAAAAACGGCCGCTCGTCATCACTGACAGCGGCCGTTTTGCATTACGCGTTGCGGATCAGTTCAGCACCACCGCACCACGGTTTTCCAGCTTGCGGCGGCGCGCCACCAGCAGGCCGGCGGCGACTACCATGAGGCTCAGCAGGCCGGTTGCGAGGATTTCCACGCGGTGGGCTTCCTGGAACAGCATGATGGTCAGGGCGGCGACGATGAAGATGATCACCGCGTAGGTCAGGCCCGGGAACAGCCACATGCTGAAGACGATTTTCTCGCCGCGGGCCATGCGTTGTTTACGCATGCGCAGTTGCGAGAACGCGATTACCAGGTACACCAGCAGCGCGATGGCGCCGGAGCTGGCCAGCAGGAATTCGAACACGGCAGCCGGGGCCACATAGTTGGCGAAGGTGCAGAGGAACGCCGCGCCGGTCGACAGCATGACGGCCCAGTAAGGTGTACCGCTTTTGTTGACCCGAGTCGACATCGCCGGTGCATCACCGCGCTTGCCGAGGGAGAACAGCATGCGCGACGAGGTGTACAGCGCCGAGTTCAGGCAACTGGTGACCGCGACCAGCACTACGATGTCGACGATCATTTTCGCGTTCGGAATGCCCATGCGCTCAAGCACGGTCTGGTAGGAACCGAGGTTGGCCAGCGTAGGATCGTTCCACGGTACCAGGGCCACAACGATGAAGATCGATACGAGGTAGAACAGGCCGATCCGCCAGATCACCGAGTTGGTGGCCTTGGAAATCTGCTTGCCCGGGTTCTTCGATTCCGCAGCCGCGATGGTCACGATTTCAGTACCCATGAACGAGAACATGGTGGTCAGGATTGCACCCAGCACCGCGCCCATGCCGTTTGGCAGGAAGCCGCCGGAATCAAACAGGTGCGAAACACCGCTGACCTGGCTGTTCGGCAGGAAGCCGAAAACGGCCGCAAGACCCAGCGCGATGAAGCCGATGATCGCCAGGACTTTGATCAAGGCAAACCAGAATTCGAATTCACCGTAGTTTTTCACGCTGAACAGATTGGTGACCGTCAGCAGCATGGTGATGATCAGTGCAAACGCCCAGATCTCGATCCCCGGGAACCAGGCATGGAGGATGGTCGCGGCGGCGTTGGCTTCCAACGGAATCACCAATACCCAGAACCACCAGTACAACCAGCCGATGGTGAAACCGGCCCAGTGCCCGATGGCGCGGTCGGCGTATGTCGAGAACGAGCCGGTGTCGGGCGAGGCGACAGCCATCTCACCGAGCATGCGCATCACCAGCACCACCAGGGTACCGGCGGCGGCGTAGGCCAGCAGCACGGCAGGGCCGGCGGCAGCGATCGCGTGGCCGGAGCCAACGAACAGACCTGCGCCGATAACACCGGCGATCGACAACATGGTCACATGACGCGGTTTGAGCCCCTGTTCGAGGCCATTGGAGCTTGGGGTACTGCTCATCGGAACTACCTTTGCGAGGAAAGCGATTGCGTCCGTCCTGTCTGGTTTTCCTTCTCGTAAAAAGAAACCAACAGGGCGTTCCAGATTCTGCACGCAATAAATGCGCCAAAATGTTTCAAACTCTTCTGGGCCGCGGTTTTCAGCGAGACCGGACAGTCATCGCAAGTCATTGGAATGAATGGCAATTCGCCAGAGCGTTACCCTGCGACTCACTTTTCAGACGATTCAGCGCACCAGAAACACACTGAAAAAGTGTGGGATGCACAATAAAAGGGCGATTCAGGAACGTTCGGCCGGATAGCGCTTCCAACACCCCGCCAAAGCTGGCAACATCGCGCCTTTTTTTACGCGACGCCCACGGGTTTGCACGATCAAACACCGTTCGGTTGTTGATGGGGCGACAGTCTGCTGTGCCGATGCGACAACCTGCCACACGCCATCCGCTTACCGCCCGTAGCGCTGTTGGCTGCCATTGAAACGCTATGCTAGCTTGGCCGCCTCGCCAGGAAGGCCCGCCAACAGCAGGAGCGCAACATATATGAGGAACGCACATGGCTGAGGCCACGCCCGCGCTTGAAATCCGCAACTTGCACAAACGCTACGGACAGCTTGAGGTGCTCAAAGGCATCTCGCTGACCGCCCGCGACGGCGATGTGATCTCGATCCTCGGTTCCTCCGGTTCCGGCAAGTCCACGTTCCTGCGTTGCATCAACCTGTTGGAAAACCCGCACCAGGGCCAGATTCTGGTGGCCGGTGAGGAACTCAAGCTCAAGCCCGCCAAGAATGGCGAACTGGTTGCCGCTGATGGTAAACAGATCAACCGTCTGCGTTCCGAGATTGGTTTTGTATTTCAAAACTTTAATCTGTGGCCGCACATGAGCGTGCTCGACAACATCATCGAAGCCCCGCGCCGCGTGCTCGGCCAGAGCAAGGCCGAGGCGATCGAAGTCGCCGAAGCGCTGCTGGCCAAGGTCGGCATCGCCGACAAGCGCCACGCCTATCCGTCGCAACTGTCCGGTGGTCAGCAACAACGCGCGGCGATTGCCCGCACGCTGGCGATGCAGCCGAAGGTGATTCTGTTCGACGAGCCCACCTCCGCGCTTGACCCGGAAATGGTTCAGGAAGTACTTAGTGTCATCCGCGCACTGGCCGAAGAAGGCCGCACCATGCTGTTGGTGACCCACGAAATGGGCTTTGCCCGTCAGGTCTCCAGCGAAGTGGTGTTCCTCCACCAGGGGCTGGTGGAAGAGCAAGGATCGCCTCAGCAGGTGTTCGAAAACCCGCTTTCGGCGCGCTGCAAACAATTCATGTCCAGCAACCGCTAACGGAGCAACATGCATGCAGAATTTTAAAAAGGTCTTCCTGGCCGCCGCCGTCACCCTCGCGTTCAGCGCCGGTGCCATGGCCGAGACCCTGAAGATGGGCATCGAAGCGGCGTACCCGCCGTTCAACAACAAAGACGCCAGCGGCAACGTGGTCGGCTTCGACAAAGACATCGGCGACGCCCTGTGCGCCAAGATGAAAGTCGAGTGCAGCGTGGTTACCTCCGACTGGGACGGCATCATTCCTGCGCTGAACGCCAAGAAGTTCGACTTCCTGGTCTCCTCGCTGTCGATCACCGAAGAGCGCAAGGGCGCGGTGGATTTCACCGACCCGTACTACTCGAACAAACTGCAGTTCATCGCACCAAAAGATAAAGACTTCAAAACCGACAAGGATTCGCTCAAAGGCAAGATCATCGGCACCCAGCGCGCAACGCTCGCCGGTACCTGGCTGGAGGACACCTACGGCAGCGATATCGAAGTCAAACTCTACGACACCCAGGAAAACGCCTACCTGGACCTGACCTCCGGTCGTGTCGACGCCATCCTGGCCGACAAGTACGCCAACTACGACTGGCTGAAAAGCGACGCCGGCAAGAACTATGAGTTCAAGGGCGATGCTGTTGTGGAAAGCGACAAAATCGGCATCGCGGTGCGTAAAGGTGATCCGCTGCGTGAGAAGCTGAACGCCGCACTGAAGGAAATCGTCGCTGACGGTACCTACAAGAAGATCAACGACAAGTACTTCCCGTTCAGCATCTATTGATCTGACCTGCGGGACCGGCACCGTGATCCGACGGCGCCGGCTCCCGGCCTTGCCTGCCGCGATTTGAAAAGAAATCCATGATTATCGACCTCTACGGATTCGGCCCGGCCCTCGCCGCCGGTGCGCTGATGACCGTCAAACTGGCGCTGACGGCCCTGTGCCTGGGACTGGTGCTCGGTCTGCTCGGCGCCTTGGCCAAGACTTCCCCGTACAAGCCGCTGCAATGGCTTGGCGGCACTTATTCGACGCTGGTGCGTGGCGTCCCGGAATTGCTCTGGGTGCTGTTGATCTACTTCGGTACGGTCAACCTGATGCGCAGCTTCGGTGAGTTTTTCGGCAATCCCGATCTGCAACTCAGCGCCTTCGCCGCCGGCGTGATTGCGCTGGGCCTGTGCTTCGGCGCCTACGCCACGGAAGTGTTCCGCGGCGCGATCCTTGCCATTCCCAAAGGCCATCGCGAAGCGGGCGTGGCGCTGGGACTGTCGAAATGGCGGATCTTCACCAAGCTGATCATGCCGCAGATGTGGCGCATCGCCCTGCCCGGCCTGGGCAACCTGTTCATGATCCTGATGAAAGACACCGCGCTGGTCTCGGTGATCGGTCTGGAAGAAATCATGCGTCACGCACAAATCGGCGTGACCGTATCGAAACAACCGTTCACCTTCTATCTGGTGGCGGCGGTCATGTACCTCGGCCTGACGGTGCTGGCGATGACCGGCATGCACTTCCTGGAAAAACGCGCCGCTCGCGGCTTTGCGAGGAGCGCTTCATGAACTGGGAAGTGATCATCAAATGGCTGCCAAAACTGGCGCAGGGCGCGACCCTGACCCTGGAGCTGGTGGCGATTGCCGTGATTGCCGGCCTGTTGCTGGCCATTCCGCTGGGCATCGCCCGCTCCTCGAAGCTGTGGTACGTGCGCGCTTTGCCCTACGCCTACATCTTCTTTTTCCGTGGCACGCCGCTGCTGGTGCAACTGTTCCTCGTCTATTACGGCCTGGCGCAGTTCGATGCAGTGCGTAACAGCGCGCTGTGGCCTTACCTGCGCGATCCGTTCTGGTGTACTACCGCAACCATGACCCTGCACACGGCGGCGTACATCGCCGAGATTCTGCGCGGCGCGATCCAGGCGATTCCGCCCGGCGAAATCGAGGCGGCGCGGGCATTGGGCATGTCCAAACCCAAGGCAATGTTCTACATCATGCTGCCGCGAGCGGCGCGCATCGGCCTGCCGGCCTACAGCAATGAAGTGATCCTGATGCTCAAGGCCAGCGCGCTGGCGAGCACCGTGACCCTGCTGGAACTGACCGGCATGGCCCGCACGATCATCGCCCGGACCTACCTGCCGGTGGAAATCTTCTTCGCCGCCGGCGTGTTCTATCTGCTGATGTCCTACGTGCTGGTGCGCGGCTTCAAGCTGCTGGAGCGCTGGCTGCGCGTCGATGCCTGCCAAGGGCGTTGAAACTTCCCACGTGCTGACGGGCGAGGCCCTACTCGCCCGCTTCACCGCGCTGGATGCTTTTCTGATTGAGCATCAGGCGCTGTGGAAACCTCGTCCGTTCACTCATCTTTCGCTCCCATGGGAAACCGCCTACCCCGAATTGGCTTCGTGGCTACGCGGACGATCGCTGGAAGATGCAGAGCTTGTGCATAACCACCCTGCCGACCTCATCGATGCGCCGGAGCCGTTCGCTTCATTGGCGGCATTGTCGATTGAGCTGAGCGCGGTTGGTGAGTTGCCGGAACATGCACTGGAAGCCTCAGGCCATCGATTGAATGTCGATGTGCCGGGGCGCAAGTGGCAGCAGATCGAAGCCTTCGCCAGCCGTTTGTCTTTTGCCTCGCCGCCAACGCATTGGCTGGACTGGTGTTCCGGCAAGGGGCATTTGGGTCGACGTCTGTTGGGTGCGGGACAACAACTGACTTGTGTCGAATACGATCCGGCGTTGGTCGCCAGTGGTCAGGCCCTGAGTCAGCGGCATCATTTGCACGCCCTGCATGTCGAGCAGGATGTGCTGGCGGCAGACGCAGCAAGCGTTATAAGTGCTCAGCACACCCCGGTCGCCCTGCATGCCTGCGGCGATCTGCATGTGCGCTTGATGCAACTGGCGAGCGCGGCCGGATGTCAGCAGATGGCCATCGCCCCGTGCTGTTACAACCGGATTGATCGCAGCGAGTATCAGGCCTTGTCCTGCGCCGGCATGCGATCCGCCCTACAACTCTCGCTTGAAGATCTGGCACTGCCCATGAGCGAAACCGTCACCGCCGGTGCACGGGTCCGACGTCAGCGCGACACCTCCATGGCCCGACGTTTGGCCTTTGATCTGCTGCAACGACAAGTGCGCGGAGTAGACGAATACCTGCCCACCCCGTCCCTGCCCAGCGCCTGGCTGGAAAAACCCTTCGCCGATTACTGCCGCGACCTGGCAGCGCTGAAAGAGTTATCCACAATCGGAACGCCAGACTGGCAGGCACTGGAAGCCGCCGGTTGGCAGCGGTTGGCCGAAGTTCGCAACCTGGAATTACTGCGCGGACTGTTCCGACGACCGCTGGAGCTTTGGCTGAATCTTGATCGAGCCATTTTCCTCGCCGAACAGGGATACGTCGTACGCCTCGGCACCTTCTGCGACGCACCGCTGACTCCGCGTAATTTCATGCTGCTGGCCGAGCGCGCTTGAAATCTTCACAGCCTGTGGATAACTCTGTTGATGGTTTTCCCGTGGATCCAATATTCACGGCCGTTAGACCGCTTAAACAGCATTGGTCATTTTTTGTTCATATTGATAAAAAACCTGTAAAACAGGGATTTGCGCACAAAATGAGAACGTGTCCACAAAATCCCCTGCAATGCAGCCGTAGCGCCCATCCGTTGTGCATAAGCTTCCAATCAAAACGACATAAACGGGTGAAATGGGTGCTTGAACGGTGCAGAAATCCTGCCCTCACGCTCATTCTGGCTTGATCGCGTAGCACCTCGGTTTTGCGGCTAAAAACTCGGCGACACCGCTCACGCCAAGCCTGATCCAGCGCCTGCGTAAAAATAGTCTGAATTCAGGGGTTTACAGAACCAACCCAATCGCTATAATCGTCGCCCACACGCCGGTATAGCTCAGTTGGTAGAGCAACTGACTTGTAATCAGTAGGTCCCGGGTTCGACTCCTGGTGCCGGCACCATACAAAACGAAGCCCCTGCAGAAATGCAGGGGCTTTGTTGTTTCTGGTACGTCCACATTACGTCCACACTGCCTCAAGCCTGTGAAGCCCCAAATCGTCATTGATCTGGATGGCTCGTTATCGAGGGATGTGCTTCTGCCAGTGCGGGGCGCGGCACCTTGGTTACACGTACAGCTTTACCGGCCTTCATCTGACGTACAGATTCCAGCAAATCCCTCCGGAATTGTTCCAATTCATTGAGCATTAATGAGTTTTCTCATTCGGTTGCTCAGGTCGGCTACGAGCAGGCTGTCGAATAAGATCGCGCTTCAAACCTGACTGATCTCAAACACAAACGAAATCCTGCGTTGACTCGCACTCCACACATAACGCAGATGTTTGCCCTGCTTCGGAATCGACACCGCTGGCGGCCGGAAAGCGGCGACACATTCGTGGCCCGGCAGGCGAACGCTGTTGTAGAGCATCCCCCACGATTCAGACTCGCGCAGTTGTCGGGCAAATGCCTGGGATGGGCCGTAGGCTTCCGGATCGGGTTGATGCAAATGTGCAAAACCATCACGAACATCGTGCAGCGGCTTAACCACACGATTGACGTAAGTACGCATGGTCAACTCAAGGTCCGCTTCGTTGGTGGCCGCGAGGAAACGCTCCTGGTGATAGCAGGTTTCGGCGATGGCCGCGGCCTGGCTGCTGGCGGCGTAGTAGACGCCGAAGGTGCCATCGGTGAAGCGGCTGCTTTTGCCGATGTGGGTAAACGCCGCCATCACCGGAGTTGAACCGGGGCCGGAGAGCCGGTCTTCGGGACGCACGCGGGCGAGGACGCCGGACTGCTCGATCAGGCGATCGTTGGTCAGTGCTTCCAGCGCGTAGGCGATTTCCAGGTCTTCGGGGTCGAGCACGTCTTCGAACAACGCAATCGGCGGGAAGCTGCTGTTGACGATCCGGTAGGCCTTCGGCCATTGCGGCTCAGCCAGCGGCGGGGCCTTCAACCGCGTACCCCATCGAGGTAGCGGCGCACGTCGGCGATATCGACCACCCTCCCCGCCAGCATGTAATCCAGCGCGGTCCGGCCATTGAATGGCGCCGCCGTGTTCGGGCTGCTGACCCACGTATAGGCGCGCTCGCTGCTGTTGCTGAAGATGATGCTCAAGGCCTTGTGAATGCCCATCAGATACGAGATGCGCTCCAGCGTGTCGTGCGGCAGGCGAATGTTTGGCGGCAGGTGCTTGTATTTGTAAAACGTGGTGTTGCCCACGCCGCCCAACAACGTGCGCTGCTGCTCGGCACTGCAGCCCCAGCGCTCCATGAGATTGAAGAAAAACTTCAGCGCGACGCGCCCGGCTTCGGGGACGTCGAGTTGTTCACGCGGGGTGAGGGCTGGGGATGAGGTAGGCATGATTGTCCTTCTTCGCAGGTCCGCAAGCTGAGCGTAGTACAGATATGAATATTTTCAATAGAGTTATTCGTATACGAATGAAAATCCTCAAAACCCAGGTTGACATCTCAATGCTCGGTGGCAGAGAATCCGGCTCAAGAGCGCGAAACCGACTGCCTTCAGGTGGCAATAGTCGGCGTTAGGAACCCCGTTGATGACCTGAAAATCAGCGCTCGGGTGAGACCTCTTCTCCCCTGCTTGAGGGAGCACAATATCAAGCAACATTCATGTGAAGGGCAGCCTGAGAAGGCTGCCCTTTTTCGTTTGAACTACCGGTAACGTCGATACAACAGCTCACCATGCCGATGCTTGTTCAGGCCTTTCTTGTCACAGTTCATGAAATTCCAGAGTACGTTGCCGCGCTCAACATGAACCACCACCAGCATCTGGTATCTCGCGTTGTAAGCACCGATGAAAGAGAGTCGAAACGAGGCGTCATCGTAGGAAACCCGCCATATCTCTAACGGCCTCGTCAGGGTATCTCGCGCAAATTCGGTGAACCGCTCACGGGCATTCGGGCGCTTTTCCACCGTATGAAGCAAATGCTCGCGCTTCACCAAAATCGGCACATATGGCGTTTCGATCAGAACAGCATCAAGACCATGATCAAGTCCGAAGACTCTGGCAACCTGCTCCCACGCTGCATTAAGACTCAGTTCACCTGGCAGCTCTCTAACCGCAGAAATCAGAAGGCCGGGGTCAATATCGCGAATATCCGGTAAGCCCAGATCTTTCCAGTTTTTTTGATCGGGTAACGCCCTGCTGCCCTGCAAACTCATGGCATCGACTCGCTAGCTTCGCGGATGCCGGCATTGCCTGGAAATCCATGGCCTCGGACCAAAAGTCCCGAAAATAACTACCTGATATTTCAGCCACTTGTGCATGGGCGGTAAATAAGCCCGTTCGCTCTTTTCTATAGGAGGCTTCCGACAACGGTGCAAAACAGTGGCGTTTCGGTGTGGGAAACATTCAAAAAAGCTGTAGTCCCGAGACGTAAAAAAATGCCCGACTCGTCCGAATCGGGCACTTTTCTTGACCCCAATCACCCCCACGTCATCAAAAATCCCGATCCTGTGTCAGCTTCCAGCCATCGGCGGGGACATCAATTCGCTACTAAACCCGCGACAACTATGCTCAGGTGCTGGAATATAGCCGGCATATGACGCCGGATCGGCAGTCTCGTAAACAACAATACCCAGCCCACTTCAGAGGGCATTACCCATGGATAGCAGAACCTTACGCAACCTCATGCGCATCGTGCAGACCGGCTCGTTGTCGGCCGCAGCCGAGCATTCGTGCCTGACTGTGCAGGCCCTGGCCGCGCAGTTGAACAAGGTCGAAGAGCAGTTCGGTTTCCGCTTGTTTCGACGTTCCAACAAAGGGCTGACGCTGACGCCGCAAGGCACTGAGCTGACGCCCTACATGGACAAAGTGCTGATTGCCACGCGACAGATGGAAGAAAAGGTCGAGGCGCTCAAGGTGCCCGGCCAGCGCACATTGAAGGTTGCGTTGAACAACACGTTGTCGCCTGACTTCAACCGGCGAATGATCGGACGCCTGATCGAGGTGTTTCCCGATTACCAGATGGAATTCAGCTATGCCGAGTCGATGGAGAACCTCAGCAAGCTGAAGAATGAAGACTTTGATCTTGCGGTGTTGATCGGCCCGCAGCGGCCGGGTTTGCCGAGTATCGTCCTGCCGGATGTGCAGGTGCAGGTGGTCGGTGCGCATTGCGGGCAGGAAAACGATCCACTGACGTTACTGGGCAACAAGTTTCAGGTGCGTCCTGCGGAAGATTGTCCGTATTCCCACAGTTTCCTGCGTTTTCTCGACGCCGGACTGGGCAATCACGAGAACGGTCAACGCATGGTTTATTCCTGCAGCGAGACCCTGACGCTGTCGTTGATCACGCAGATGGACGCAGTGGGCATGGTGTCTCGTGAGGCCGCGCAAAAGAACGGCCTGACGATTTTTCCCGGTTTTGAGGATTTCCTCGAAGTGCGTCTGGCGGTGAACAACCCGAATCTTTCAGGCCAGGCCCTGAACGATGTGGTCGATCTGCCGCTACATGAAAGAGCCGAGCGCAATGTACGCAGCCGTCCCAACCGCCACACTGAGAAAGAGGTTTTTGCTGAAATACGCACATAACAACGTCGGAATGGCTGCATAAAATTCCGGGCGATCGAGCTGTATGTGCTGATCCTTGATCAACAAGGGTGTCAGGCTGATCGCAGCGACGATCGCCACCGGCAGGTATTCCAGCGCCCGCGCAACGAATGGCGGCCAGTGCTCGGTGTTGACCTGCAGCGGCAACGCGCGTGGCAGGAAGGTCACGGCCATCATCAGCGCGACCACCAGAATCAGGAACGTTTGGTCAGGCATACACCCACTCCGCAGCCCACAAACGTGGCGATGAAAACGTTGAACGGCGAAGTGCCGACCAGGCTCAGCGCGCCCATGCAGGCGACGGCAGCCGCGGCGGCGATGAGTTTGTTGCGGGTGTTGCACAGCGACACCAGCACGTAGAGCATCATCGCGGTCAGTGCGTAGTCGAGCTGATATTTGATCAGGTGCGATGCATATTGCGCGCAGACAGCGCCCAACAATCCACCCAGCACCCAAGAGGTGTGGCAGAACAGGTTGAAGCCGATCAGGTAACGGATGTTGACCGGCGCGCCGGTGCCCAGTTTGACGCTGTGGAACGCGAAGGACTCGTCGGTCAGACCACCGGCGTAAGCCCAGCGCTCCATGCGGCTGAGCCCCAATGCGCGCAAGGCCTTGGCCATGTACACCGACATCAGCATGTGCCGCGCATTGATCAGGAAGGTGGTCAGCACGATGGTGGTCAGCGAAGCGCCGCTGGAGATCAGCGCCAGTGCGGCGAATTGCGAAGCGCCGGCGTAGACGAACAAGCACATCGCCACCGGCAGCCACATCGGCAGCCCGGCGTTGACCGCCATCAGCCCGAACACGAACGACACCGTGAAGTAACCGGCCACCACCGGGCTGGCTTCGGCAAACGTGCGCGATGGCTGATGAGCAGCCATCAGCGGCGCACTGCCGGACGTTTCATTCATAGATCCCTCTCAAATGTCCGCTCGCCGTGGGGTTCGCAAAAACCCTGGGCAGTCCAGAATCGCTTGCCCGCGAGGTTAGCATCGTCGACGAACAGAAACATCCGTAATACACCGACCCGCTTCATGTCGGACGACGCCGCTTCCACCAGCCGCTGACCGACGCCCTGGCTGCGATAGCGCGGGCTGACCGCCAGGTGGTTGATGGTGCCGCGACTACCAAGCATGCCGCCGAGCACCGCACCGACGATTTCGCCTTCGACGTCGAAGGCCAGATAGGCCGTGGTGGTCTTCTGGATCAATACACCGCGCAGGCATTTGGCGTCCTGCCATTCGCAGAACGACACTTCGTCGAACTGCCGGAAGAAGCGCTCCATGCGCTGCGCGTCCTTGGCGGTGGCGCGTCGCAGCACCACCGGCGTCGAGCACTCGACGCCATCGATTGGGGTGATCTGATTAGCGAACAATGTCGAAAGCGGTCCCGGGCCGCGAGAAGGAAATCGCCAGAATCTGCCGGTACGCCATGGCATGCGTGTGGGTGTTGCGCGCCGGAGTCACGTAATGGCGCATGTCGCGATCAAGGAAGTACGTGGTGTCGAGGATTTCCTGGTAGGTGGTCGACGCCAGTTGATGCTCGTGCACATCGTACAAACGGCTTTCCGCGCCCTCGACATTGTTGCGCCCCCAAAAGTGCACACCGCTGAACGGATAGCCGTCGCAGTGAATCCCTTCCGGGGTTATTTCCAGTTGCTTGCCGGGTTTGATCTCGATGCGGATCTGATGAATCTGGCACTGCCAAATCTCATCGTGCAATTCTTCCGGCAACACGCTTTTGTACACTTCAAAATCGGTGTCGATCAGGCTGCGCATTACCGGCGAAGTGATCACTTCATCAGAGAAGTCCTGAAAGTGCCGCACAACACCGCCCACGTAGGCGTTGTTCTCTTTCGACTGCACGTACGCGCGATGCTCGAGTTGCTTCAATTCACGTGTTTTCGGGTTGTACTCAAAGTCGCTGTAACGACGGTAACGCATGCCGGCTTCGGCCTGACCGTAGTAACTGTCTGGCTCCATGTTTTCCCAACTTTTGGTCAGTCTGACGAAGTCGGCAAAATGACCGTAGAGATTGAAGTCACCACCCTGGACGTTGACATATTTGTCGCGCCGTAGCGATTCGCCCACTTCTCTGTTCAAAACGATCATTACCAAATTCTCCGCTGCGTTGAGCGGCCTAATCTATTAGGTGGAGAATTTGCGTCCATGAGAAAGAATTTCAGGCATTTAAAGCCCTGCTTGAAACGGTACTTGAAGACGCTTCAAAACAACTTTTACGTGACAAAAAAACGGGTTTTTTACGGTTTTTGCGAAAAAGACGTCGAAAAAAAACCCCGAGCCAGTCGGGGTTTTCTCATGTTTCTTACACCGGATCGTTCATCAGAAGATGTTGATCGGGTAGTCCACGAACACACGCACTTCGTTGCCGCTGCTGTTGTAGTCGGCGGATTTCTGCGACACGCGCAGAATCGAGCTGCGCAGTTTCACGCTAAGGTCTTTCGCCGGACCGCTTTGCACGACGTATTTGACCTGGTTGAAGATCTCACGCTCGGTGCCGCCACTGCTGGTGTCGGTGGTGATGTTGTCGCCACGCACGTAAGCAAAGTTGTAGCTCAGGCCAGGTACGCCAAAGGCACCAAAGTCCAGGCCGTAGCCCAGTTGCCAGCTGCGCTCGTCTTCAGCGTTGAAGTCCGACCAGTACGAGTTGGCCAGGTAAATGGTGTTGCCACCGTCGCCCTGACGACGACCATCGTTCTGATAACCGCCGTACGGATAACCCAGGTTGCTGTCACCGGTACTGCGCTGGTGCGCCACGGTGAACGAGTGCGGGCCGGTGGCGAATGTGGCCGCCAGGCTCCAGATCTTGTTGTCCTGGCCGCCGGTGTTCTTGATGTCGGCATAAGACTTGTCGAGCTTGGTGCGATAGCCGTTGAAGTCCAGGGTCAGGGACTGATCCTTGTCGATCGGGAACACGTAGTTGGCGTTCACGTACTGCTTCTTCATGACGTCTTCAACGTCGGAAGCGTACAACGCCGCCTTGAACTGTTCGGTGAACTGGTAGCTACCGCCCAACACGTTGATCGACTTCAGACCACCGCTGTCACGGCCTTCAGCGCTTTTACGCGATTCGGCGGTGAAACGACCGGCGTCCAGTTGCAGGCCTTTGATCTCTTTGGAGGTGATCAAGGTACCGGTGTAGCTTTCCGGCAGCAGACGCGAGTTGTCGTAGTTCAGCACCGGCAGGGCCGGCATCTGGTCGCCGTACGTCAGCACGGTGTTGGACACGCGGAATTTGACCGCAGCGCCACCCTTGGACAGGTCGTCAGCCGCGTTGCCGCTGTCACCCTGTTTGAAGAAGTCGATACCACCGGCGCCGCTGCGGCCCTTGCCGCCATCCAGACGCAGTGCATACAGACCGAAAGCATCCACACCCACACCCACGGTGCCTTGGGTGAAACCGGACGAAAACGTACCGATGGCCGCTTGGCCCCACTCGGCTTTGTCCGGGTTGCCGTCTTTGTAATCACGATTGATGTAGGCATTGCGCAGCAGCACTTTGAGGCTGCTGTCTTCTACAAAACCCTTGGACTCGGCTTGGCCGTCAGCCATTGCCGAAGTGGCACTCAACATCCCCAGTGCGATCAGACTGATTCGCTTGTTCAACATTTTGTTTTCCTTATTACGGGTTGAAACGCGCTGTGTCGAACGGCTGAAACGGCGCTATTGCACTCTTTTTTCACCCCGAAACAAAAAGACCCGCCCACGGCAAAACCGTGTCGGGCCCTTTTATTATTTTTGAGTCATGGCGGTTGGCCACAGGCGTTGGGCCGAATCGTAGCCGCGCCCTCAATAATGTGTCAATTTCAAGAATCGTCTTTAAATAGGTAAAAATCGTCTAAGAATCGTAAATTTTGCGATAGCGCATTGCTCGGAAATACGCTCAGCCAGTGAATCCAGTTCGATTACGCACAGCCGTCGATACCGCATTGCGCGGCGGATTGCCCCGGCTCAACCGCGACCACCGCTTGCCCCAACCAGTCGGCGAAAGCCTGAGGATTGCCAAGCCATGGGCTGATGTCGATCAAGGTGAACTGCCCGTCATGCTCCAGCGCCAATGTCGGAAAACCTTGGCCACCCAGTTGCGCCAAGAGTGCGCGGCTGGCCTTTACATGCGCTGTCGTATCAGCGGACTTAAACGCAGCCGCAAAGGTGTCCTCGGTGTAGCCCAACTCCCGGGCGAGTTCGAAAAGTACGGATTCATCGGCAATCCGCCGTCCTTCCACGTAATGCGCCGTCTGCAAACGTCCGAGCATCTGCAAACCGCGACCGTCGATGGACTCTGCCGCCATCACCGCCGCAATCGGCGGCGTCGAATCGAAGACCGCCGAGTGATCACGCAGCAGACCTTCGAAATACGCTTCGCCAAAGGGTTGTCCGGTGTATTCGGCAATGCGCCGGTCGTGGGGCATGACGTAATCACGCAGTTGCGGCGAAACGCGCTGGCGATTCACGCCGCTCATCATTCCGCCCGCATGGGCAACGACCGGCAACACTTGCTGCGCCGCTTGCACCAGCGGTTTGGCACCGTAGCACCAGCCGCACAATGGATCGTAAATGTAGTGAAGGATCATGGGAGAACTCCGGCAACAAAGTAGAAATATTCGATGCCGGCAGACTATTCCTACGCGTGTTGGGGAAAAATGCCGGAATGGCTCTCAGACTGTTTCGAGAATCGGTCGAATGGATCGACCGGTCAGGATGTGTCGAAATCGACATAAATTGAAACAATCTGACAGGGGAACTTCTCAGGAATAAATTACGGAAGCAAATGCAAAGCATTACCATTCGCGCGTTTGAATTTCCTTACCCTTTCGGATGCGCTTTTCCATGCCTGCCCCGTTCCGCCTCACGCCTGTCACCCTTGGATTGTCTGCCTTTCTGTCCAGCGGTTTTGCTTACTCCGCCACCGAACTGCCCGCCACCGCGATCAGCGCCGAAGCACAAGCCGAGGACCCGCGCGTCAAGATCAGCAACACCGCGACTCGCACCTCCACCCCGGTGCGTTACGTGCCGCAGGCCATCGACTCGATCAAGACCACGAACGTCGCCGACTACGGCACCAATGACATCGGTGACGCCCTGAGCGGGATTCCCAACGTCAGCAGCAGCGCCGACACGCGCTTCGACAGTCTGCGTATCCGCGGCTTCGACGCCAGCAACGACTTCTATCTAGACGGCATTCGCGACGACAGCCAGTACAAGCGCGACCTGCACAACATCGAGCGGGTCGAAGTGCTCAAAGGTCCGGCGGCGGTACTTTACGGCCGTGGCAGCCAGGGCGGGATCGTCAACCGCGTGAGCAAGCTGCCCGAGTTCGGCCGTCGTTCGACCATCGAAGCCCAAGGCGGCAGCGACGACCTGCGCAGCCTGTACGCCGACCTCAGCACCGACCCCAGCGAAAACCTCAGCCTGCGCCTGAACATGGGCAACATGGATGAAAACAGCTTCCGCGACGGCGTCAGCGGCAACCGCCAGCTGTTCGCGCCGTCGATGAGCTGGCAACTGACCCCAGACTTGAACTGGCTGGTGCAATACGAATACAGCCACTACAACCGCACCCCGGATCGCGGTATTCCCGGTGTGAATGGCCGCCCGACGGACGTCAGTCGCGAGACCACTTACGGCAACGATCACGATTTCATCGACGACAAGGCGCAGTCCCTGCGCTCGAAACTCACCTACGAGATCAACGACAACTGGCAGCTGCGCCAGACCCTCGGCGTGTTCAAGCTCGACAGCGATTTCGACAACACCTACCTGACCAGCTTCGATCCGAAAACCAACAAGGTCGCGCGCCAGCACTGGCAGCAGGATCTGACCACCCGCAACGTCTACAACAACCTCGAACTGGAAGGTGGTTTCGATACCTTTGGCCTGGAGCATCGCCTGCTGACTGGCGTCGAGATCGGCAGCCAGCGCCGCGATCCGAAGTTGTACAACGCCGCGACCGGCCGAACCCCTGGCGCGCAGCCGGTGCCGTCACTTGACCTGTTCAACCCCAACCGCGAGCTCCGTCACACCGGCAGCATGCAGGTGTTCAGCGACAGTCACACCGAAGTCGAGAGCCGCGCGGTGTACGTGCAAGACCAGTTGCGCCTGAACGATCAATGGCAACTTCTGGCCGGCTTGCGCTACGACACGTTCGATATCGAGTCGACCAACCAGCTCAAGAACCTCACTGAGGATCGTGACAGCCACAGCACCAGCCCGCGCTTCGGGATTGTCTGGACGCCACTGCAGAATCATTCGTTCTACGCCTCGTGGTCGAAGACCTTCTCGCCCGTTGGCGGCGGCCTGATCGGCATCACCCCGGGGGCTGCCGGCAATAGCAACGACTTGAGTCCGGAGCTGACCAAACAGAAAGAAATCGGCGTGAAAAGCGACTGGCTGGATGATCGCTTGAGCACCACGCTGGCGGTCTACGACCTGGAACTCTACAACCGCCGCACCAGCGACCCGAACGATCCGACCCTGACCGTCATGACCGGTCTTCAGCGCTCACGGGGTGTGGAGCTGACCGCCACCGGCAAATTGGTCGGCAACTGGTACATGCGCGGTGGCGTCGGCGTGCAGGACACCACCATCGAGAAGGACAACAACGGCCTGGAAGGCAAACGCGTCAACAACGTGGCCAAACACAACGGCAGCCTGTTCCTGACCTGGAAACCGGAGATGGGCTGGTACGGCGAAACCGGTCTGACCCTGGTCGGCCAGCGTTATGCCGACAACGCCAACACCACCGTGCTGCCGGGTTACGGCCGCTGGGATGCGCTGGTCGGCTACCGTTTCAAGGACTGGGACTTGCGCGCGGCACTGAACAACATCACCGACCGCGAGTATTACGCCTCGGCCACTAGCCAATATCAGATCCAGCCAGGCGCACCGCGCAGCGTGGTGATGACCGGTACTTACAGCTTCTGATTTCACACAAATCCTGTGGGAGGGGGCTTGCTCCCGAAGGCGTCGAATCAGGCAACACCATCGTCACTGACTTACCGCATTCGGGAGCAAGCCCCCTCCCACAGGTTCAATGTTCGCAATGGTTTCCATCGTGCATAAAAAAGCGCCGCCATCCCGGCAGCGCTTTTACCAATCCCTGTTGTTTTTCTTATCCTTCCATCACAGCCCATAACGCTTCCAGTTCGGCCTCGCTGAACAGGCCAGCGGGGTAGCGCTCGATCATCATCCGGCGCGGATCAGGTTCCCTGATCTGACGCGTTCCATTGGACTTCAAAAAGTGCGCGACAATCTGGAGCGATTCGCCGTTGACGGCCATGGGATGCAAAGTCCGCTCGCTGACTACGTTCACTTCGGCGTTCATTTCAGCGCTCTCTCCCCGTTCGTGAGCGGCTAAGTTATCCAAGGTATATGACAGAACTGTTGAAGTTCCCCCCTCTCCCTAGTGCACTTTGTCCGATACAAGAGCTATGCCAAGGTTTCCGATTTGTCGACAGGCGGATACAAACAAGCCCGCGGTCCAACAGGGCCGCGGGGCTTGTTTGAATGTGTAGCAAGCTAATCTTTGCCTGGCCGATTTATGAATCAACTCAAGCTGTTACGTCTCAACTCACTCTTTGTGCGGGGCTGGCTGTTGTTGGGTAAGGCAGTGGATATTGCCGCCGCCCAGTAACAGTTCACGGCCCGGCACCATCACCACTTCATGTTGCGGGAACAGCTTCTGCAGGATTTCCCGCGCAGGCGCGTCCATCGGATCGTCGAAGCTCGGCGCGATGATGCCGCCGTTGACGATCAGGAAGTTCACGTAGGAACCGGCCAGGCGCACGGAAGGGTTGCGCTCCTGCGTACCGTCGACCGGATCGACACCGGCGCACTCCTCTTCGGTCGCGTACAGCGGCCCCGGAATCGGCATCTTGTGCACCGTGAACGGGCGCCCCTTGGCGTCGGTGCTGCTTTGCAGCACGTTCATCGCCGCCTGGCAGCGCGGGTAGTTCGGATCCTGCGGATCGTCGGTCCACGCCAGCAGCACTTCGCCCGGGCGCACGTAGCAGCAGAAGTTATCCACATGACCGTCGGTTTCGTCGTTGAACAGACCATCCGGCAGCCAGATGATCTTATCCACAGACAGATTGTCACGCAGCACCGCTTCGATCTCTTCGCGGCCCAGGTGCGGGTTGCGGTTGTGATTGAGCAGGCACTCTTCAGTAGTGATCAGCGTGCCTTCGCCGTCGACGTGAATCGAACCGCCTTCAAGCACAAAACCTTCGGTGCGATAACGCGGGCTGCGCTCGATTTCAAGGATCTTGCCACCGACCTGCGAATCACGGTTCCACGGCGAATACAGACCGCCTTCAAAACCACCCCATGAGTTGAAGTCCCAGTTCACACCGCGCACTTCGCCGCTGTTGTTGATGACGAACGTCGGGCCGGTATCACGTACCCAGGCATCATCGCTGGACATCTCGACCACGCGGATATTCGGCACGTCGAGACGCGCGCGGGCGTTCTCGTACTGGCCGGCCGACACGGCAACCGTCACCGGTTCAAAACGGGCGATGGCCTTGGCCACGGCAGCATGCGCAGCTTGCGCCGGCTTGCCGCCCAGGCGCCAGTTGTCCGGGCGCTCTGGCCAGATCATCCAGGTCTGGGTCTGCGGCGCCCACTCGGCCGGCATGTAGAAGCCATCGTCACGCGGGGTACTTTTCAAAGTGGTCATCGGATCAGGACTCCAGGGAACCGTCGAAGGTTTGCAAAGCGATGGCGACTTTATAACCGATAAATATCGTATTTTAAATGCTTTAAAATGACGCTCGTCTAAAAAAAACAGTTAAATACCGATACAAATCGAATTAGCACTGAACCCATGTGGGAGCGGGCTTGCTCGCGAAGGCGGCACATCCGTCGATATCAACTTTGAATGAAGAACCGTATTCGCGAGCAAGCCCGCTCCCACAAAAGCAGCGTTTACAGACCTTCTTCGAGTAGCCGATCCAGCATGTCGACAAAGAAGTCCACGCTGCGCCGCGAGGTGACCATCGGCGGTTTGATCTTGAGAATGTTCAGGTCATCCCCGGTCGGTTGCATGAAGATCCCCAGCTCGCGCAGGCGATCGCACAACAACGTGGTCTCCTCGGTGGCCGGCTCCAGCGTCTCGCGGTTGCGGATCAGCTCCACCCCCAGATAGAACCCGGAACCATGTACCGCGCCCACCAGCGGGTGTTTATTGATCAACGCCTCCAGCCGCGTCTTGAAATGCCCGCCAACCACCTGGGCGTTTTCCCAAAGCTTTTCTTCTTCCATCACATCCAGCACCGCCATACCGACCTGGCAGCTCACCGGACTGCCGCCGGCCGACGAGAAGAAATAGCCTTCAGCTTCCAGCGCCTCGGCGATTTCCCGACGCGTAATAACGGCGCCGAGCGGCTGGCCGTTGCCCATGCCCTTGGCCATGGTGATGATGTCCGGCACCACGCCCTGCTCTTCGAAGCCCCAGAAAAAGTGACCCATGCGCCCGTAACCGACCTGGACTTCGTCGGCGATGCACACCCCGCCCTGGGCCCGCACCAATGCGTAAACCTGCTTCAGATAACCGGGCGGCAGGGAAATCCCGCCGGCGTTGCCGTACACCGGTTCACAGATGAAACCGGCCAATTGGCGATCCTGCGCGGCGATATGCGTCAGTTGCGCTTCGACGCTGCGCACATAGTCCGGCGCCGAATCGAGGCCGCGAAACTCGCCACGGTAGGTATTCGGCGCGGTCACCGGGTGCACCCAGTCCGGGCGGCTTTCCAGCGCGCGCGGGTTGTCGGCAACCGAGGTCGACACCGCATCGGCCCCGACCGTCCAGCCGTGATAAGCCTCCAGCACGCTGAGCATGTCGCGCCCGCCGCTGTAGGCCCACGCCAGACGGATCGCCAGGTCGTTGGCCTCGCTGCCACTGTTGACCAGAAACACCCGATCCATGCCTTCCGGCGCCAGCTTCAGCAAGCGTTCGGAGAACTGCGCCACGGCTGCATAGTTGAAGCGCGAGTTGGTGTTGAGCAGCGACCACTGTCGCGCCGCCACTTGGGCCATGCGCGGATGACCATGGCCGAGCACTGCAACGTTGTTGAGCATGTCGAGATAGGAACGGCCCTGCATGTCGATCAGGTGATTGCGCCAGCCACGCTCGATGCGCGGCGGGTCGACGTAATAATGTTTTTGCGTGCGGGCGAAACTGGCGTCGCGCCGTTCGAGCAAGGTTTTGGCGTCCAGCTCCGGCTCGGCATCGCAGGACAGCCCCAGCAGTGCTGCCGGCGACGGGCACAACGCCTGCCACGCCGCAGCGCGCGAAGGGCTGCAGAACAACGGCGCATCCAGCGATGCAACGCGGCTCACCTGCACAATCAACGGGCCTCTGACCGCACCCAGCACCTGACCTTTGACCAGCGCCGCGCCGCTGTGCAGCGAGGCGTTCACGCCCCTCAGCCGCACGCTGAGCTGCGGTCCGTCGAGTTGCAACACACCATCCGCCGCGTGATGCAGCACACCGGCAAACGGCGCTTCCACCGCCGAACCCTGCGGCACGTGCAACTCAACGTGCAGCGGGAACGTCTCCGGTTCGACCGCGCTGTCCACTCGCGTCTGCGACAAGCGGTATTGCCCGTAACGACTGGCAGCCAGGCCATGCGCGGCCGCGGCTTCAGTGAGCAGTCGTTGATCGATACCCTCCTGCTCCCAGTTGCCCGCCTCGAAATGCGGACTCAGGACGCCAAGGTCGATCAGCGCAAATTCGCGCCCGACCAACTCCGGCAGCAGCGGTGCGAAGCCTTCACTGCCGATGGCTGGAAGAGACTGGCCGACAGACGTGAGGATCGCCGCTTCCATCAGCGCCAAGGGTACAGAAGTGGCCACGTGGAAAATTTCCCATTCGTGGCCAAGATTGTCACGGCTGTAGATATTACCCGGATCGATGCTGACCTGTTGCTCGCCACTGAGCACCAGCACCGCCGCCCGCGCCACGATCAACGGCCACAACGCCAGCAACTCTTCATGTAGCAGTGGATTGACCGCGTGATAGGCCTGCACCGCCGGCAGAATCACAAACGGATCACCGCCGGCATGGTGCAGCAGCGCCGCGCACGTCACCGACAGATCAGTGACACGCCAGGTGCGCACCAGATCACCGAAGTCGATCACGCCCTGCAATTGCCAATGACGCTTGGCATCGCGTTGCCAGACGGCGTTATCGTCGGTGATGTCCATGTGGATCGCCTGCACCGGCAGCTTGTCCTGCAACGGCTGCAAGCGACGTTCGGCCTGTTCGGCGGCTTGCGCGATCAAGGCGCGCTGGCGCTCATCCTGAATCACCGGCAGCAGATGGCTGATCAGCGCACTGGCGTGGCGGGCGTCCCATTGCAGCGTGCGCTGCAGGCCCGGGTGATCGAAGCCGGCCAGGGCCAGGTCCATCTCGCCACACAACCGACCGAATCCGGCCACCACGTCATGGCCCAAATGCTCAAGATGGGTCAGCGGCTGACCTTCGATGTAGTCCAGCAACCGCACGTGCACCGGCTCGCCGTCGGTTTCCAGCGACAGCAGATCCTCACCATTACTGGCCGGGATCACTCTGGGCACGTGCACCGACGAGTGCTCGGCAAGGTACTTGAGGCCTGCATGCTGAGCCTGCAACTCAACAAGTGCATAATCGCCGCGGCAGATTTTCAGGACAAAGCGCCCACGCTCACTGTCGACCCGATAATTCAGGTCCTGCTGACTGCCCAGCGCCTGTAGCGTGCCGCTGAGCCCGTAATGCTCGGCCAACCACTGCCGTGCCTGCGCTTCAGAAACCTGCGGGCTGGGCAAACTGGCGCGATGAATCAACGTGGCGAGCGGCATGGGACGACCCCTGAGATTTTATTAGGTGCCTATATCGCCATTGCTGCAGTGGATGCGCAACCCCCGACCGGAGATATTCAAGCGCTCGCATCCGCCGGCACTTTGCGCAAGAATGTCGGCCATTCACCCCTATCTGGAAAAACCTCATGAATGTAATCACCACCGATCTGCCCGGTGTTCTGATCATCGAACCCAAGGTATTTGGTGACGAGCGCGGCTTCTTCTACGAGAGTTTCAACGCCAAGGCGTTCCAGGATGCGACGGGGCTCGACACCCAGTTCGTTCAGGACAACCATTCGCGCTCGCAGAAAGGCGTGCTGCGCGGCCTGCATTACCAGCTGCAAAATACCCAGGGCAAACTGGTTCGGGTGACCGCCGGCGAAGTGCTCGATGTAGCCGTGGACATCCGTCGCAGCTCGCCGCACTTCGGCAAGTGGGTTGCTGTACGCCTGTCGGCCGAGAACCACCGTCAACTGTGGGTTCCGGAAGGCTTTGCCCATGGTTTCGTGGTGCTGAGCGAGTTCGCCGAATTCCTCTACAAGACCACCAACTACTACGATCCATCGTCCGAACGCAGCATTCGCTGGGACGACCCTGCCTTGGGCATCGACTGGCAACTGGACGAAGCGCCGAAGCTGTCGGCCAAGGATCAAGCCGGTGCGCTGCTCAAGGACGCTGACGTCTTCGCCTGAGCCTAGGCATAATGCGCCTGTTCACTCAGGCGCATCCGGCTCATGAAACCATCTCTACCCCGCAGACCCCGCTGGCGCAGCCTCGCCCTGCTGGCGCTGTGCCTGGCACCGCTGCTGTGGCCGCTGGAGCATCTGGCCGAGCGCTATTACCGCAGTGAACTGGCCGGGCAAAACCGCCAGACCCTCGATCTTTACGTCGCCAACCTGCTGGGCACCCTCCACCGCTACGAAGTATTGCCGCAAATCCTCGGCGATTTGCCGGCCCTGCGCGCCGTGCTCGGGGCACCGGACGACGGCGTCACCCAAGGCAACGCCAACCGCCTGCTGAAAAACATCGCCGCACAGACCGGCGCCGAAGTCATGTACCTGATGGACACCAGCGGCCAGACTCTCGCGGCGTCAAACTGGGACAAACATGACAGTTTCGTCGGGCGCAATTTCGCTTTCCGTCCGTATTTCAGCGAAGCCATGGCCGGGCGTCTGGGCCGTTTCTTCGGCCTCGGCACTACTTCGGCCAAACGCGGTTATTTCTTCGCCGCGGCGGTGCGCAACGGCGAAAAAATCATCGGCGTGCTGGTGATCAAAGTCGATCTCGACCACACCGAAAGCCTGTGGGGCAAAACCCCGGAACAACTGTTGGTGACCGACCACAACGGCGTGGTGATTCTCACCTCGCGGCCGGAGTGGCGCTTTCGCTCGACCCGTATCTTGACCGACACCGAGCGCTCGGCGATCACCGCCATCCTGCCCTATCCGACCCGCGAGCCGCGCCCGCTGAACCTCAGCGACAGCGCCTGGCTGACCCAAACCGTCGATATCGCCGAAACCGGCTGGAGCGTCAGTATTCTTGCCCCGCGCACGCTGATCGACCGCCCGGTGCGCACCGTGGTGGCGATCGGCGGTGCCACACTGTTGGTGGTGATGTTGTTGCTGGGGCTGATGATGCAGCGCCGTCGGCATTACCTGGAACGTATCGCCTTCGAGGCCAAGGCCCGTCGTGAACTGGAAGGTCGGGTGGCCGAGCGGACCAGCGATCTGGAAGGCCTCAACCGCCGCCTTAAGCAGGAAGTGCTGGAGCGCGAACAGGCTCAGCAGGAGCTGGTGCGTGCCCAGGACGATCTGGTCCAGGCCGGCAAACTCTCGGCACTGGGCACGATGTCGGCGAGCATCAGCCATGAACTCAACCAGCCGCTGGCGGCGATTCGCAGTTACGCGGAAAACGCCGAGGTGCTGCTCGATCATCAACGCACCGACGATGCGCGCGGCAACCTCAAACTGATCAGCGAACTGACCGGGCGCATGGCCTCGATCATTGCCCACCTGCGGGCCTTCGCCCGCCGCGACCGCCATGCCCCGGAAAGCGTGGCCCTGCAACCGGCGCTGGACGATGCGCTGGCGTTGCTGGCCAAGCGACGCCGCAGCATGGAGGTCGAACTGATCCGCGACCTGCCCGCCGCTACGCTGTGGGTCGAGGCCGGGGAAACCCGTCTGCGTCAGGTGCTCGGCAACCTGCTCGCCAACGCCCTCGATGCGCTGACCGAAAAAGGCCCGCCGCGCAAACTGTGGCTGAGTGCCGAGTCCACGGCCGAGGGCGTCAATCTGTACATTCGCGACAACGGCCCGGGCTTTTGCATGGAAGCCCTCGGCCGCGCCAGCGAGCCCTTCTACACCACCAAGACCCGCACTCAGGGCCTTGGCCTGGGGCTGGCCATCTGTGAAACCCTGATGCGCGCCTTCGGCGGTGAACTGTCGTTCGCCAACCACAAGCAAGGTGGCGCCTTGATCACCCTGCGGCTGCGCGCCGGTGCGCCCGGGGTCAGCCTGCAACCGTCCGAGGATCGAAGTGCATGACCATCGACAATCGCATTCAGGTGGTGTTGATCGACGACGATCCGCACCTGCGTCAGGCCCTCGGCCAGACCCTGGACCTGGCCGGGCTGAAAATCCTTCCGCTGTCCGAAGCCAAAGGTCTGGCCGGGCAACTGGAGCGTGACTGGCCCGGCGTGGTGGTCAGCGACATCCGCATGCCGGGCATGGACGGCCTGGAGCTATTAAGCGAATTGCACGCTCAGGATCCGGAGCTGCCGGTGCTGCTGATCACCGGCCACGGCGACGTGCCGTTGGCGGTGCAGGCGATGCGTGCCGGCGCCTATGACTTTCTGGAAAAACCGTTCGCCAGCGACGCGCTGCTCGACAGCGTGCGCCGCGCCTTGGCCCTGCGCCGGCTGGTACTGGACAACCGCAGCTTGCGTCTGGCCCTGAGCGATCGCAACGAACTGAGCGCGCGACTGGTCGGCCACTCGGCGCCGATGCTGCGCCTGCGCGAGCAGATCGGCGCGCTGGCGGCGACCAAGGCGGACGTGCTGATCCTCGGTGAAACCGGCGCTGGCAAAGAGGTCGTGGCCCGTGCGCTGCACGATTTGTCGAGCCGGCGCAACGGCCCGTTCGTGGCGATCAACGCCGGGGCACTGGCCGAATCGGTGGTCGAAAGCGAGCTGTTCGGGCATGAGCCGGGCGCGTTCACCGGCGCGCAGAAACGCCGGATCGGCAAGTTCGAATTCGCCAACGGCGGCACGCTGTTCCTCGATGAAATCGAAAGCATGAGCATGGACGTGCAAGTGAAACTGCTGCGCATGCTGCAAGAGCGCGTGGTCGAACGTCTGGGTGGCAATCAGTTGATCCCGCTGGACATCCGCGTCATCGCCGCGACCAAGGAAGACCTGCGTCAGGCTGCCGATCAAGGGCGTTTTCGCGCCGACTTGTATTACCGCCTGAACGTCGCACCGCTGCGCATTCCGCCACTGCGCGAACGCGGCGAAGATGCGCTGGTGCTGTTCCAGCATTACGCCGACGAAGCCAGCGCCCGACATGGCTTGCCACCGCATGAACTGCAGCCGGCGCAACGCGCCTTGCTGTTGCGCCACACCTGGCCGGGCAATGTGCGCGAACTGCAGAACGCTGCCGAGCGCTTCGCCCTCGGTCTGGAACTGGCGCTGGATAACAGTGGAAACGAAGGCGGCGGCACCAGCGTGGAAGTCATCAGTGGTGGCCTGAGCGAGCAAGTGGAAAACTTCGAGAAGTCGTTGATTGCCGCCGAGCTGGCGCGCTCGCACAGTTCGGTGCGCAGCCTCGCCGAAGCCCTGGGTATTCCGCGCAAGACCCTGCACGACAAACTGCGCAAGCACGGCTTGAATTTCGCCGACAGTAACGCCCATGGAGACGAAGCCGAATGAGCCGCGACAGTCACTATCTGGAATCGGTGCTGCATCACGACATTCCCCTGACCCGCGAGATGGGCCTCAAGGTCCTCGCCTGGCACGAGCAGCAGTTGAGCCTGCACCTGCCGCTGGAGCCGAACGTCAATCACAAAAGCACCATGTTCGGCGGCAGTCTCTACTGCGGCGCGGTGCTGGCGGGTTGGGGCTGGCTGCATCTGCGCCTGAAAGAAGAAGGCATCGAAGACGGGCACATCGTGATTCAGGAAGGACAGATCAGCTATCCACTGCCCGTGACCGGTGATGCCACGGCGATTTGTCCGCCACCGGAAGCGGCGGTCTGGAAGAAGTTTCTGGCGATGTATCAGCGTTATGGGCGGGCACGATTGACGCTCAACACGCGGATCGTCAACGCCGGCAGCGATGAGAATGCAGTGACGTTCAGCGGGCAATACGTTCTGCACCGCTGAACGTCAACAGCCCCTCACCCTAACCCTCTCCCGGAGGGAGAAGGGACTGACCGAGGCGTCTTGCGTCAGGCATCGACCTGAAAGATCGGCAGCGATTATGGATTCAGTAGAACTGGCTCAAGTCGGTGAACCTCACCAGCATCCCCCAATCGGCCTCCTCTCCCTCCGGGAGAGGGCTGGGGTGAGGGGAATCGAGAATCCACCCACTTACCCCCGAGCCAGCTCCAACAGTCTTGAACGCCACGCCGCCTTCGCCGGCAACGCCAGAAAGAACTCATTGAGCAGCGATTCCCGCGCCGGATAACAGAACGCTTCGCCCTGCAGATCCAACACTTCGCCGCCAGCACCTTCGAGCACGCCCTGCGCCGCCGCGGTGTCCCACTGCGAAGTTGGCGCCAATCGCGGATAACAATCCGCCGCCCCTTCAGCCAACAGACAAAACTTCAACGAACTGCCGATGTTTGCCAGTTGCAACTCGCCCAGGCTGGCGCTCAGACCGGCAAGCAGCCGCTCTTGCTCCGGACTCGAGTGCCGACGGCTCGCCACCACGGTGAACGCTTCACTGGGCGCGAGCACCTCACGCACCTCAATCGCCACCGGCGAACCACCTTTGTCCCAACGCCACGCGCCGAGACCGGCTCCGCCGACATAGAACCGGCCATTGGTCGGCATCGTCACCACGCCAAACACCACCCGCCCGTTTTCGATCAGGGCGATGTTCACGGTAAATTCTTCACTGCCGCTGATGAACTCCTTGGTGCCATCCAGCGGATCCACCAGCCACCAGCGCTGCCACCCGGCGCGCACGCTCTGCGGAATGTTGGCGTCTTCCTCGGACAGAATCGGAATACTGGAGTCCAGCGCGGTCAGCCCGGCGACGATGACATGGTGCGCGGCCATGTCCGCTGCGGTCACCGGTGAATCATCGGACTTGGCGGTGACCTCCACGCCAGAGCGCCAGAACGGCAGAATCGCCTCGCCAGCCTGCAACGCCAACTCAACCACCGGCGCCATCAACGGATGGGAAAACTTCATCGACATCTCACTCATGACTGAAAGAACCCGCGCTGCGTCAGCAGATCACGCGCCAGATACAGCGCCGCCAGGGCACGGCCTTCGGTAAATTGCGGGTTTTGCGCCAGCGCCGCCAGTTCACGCAGGTTGACCTTGTCGACGCGCATCGGCTCCGGCTCGTCGCCCTCCAGACGCTCCTCGTACAAATCGGTGGCCAGCACCACCTGGATCTTTTGGCTCATGTAACCGGGCGACAGCGACAACTCGGTCAGATGCTCCAGTTGGCGCGCACCGAAACCGGCCTCTTCCTTGAGCTCGCGCTCGGCCGCTGCCAGTACATCCTCGCCCGGCTCGATCAGGCCTTTGGGCAGGGACAGTTCGTATTCGTCGGTGCCGCCGCAGTATTCCTCGACCAGCACCGCGTGTTCGCTGTCGAACATCGCCACAATCATCACCGCGCCATAACCCGCGCCTTTGCCGACCAGACGCTCGTAGGTGCGCTCCACGCCATTGGAAAAACGCAGCTTCAGTTCTTCGACGCAAAACAGACGACTGGTGGCGACAATCTCGCGGGCGAGTACAGTGGGTTTCTGGCGCATGCAAAGCTCCTTGGCGTGAACGCGCTACTATAACGCGGCTTTCCCGATTGTTTGTGTCGGATATCTTTCTACCGCTCGAGACGTTGCCATGCCTTCTTTACCGTGGTCTGACATCGATACCGTCCTGCTGGACATGGACGGTACGTTGCTGGATCTGCACTTCGACAACCATTTCTGGCTGGAACACCTGCCGCAACGCTACGCCGAACTGCACGGGGTGAGCCGGGCCATGGCCGACATGGAGTTGCAGCCGCTGTTCGAGCGCCATGCCGGGCAACTGCAGTGGTACTGCCTGGATTTCTGGAGTGCCGAACTGAAGCTCTCGGTGCGCGAGCTGAAACTGGAAACCGCGCACCTGATCGCGCTGCGCCCGGATGCCGACACCTTTCTGCAGGCGATCAAAAAAGCCGGCAAACGGGTGATCATGATCACCAACGCCCACCGCGATTCGCTCTCACTGAAACTGGAGCGGATCGAACTGGCGCCGTATTTCGAACGGCTGATCAGCTCGCACGATTACGGTTTCCCCAAAGAGAGTCCGCAGTTCTGGGATGCCTTGCAGGCGGATATCGATTTTGATCCGGCACGCAGTCTGTTCATCGACGATACGTTGCCGATTCTGCGTAGTGCGCGGGAATTTGGTGTGACGCATTTGTTGGCGGTGAAAGAGCCGGATAGCCGCAAGGGGCCGAAGGACACGGCTGAGTTTGCGGCGGTTGAAGACTACCGCGATTTGATGCGGGGTCTCTGATTTCCTGTAGGAGCTGCCGAAGGCTGCGATCTCTTGACTTTGATTGTTTAAAAAACAAGATCAAAAGATCGCAGCCTTCGGCAGCTCCTACAGGGGTTGTGAGTTACTCAGGGATACGCAGGGTTTGGCCCGGGTAGATTTTGTTTACATCCTTGAGCATTGGTTTGTTGGCCTCAAAGATCTTGTTGTACTGATTGGCGTTGCCATACACCGCGAGGGAAATCGCACTGAGGGTGTCGCCTTTTTTCACCACGACAAAACGTGCGGCAGCCACAACCGGCCCGGTCACGGTGATCTGATCATCAACACTGCCCACGCCTTCGATGTTACCCACCGCCAGCAGAATTTTTTCCTTCTCCTCCTGACTTGCAACTTCACCGGTGACCGTCACCTTGTCGCCGTCCACGGTTGCCTGAACATTCGGGTTGCCCAACCCGACCTTGCTGATATGTTCCTTCAACTGTTCGCTGGCATTGGCATTACCCGGGGTCAGCAGGTCGATCAGCTTTTCACCGGCTTCTTTCACAAAGCTCAACAGACTCATAGCGCACACTCCTTGATTGGGATTCCAGACGTCCAAGCCTAGACCACACCAGACCAACCCGGTTCCGGGCCGACCAATGACCCGGCAGCCGCTTGATCGACGCCATCTATCAATAGATCGACAGTACCGATTAGACGCGACAAGTTGCCGCGCCTAGTCTTAGCGTTGATCAATCCGTCGGTGATGCCATGAACGCCAAGCGCCCAACTTGCGCGGCGCCTGCACTCGAAACGCCCGCGCCCGCCGCCAGCCAGACCTACAGCTATAGCGATCTGCCCCTTGTGGAATCGGCCAGCACCGCGCTCGCCGAGGAAGTTGCGTTGGCGATCGCCTACAACGGCATCAGTCAGGCGGTGATGCTGGTGACGCCGACGGATCTGGAAGATTTCATCGTCGGTTTCAGCCTCGGCAGCGGCATCATCGAAGACGCCAGCGACATTTATGACCTGCAACTGACCGGCGCGGGCTCGGCGCAATACGCGCAGGTGACCATCGCCAACCGCGCGTTCTGGAACCTCAAGCAACAGCGCCGACAACTGGCCGGCACCAGCGGTTGCGGGCTGTGCGGCGTCGAGGCGGTGGAACAGGCCTTGCCTGACCTCAAAGTGTTGCCCGGCGCACCGTTGCCGCCCGCTGCCTGGCTCGACGGCCTGCGCCAGCGCATCGGCGCGTTCCAGCCGCTCGGTCAGCACTGCGGCGCGGTACACGCGGCGGTGTTCATGAACGCCAGCGGTGAATTGCTGCTGGGCCGTGAAGACATCGGCCGGCACAACGCCCTCGACAAACTGATTGGCGGGCTGATCCGCCAGAAGATTTCCACAGAAGGCGGCCTGGCGATTGTCACCAGCCGTTGCAGTCTCGAATTGATCCAGAAAGTTTTACGCGCCGGCATCCAGACTCTGGTCAGCCTGTCCGCGCCCACGGGCCTTGCCGTGCAATGGGCCCGTCGCCACAACCTCAATCTCATCCACCTGCCGCAGAAGAATGCGCCGCGGGTCTACAGCCCAGCGATGGAGAATCAAGCGTGAGCCAACATCATCAAGCCGACCAGAAACCTGTCCCGCGCTACAAACCTTACAAAGGTGCAGCCGGCGGCTGGGGTGCGCTGATCAGCGTGGCCCAAGCCTGGTTGACCAGCGACAACGCGCTGAAAAACCTGCGCATGATGCTCAAGACCAACCAGAACGGCGGCTTCGACTGCCCGGGCTGCGCCTGGGGCGATTCGCCGGAAAGCGGCATGGTCAAGTTCTGCGAGAACGGCGCCAAAGCGGTGAACTGGGAAGCGACCAAGCGTCGGGTGGACAGCAAGTTCTTCGCCAAACACAGCGTCACGTCGTTGCTGGAGCAGAGCGACTACTGGCTTGAATACCAGGGCCGCCTGACCGAGCCGATGGTCTACGACGCCGAGACCGACCGCTACAAACCCATCGCCTGGGACGATGCCTTTGCAATGATCGGCAAACACCTGCAAGCGCTGTCGAGCCCGGACCAGGCCGAGTTCTACACTTCGGGCCGTGCCAGCAACGAAGCGGCGTACCTGTATCAGCTGTTCGTGCGCGCCTACGGCACCAACAACTTCCCGGACTGCTCGAACATGTGCCACGAGGCCAGCGGTGTGGCGTTGGCGCAGAGCGTTGGCGTCGGCAAAGGCACCGTGACTTTCGACGACTTCGAACACGCCGACGCGATTTTCGTCTGGGGCCAGAACCCCGGCACCAACCATCCCCGGATGCTCGAACCCCTGCGTGAAGCGGTGAAGCGCGGCGCGCAAGTAGTGTGCATCAACCCGCTGAAAGAACGTGGCCTGGAACGTTTCCAGCACCCGCAGCACCCGATCGAAATGCTCACCAACGGCGACAAGCCGACCAACACCGCGTACTTCCGTCCGGCACTGGGCGGCGACATGGCGGTGCTGCGCGGCATGGCCAAGTTCCTCTTACAGTGGGAGCGCGATGCGCAGAAGGCCGGCACGCCGGCAGTGTTCGATCATGACTTCCTCAATGCGCACAGCGCCAACGTGCTGGAGTATCTCGGCGTGGTCGATGACACGCCGTGGGAGCAGATCGTCGCGCAGTCCGGCCTGTCTCTGGTGGAGATCGAGCAAGCGGCGCGCATGTACGCCAAAGGCAAGAACGTCATCATGTGCTGGGCGATGGGTATCACTCAGCATCGCCATTCGGTGCCGACTATCCAGGAAATCGCCAACCTGATGTTGCTGCGCGGCAACGTCGGCAAACCCGGCGCCGGCCTGTGTCCAGTGCGCGGTCACAGCAACGTGCAGGGCGACCGCACCATGGGCATCAACGAGCGTCCACCGGTGGCGTTCCTCGATTCACTTGAGCGGCGCTTCCAGTTCAAGGTGCCGCGTGACAACGGGCACAACGTGGTCGAGGCGATCCACGCCATGGCCGAGGGCCGCGCCAAGGTTTTCATCGGTCTGGGCGGCAACTTTGCTCAGGCCACGCCGGACAGCCCGCGTACCTTCGCGGCGCTGAGCAATTGCGACCTGACTGTGCAGATCAGCACCAAGCTCAACCGCAGCCATCTGGCCCACGGTAAAGACGCACTGATCCTGCCGTGCCTGGGTCGAACCGATATCGATATCCAGGCCGAAGGCCCGCAAGCGGTCACCGTGGAGGACTCGTTCAGCATGGTTCACGCGTCCAACGGCCAGTTGCAGCCGCTGTCGAACCAGATGCGCTCGGAACCGGCGATCATCGCCGGCATCGCCGCCGCCACGCTGGGCAGCAAACCGGTGGACTGGAACTGGCTGGTGGCCGATTACCGGCGCATCCGCGACCTGATCGCCGATACCATTCCGGGCTTCAAGGACTTCAACGAGAAGGTCAAGAACCCGGGCGGTTTCTACCTCGGCAACAGTGCCGGTGCACGCAAGTGGAACACCCCGTCGGGCCGGGCCAATTTCCGCGCGAACATGCTGCCCAAGGATCTGGTGCACGAGCGTACCCGCGCCACCGGGCAACTGCCGGATCTGATCCTGCAATCGATGCGCTCCCACGACCAGTACAACACCACGATCTATGGCCTCGACGACCGCTATCGTGGGGTCAAGGGTCAGCGCGATGTGCTGTTCGCCAACGAGGCCGACATCATTCGTCTGGGCTTCCGCCCGGGGCAGAAGGCCGACATCGTGTCGATCTGGGACGATGGCCGTGAGCGTCGGGTGAAGGGCTTTACCTTGCTGGCGTTTGATATTCCTGCGGGGCAAGCGGCGGCTTATTACCCGGAAGTGAATCCGCTGGTGCCGCTGGAAAGCACCGGGGATGGCAGCCATACGCCGACATCGAAGTTCATTGCGATCCGGCTGGAGGCGGCGAGTGAGACTGGGTTGATCATGGCCAAATCTGCGTAAAGCGTTGCCTGGACTGACCCCTTCGCGAGCAAGCCCGCTCCCACATTGGAATGCATTTCAAATGTGGGAGCGGGCTTGCTCGCGAAAGCGGTGGCACATTCAACAAAAATCTTTGTACCCTGCACCCTTCCAACGCCCACAAAAAAGGCCGCTTTTTCACAAAAGCGGCCTGTCCGAAGTAGCTAAAGACCGGCGAAAATCGCTTAAGTTCCGCATACAAAACAGCAACTTGCATAATTGTATACAAGTCGTGTTATTCGTCGGATTTCGATTGTCAGCCTTGTTACACAGCCTCAGGATCGGCGCCGTCATCCCTTTGAGGCTCCTCTATGAAGTTCTCCTCGATTCTCTTGTTGTCCCTTGGCCTGGTCAGTGGCTTCGCTTCTGCCGGAGGCACCACCGAAGCAGGTGTGGGCGGCGCATTGGGCGGGGTTCTTGGCTCGGTCGTCGGTCAGTCTTTAGGCGGCAGCACAGGTTCAACCATTGGCGCAGCCCTGGGCGGCGCGGGTGGTAGCGCGGTCGGCGCCAACAAACACAGCCGTGGCGAAGCGGCCATTGGCGGTGCGTTGGGCGCAGCCGGCGGTAACGTGGTCGGCCGCAGCATGGGCGGTACCACCGGCAGCCTGATCGGTGCCGCAGCAGGTGGCGGAGCCGGTGGCGCGCTGGGCAACTACATGGGTAACCAGAGCAATGACGAGGGTCGTCATTACGATCGCGGCCGTGACGACCGTCGCTACTATCGCGACCGTCACCCTGGCCGTGGCCACGCTTATGGCCACCGCAAGCATCACCGCTACTATCGCGACTAATCCGTTGCGTTAAGCGCGAAAGCAAAAATCGCAGCCCAAGGGCTGCGATTTTTTTTGCTCTGGTTCAAACCACCAGACGCTCCAGCGCGTCACGCAATCTACCTGGAATCGGCACCGGCTGATTGCTCGTCCGGTCCACGAATACATGGACAAAACGCCCCGCCGCACACGCCTCGCTTTCACCGACCTTGAACACCGCCAGTTCATATTGCACCGAACTGTTACCCAGCTTGCCAACCCGCAGACCGATCTCGATCAGGTCCGGGAACGCGATCGAGGCGAAATAATCGCAAGATGAACTCACGACAAAACCCACTACCTCGCCGTCGTGGATATCCAGGCCACCGACCTGAATCAGGTAAGTGTTCACGGCAGTATCGAAAAAGCTGTAGTAGGTGACGTTGTTGATGTGGCCATAAGCATCGTTGTCGTGCCAGCGGGTGGTGATCGGCTGGAAATGCGGGTAATCGGCGCGTTGCGCCATGGTGCTGGACATCGGTATCGACTCCTTGAGTTATCTGTCCAGTCTAAAGGTAAAAACCTTTGCCTCGCGCCGCCAGCTCGCCAATCAGTGGGGCCGGCCGCCATTGATCGCCCTGTCGCGTCTCCAGCGCCAGCAAGCGCTTGTGAATGTCCGCCAGCCCCTGATCGTCCGCCCAGGCCATCGGGCCGCCTCTGTCCGCCGGGAAGCCGTAGCCATTGAGGTACACCTGATCGATGTCATGCGCCGATTCGGCAATGCCTTCCTGCAGAATTTTCGCGCCCTCGTTGACCAGAGCCAGAAGACACCGCTCGAGGATTTCCTCGGACCCAATCTCCCGGCGCTGAAAGCCGAGGCCTTCGCTGACGCTCAATATCAGCGCATCGACCTCGGGATCATGCTCTGCCTGACGACTGCCCGGCTCGTAGTGGTAGTAACCGTTGCCGGATTTCTGCCCGAATCGGCCCATCTCGCACAAGCGGTTGTCGACCTGAACCTCTGGCGCATCCTGCCCCTTGCCGGCCAATTCGCGCGCGCGCCATTCCAGATCAATGCCCACGACGTCATACATGCGGAACGGTCCCATGGCGAAACCGAAGCCCTGCAAAACCGTATCGACCTGCTGTGGATAAGCGCCCTCGAGCAGCATCTTGCGCGCCTCCAGTACATACGGATGCAACATGCGATTGCCGATAAAACCGTGGCAGTTGCCCGACACCACACTGACCTTGCCCATGCGCTTGCCCAGAGTCAGTGCGGCTTCCAATACCGCCGGTGAAGTCTGCGCCCCGCGAACGATTTCCAGCAGTTTCATGATGTGCGCGGGGCTGAAGAAATGCAGGCCGAGCACTTGCGATGGACGTTTTGTTGCAGCGGCAATCGCATCAATATCCAGTGCCGAGGTGTTGCTCGCCAACAACGCCTCAGGCTTGAGCAGGCCATCCAGTTCGCGAAAGATCTTCTGCTTGAGCGCGAGGTTTTCGTACACCGCTTCGATCACCAGATCGACATTACGGATTGCCGGGTAATCCGCCGCCGCGCTGATGCGGGCAAGACGTGCATCCGCTTCGACCTGATCGATCCGGCCCTGGCGCACGTTGTGTGCATAAGTCTGCGCCACGGTGCCCAGCGCCTGTTCGAGCATCTGTGGATTGTTATCGACCCACTGCACGGCGATGCCGGCATTGGCCAGGCACATGACAATACCGCGGCCCATGGTGCCCGCGCCGATCACGGCAGCTTGCTGAATATCGAAGGATGTCTGGCTCATGTTGTTCTCTTGTTGGCGATCCGAAGACAGCCTTCACCATAGTCAGGCACCGGGCGTTTTTGAAGTTTATTACCGTGATGAGCGACATTCAGCGCATGGATACAGGCCGCCATGGCATCACACGCTCCCACAGGGTTTGTATTTACTCGAGCAGATGATTGTCAGCCCAACTGCGGACTTCCGCGTACGGATATTGCTCCAGCGCCGCATACCCCGAGATCGTCCGCGCCTTCAACTTGGTAAACAGCGGCACGCTGATCCCGCACAGAAAACGCGTCAGGCGCTCCGCCGTCGGCACATGGCCGGTGTGCTGTTCGTGCCTGTGGATAAAATCACCGCACGACGCCGCGAAGTTCTTATCCACAAGCGCTGGCAACTCGGGAGGTGCCGGAAGCCGCGCGACATCACCGTGGCACACCGAACAGTGCCCGCAGTGCTCGGGCGCATTGTGGTCGCCGAAGTACTCGGCCAGGCGATAACCCAGGCAGCGCTCAGTGGCGAACAGTTCGAGCATGGCGTGAATCCGCGCGACTTCAGTCTGTTCATGCCGGGTGAAGTACTCGTGCAACTCGGCACTCAGCACAGCGCTGTCGAAATCGCTGTGCAGCACGTTGTAGACCTCGGTCATCTGCTTGCTCTCAAGCTCGACCCAGCCCTTCTCCTGAAAATAATCCAGCGCCGTCACCACCCGATTGCGCTCAGCCGAATACTGCGTGTACATCGCCTCGAAATTCACCGTGGCCCAGGTACGTGCGCGGCTGGAGGTGTGAATGATGGCCGCGACAAACTCCCTGCGCTCTCCCTCGAAACGCTCAAGCAACGCTTCCGGCTCCAGCAGGTATTTGAAACGGTACTCGGCGTAATAGGCATAGCGCGGAGCAATCAGGCCGCGCAGCTCCATTTGCACCAACAACGTCTTCAGCGGCAGCGTGCGAATGTTGCTCTGATCCGCCAACGGCCCGAGCAGAAACTCCCACTGTCCTTCAGCTGCGGCAGCCTGCATTTCCTCCAGCACACAACGTATCCCCTCGCGCTCCGGGGTATCGCCGTAGACGAAATTTTCCAGCACGTTGAGGCTGTCGCGGTTGGCCAGCACCAGGCAATCCGACGGCTGTCCGTCCCGTCCGGCGCGACCGATTTCCTGACTGTAGTTCTCGATGGATTTCGGCAGGTCGAAATGCACCACGTTGCGGATGTCACTTTTATCGATGCCCATACCAAAGGCAATGGTCGCGACAATGCAATTGGACTGTCCGGCCATGAAGCGCTTCTGGATCGCCTCGCGCTGATCGTTGGGCAACCCGGCGTGATAGGCCTCGGCCTGTATGCCGTTGCGCCCCAGATGTTCGGCGATGTGCTCGGCGGTTTTCTGCAGCGTGACGTAGACGATGCTCGGCTGGCTCGCGCGCTCGCTCATCCACTCCACCAGCCGCCGGCGCTTGTCCTGGCCACGCACCGGTTCCACCAGCAGATTGAGGTTTGGGCGATAGAAACCGGTGGTCACAACATCCGCTTCGGCGATGGCGAATTTGGTCTGCATGTCGGCGATGACCTTCGGCGTCGCCGTGGCGGTCAGCAGCAGCGTTTGCGGGATATTGAACTGACGCTGGTAGTCCGGCAGCTTCAGGTAGTCGGGGCGGAAGTTGTGGCCCCATTCCGAGATGCAGTGCGCCTCGTCAATCACCAGCAGCGAGATCGGCACCTGCTGCAAAAAATTGCGAAAACGCTCGTTCTTCAGGCGCTCCACCGAGATCATCAGGATCTTCAATTCACCCGAACGGGCGCGGGCCATCACATCATTGGCGTCATCGCGGCTTTGTGCCGAATCGATGCTGCCGGCACTGATGCCGTGACGCTTGAGGAATGCCAGTTGATCCTGCATCAACGCCAACAGTGGCGAGACCACCAGGGTCAGATGTGGCAGCAACAGTGCCGGTACTTGATAGCACAGCGACTTGCCAGACCCGGTGGGGAAAATCGCTGCCGCCGAGCGCCCGGCCAGTACCGCGCTGATCGCGGCTTCCTGCCCGGGTCGAAACTGTGGATAACCGAAAACCTGTTCCAGGGTGTTGTGCATGCGCTGTCACTCCGTTGACCGCTGTGATGCCAACAGCCTAGCGGGCGATCGCAGCGAGTCGAGAAAAGGCCGGGGTCAATTCAATACGGGATGATACAGCCAATAGCGCAGACAACTCGGTCCACTGCAGGAGCGAGCCTGCTCGCGAAGGGGCACAAAACAGCGATACAAATTTACCTGTTCAGGGCCGCAAAACCGCCACTCGCAGTTGCTCGTTCAACACCTGCTCATGCACGCCCTGGCTCTTGCTCGCCCACAACGCATGAGCCGGGCTGATGTCACCGGTGAAGGCCGCCGCCAATTGCCGCAGTTCCGCAACACTGCGCACGCGCGGGCAGAACGGCTGCCCGTCACAGTCAACGCTGGCGTTGCGATAGGTGCTCAGCAAACGATCCCACAGACCGTCACGCACCTGCCTGACCGACTTGAGCTGCACATGCGGCACACCCAGTCGCTGCTCCAGCCCTGCCTCGTCCAGCGCTTCACTGGCGAGCAAGGCCCTGCCGAACATCAACACCTCGGCGCGCGAGGCGGTATCGATGCCAGTCTGGCTGGAGAGCGCATCGGGCCAACCGGTGCGTTCGAGGTCGGCAAACATCCAGCCGTTGCCGGCATCAGACGCCATGGCCAAACGGCAACCACTGGCCCACAGCAATAAAATCGAGGCCATACGTAGCCACTGCATACTCAATTCCCTTTAAGCGCGTATCGGACGTTTGGAAACGTCCTACAGATTCTGGCGCGCACCATACATAGATCTGCCAAGAAACGCCTGTGAATCCTGTGGGAAATTTCTGCGCTAGGGGTTTCACCCCGAAAAAACCGCAAAACCTTGTAGGGCATATGCCCGGCCCTCGGAAAATCCCCTACGAACGGCGTCCATTGCGGCGCTCTTGTGAGTGCTCGCCACGCACTTCTATAGTGGCCGGCGCGACTGACCACTGAATCAGCCCCGCCCGAGTGCCTTTGTAAAGGACAAGCCTCACCATGATTACCCGCTATCGCCCTTTGAAGACTTGCTACAACGAAAATCCCGTATTGGTCATCGACACTCAGTCCAGCCATCGCGATCTGCTTGATGCCGCTGACCAGCGACTGCGTGCCGCCAGCGATCTGCTGGAAACCCTTTACTGTTTATGTTTCAAACAGGCCGACGTGAAAGATATACCTAACATCGTCAATGCTCTTTATTTATTAGTGCAGGATGGCTGTGACTTGCTCGAAGTAGCAAAACACAAACCCCAACAACCAGACCGACACTGAAAACAACTAAAATCCAGAAACAACAGAAGGCTTTAATAAACAGCTAGAAAAGACCTAAGTTGTTGGCTCTTACTTTAACCGAGAGCAACACAATGACTGTTTTAACTATATTTTTTTGCGGAACTGGTTCCAATAAATTCGACGTCACCCACGAAAACTTCTGGAACGGTGAACTGATTTCCACCTTGGCTGCCAATCATACGGGTTACGAGTTTGCCGAGTGGATCGTGGTCGATGGCCCCGGCAGCGGCAACCTGCAGGCCGACGATCTATTCACCAAGACCAAGGAATACGGCATGAGCGGCACCTTGTTCGGCAAGGGCTGGGAAGAAAACGTGTTGCATGCGCTCAATATCATCAAGGGCAAGTGCGACTGGCAACGCGAGCAACTGACTGAAGCCGAATACAATCGCCTGAAAGCTGCCGGCATTCCTATCGAAGATGTAAAAGTCGAGGGTTCCTGGTTCTGGCGCAAATATAATTACGGTAATCGCAGCATTACCCAGCAGCAATTACAGGAAGGAATCATCAAAACCCACCGCAAGGATGGTGTTATTCCGACTCAAGTCAATCTCGTCGGTTGGAGCCGGGGCGGCATCAGTTGCCATATGTTGGCCAATGCAATGTTCAAGGACAGTCTGCTGAAAAACATCCCGGTCAATATCTTTGCGCTTGATCCCGTGCCAGGCATTGGTAACTTTCAGGAAGAGCGCGTCAAACTCGCGGGCAATGTCAAAGAGTATGTAGCGTTCTATGCTCGTGACGAACGCTCCAAAGGTTTCAGCTGCGTCATCCCACAGACCGCTACCGGCACTAAAACCTACATCTATCCTATGGCTGGCCGCCACGCCACCATGGCCGGCAATGCCACCAGCAGCGGCGGCGTCCCGACCGGCGCCAGTGATCTGAAAGCGCTGTCCGAGCCCGGACGCATCGTGCGCCACCTCGCCGAAACCTGCCTCAAACGCTGGGGCGTGCAACTGCAAAAAACGTTGAATCTGACCCAGGCCGATCTGGAAAACCTCACCAACGGCATCGCACGCGACGAAGCCAAATACACACTGATGCACAAACATTCCTACACCTACTTCACCGAGCTGGACCAAGGCGAGCGCTACGTTTCGCTGGGCAGCAAAGGTGTACCGTTCACCAGCGTGAAGGGCGAGATCTACAACCCGGCGACCGGCCTGGCAACCAGCTTGCTGGATATTTCGGCGTATCAGCATTTACGTTGAAAAACGAAGAAAGATCGGTAGGAACGTCCGATGAGATCTTCATCCCGTTCCTACACGCCAAGACTCTTTGTCGCCTATCGCGGCTTGAGGGCACAAATCTATAGTCGTGAATGTCGCTGGCAAATCAGCGGCTCGGGCTTGGTCACCCGGTGGGACACATAAATGCGTCCGTTGTATGCTGCCGGCAATTCAAATGTCTGCACGCTTAATGGTGGCTGTGTTTGGGACGCCTTTGAGCGTGCCGGACTTGTGTGTTCCTTCGGTTGACCAACCCGAACACAGTTCGCCTCCCATCGCTTGGTCACGGTGGGATGAATCCTCACGACATTTGGAATACACACTATGAAAGCATGGACCCCGCTTCCCCTCGATCGCTACCGCTCACTCGAATCCAACCTCACCGACACCAAGCCCCTGATCATCGACACAGAGGCCAACCCGCAAGACATCCTCGAATGCGCCGTCCAGCGCCTGCGTGCCTCCAGCGACCTGCTGAAATCCCTCTACTGCCTCAGCTTCAAACAAGCCGACGTCGAAGACATCCCCCATATCACCCACGCCCTCTATCTGCTGACGCAGGATGGCTGTGACCTGCTGCAGGTCGCGCAGCAGCAGATGCTCGGCTGGAAAGCACCGCTCTGAGGCTGACAGTCTTCCGGTCGCTCTCACGCCTAACCTGAGACAGATGAGCGACACTCGTGCAAGCATCGAAAATCCCAACCAATCCGTCCACACGATTGCGCTACACTGTAATCCTGCACCAAGAGGCCCATGCCATGAGCAAATTGACGTTCCAGCAAAAGCAGGCTTATTACGAAAAAGTACGTCGGTCTAACTACTTGGCGAGCCTGCGTCTAGAAGGGTTCGATACCAATCGTAGCGATGCTGAAAGACCGCTTCCATCACGGGAATCAGTCATCGAAAAATACCGTCAGAACACACGCTAATGGTGGACAAGTACGGGGTCGGGCAAGACCCCTACTGCTACCCTGGAAGTGATGTCCTGCGTAACTTGCTCAATATTCGCTGTGAAGAAGAACTGCACAAAGCAGAGCGAGAACTATCAGAGATCGCTATCAGTCGATTTCCTCTTCTTCCCCCTCCATATGATCTAACCCTTTTTCAACATATCCATAGAACTCTGTTTTGCGATGTCTACGACTGGGCCGGGCAGCCGCGAACAGTCAACATTCAGAAGGGGGATACCTTTTTCTGCACCGCAGAAAGAATTCTCCCAGAGGCAGAGAAAATATTTCGCGCCATGGAACGTGATGCATGGTTCGTGGGGCTGAACAAAGAAGAGCTCGTCGTGGCTATCGCCGAAACCTATGGCGACTTGAATGTCATTCATCCTTTTCGCGAAGGTAACGGGCGTGCTCAGCGCATCCTTTTTGAGCAGATCATCATCAATGCGGGCTTTACGGTTGATTGGTGGCTGATCAAGGAAGACGCTTGGATTTCGGCAAATGTTGATGCGGTTGCATGTGACTATCGTGGACTTGAAGATATCTTCGAGAACTGTATTGGCGGGCCACTCCTCCCTTAAGTGGCATTATTCTGGCCGTTTACCCCAAATTCTGCGGGAATAATGGCAGTCAAGCCGATAACGACAGCTAAACCGTCACCCACAAAAAAGCCGCCCCTAGAGGCGGCTTTCTCATTACTGCAACCAATTTTACAACTTAGGACCCGCAGCCTTAATCGCGTCGCTCACTTCGAACTTCTTGAAGTTCTCGATGAACAGACCGGCCAGCGCCTTGGCAGCTTCGTCGTACGCAGCCTTGTCAGCCCAGGTGTTGCGTGGGTTGAGCAGGTTGGTTTCAACGCCCGGTACGGCCAGTGGCACGTCGAGGTTGATGGTGTCCAGGTGCTCGGTGGCAGCACCGATCAGCGCGCCGCTCTGGATCGCTGCGATCACCGCACGGGTGGTCGGGATGTTGAAGCGTTTGCCGACGCCGTAGCCACCGCCGGTCCAGCCGGTGTTGACCAGGTAGACCTTGGAGCCGAAGCCGCGGATGCGCTTGATCAGTAGTTCAGCGTATTCGCCAGCCGGACGCGGGAAGAACGGTGCGCCAAAGCAGGTGGAGAAGGTCGACTTGATGCCGCTGCCCGAACCCATTTCAGTCGAGCCCACCAGCGCGGTGTAGCCGGACAGGAAGTGATAGGCCGCTTGTTCTTCGTTGAGGATCGACACTGGCGGCAACACGCCGGTCAGGTCGCAGGTCAGGAAGATCACCGCGTTTGGCTCGCCGCCCAGGTTCTTCTCGGAACGCTTGGCAACGTGCTCCAGCGGGTAGGCCGCGCGGCTGTTCTGGGTCAGGCTGACATCGGCGTAGTCAGCGTGCTTGGCGTCGTCGATGACCACGTTTTCCAGGACTGCGCCGTGCTTGATGGCTTTCCAGATGACCGGCTCGTTCTTCTCGGACAGGTCGATGCACTTGGCATAGCAGCCGCCTTCGATGTTGAAGACAACGCCTTCGCCCCAGCCGTGTTCGTCGTCACCGATCAGGTAACGGCTCTCGTCGGCGGACAGGGTGGTTTTACCGGTGCCCGACAGACCGAAGAACAGGGTCACGTCGCCTTCTTCGCCGATGTTGGCAGCGCAGTGCATTGGCAGCACGTCAGCGGCCGGCAGCAGGAAGTTCTGCACGGAGAACATGGCTTTCTTCATTTCACCGGCGTAACGCATACCGGCGATCAGCACTTTCTTCTGCGCGAAGTTGATGATCACGCAACCGTCGGAGTTGGTGCCGTCACGCTCAGGCACGCACTCGAAGTTGGCCACGTTGAGCACTTGCCACTCGTCACGACCGGCCGGGTTGTACTGGGCCGGGTTGATGAACAGGCAACGACCGAACAGGTTCTGCCAGGCAGTCTGGGTGGTCATTTTGACGGCCAGGTAGTGATCTTCAGCCGCACCTACATGCACGTGGGAAACAAAGTGCTCTTGCGCGTTGTTGAACGCCTCGACACGAGCCCACAGCGCGTCGAACTTGTCGGCCGGGAACTTGCGGTTGATCGGGCCCCAGGCGATAGCGGCCTGGGTGGAAGGCTCTTCAACGATGAAACGATCAACTGGCGAACGGCCGGTGCGATGACCGGTGCGGACTACCAGAGCGCCGGTATCGGCAAGCTCGCCCTCACCGCGTTGCAGGGCTTCTTTAACCAGATCATCAACACTCAGATCGGTGTACACGGCGTTATTGGCTTGCGTCATGAGGTTCCCCGTCGGCCAGTGGCCGAGTGTGCTCCAAACGTTTTGTAGTAGAAAGTCGTGCACTACTACCGCGAAAAAAGTGGGCCGGATTATGCCAGAAAAGCCCAAAAAGAGTAGGGTCCTCCCGTCGTAACGGCGAAATTCCGTCGTTACGCAGTGAATTTACCTGCGCTGAACCGTTTTAGTGCCGGGTATCTGACGGCGTGTCGACGCCTGCGCCAGCGAACAATTGAGCAATATCGGCCGCATCGAACAGGTAACGCTGGTTGCAGAACTGGCAATCGATCTCGACTTCGCCACCGCGTTCAGCCACCAGTGCCTGCGCATCTTCCAGACCCAGACTGACCAGTGCATTGCCAGAGCGTTCCCGCGAGCAGCTGCAACGGAAGCGCAGGTTCTGCACATCGAACAGGCGCACCTGCTCTTCGTGGTAGAGGCGATGCAGGACGGTTTCGTTGTCCAGGCTGAGCAATTCATCGGCGGTCAGGGTGCTGGCCAGGGCGGTGATGTGCTGCCAGCTTTCGGCGCGCTCTTCTTCGTCTTTCAGGCGGTCGGCCGGCAGTTGCTGCAGTAGCATTCCGCGAGCACGGCGGCCGTCGGCGAACAGCTTGAAGCGGGTGCCGACCTGTTGCGACATGACGAAATAATTGGTGAAGCACTCGGACAGGGTTTCACCATCAAGGTCGACGATACCCTGGTAACGCTGGCCGATCGTCGGGTCGACGGTCAGGGTCAGGTCACCGCCCGGCATCAGGTCGGCAAGGGTCGCGTCCGCGGCGATCTGCTCGGCGTTATAACGCGCCAGGCCACGGATCTCGCGCTCGCTGGAGCATTCGATCATCAGCAGCGGAATCGGCCCTTCGGAGCGTGCCTGCAAAATCAGCAAGCCGTCGAACTTCAGGGTGCCCACCAGCAGCGAGGCGGCCGCCATCAGTTCGCCCAGCAATTGCGCGACCGGCTCCGGGTACGGGTGCTTGGCGAGAACTTCGGCGTAGCTGCGTTCCAGCGCCACCAGTTCGCCGCGAGTGTCGCTGTCATCGAAGATGAAGCGTTGGGTGTAGTCGGTATCCGGTAGGTCGGTCATAGGTCTGGGTATCTGAATTGATGACAAAAAGGTTACAAAAGATGAAAATCCCGCGCTTCTCCGCACCCGTTTGGTGCGAAATGTTCAGCCACGGGAGGCATTTTATGAACAATCCGGGTTTGTTCCAATCAAGGTGGAACCTCGGCCGGCTGGTTCTGTGCAACGTAGTGCCATTAGCGCTACTGGCTTTCTGGTTATGGCCTACGGGCCAGATGCTGTGTGTGATTTTCGACGAGTGGCTGTTCCGCTCACTCAATGCACCACTGGCCAGCAACCCCATATGGCTCCACATCTGGGCAATTGCAAGTCTGCGTCCGTTCGACATTGTCGTCGGACTGATTCTGCTGACGCTGCTGATCAAGGGCGACTGGGTGTTCAAGGCAATTGATGTACGTCGCGCCTTCTTCGGTTTTTTCTCGATTCTGCTGCTGATGGTGGTGATTCGCGCGCTGTTTTCCAAATTCGCCGACCACATGGACTGGCAGCACAGCAGCCCATCGATGGTGCTGGAAGGCGCGGTGCACCTGAGCGACTATTTCCCGCATCTGGAAAAAGCCTGGGAGCTGAAGGATCGCTCGAGCCAGAGCTTCCCCGGTGACCACGCTTCGGTGTTGTTGATCTGGGCGCTGTTCATGGGGGTGTTCAGTCGCTCGGTCGGCCAGTTCCTGACGATCTGGGGCCTGGCGTTGCTGTTCATGCTGCCACGTCTGGTGGCCGGCGCGCACTGGGGCCAGGACGATTACATCGGCGGCATGCTGCTGGCGGTGTGGGCGTTGGGTTGGGGTTACTACACACCGTTCGCTTATCACGCCGCCAACTTCTGGCTGAAGGTGACTGCGCCGGTATTCAGTCTGCTAGGCAAGCTGCCGCTGGTTTCGCGGATGAGTGTGGTGTCTGCCCGTTAATGGGTTGAATGCAGAAAAGATCGCAGCCTGCGGCAGCTCCTACATGGGAATACATTTTCCTGTAGGAGCTGCCGCAGGCTGCGATCTTTTTATTCGTGGCTGCTGCCACGAAACTTGAACAGATCCCGCCGCTGCTTCTTGCTTGGCTTGCCGTCAGTGCTCACACCCAACGCCCCGGCCTTGCGCATCGCCGCTGCCGCTTCACGTTTGGCAATACTCGCCTCGGTCTCGGAATACAGCGTCTGCGCCTCGGGTGCGCCGCGACGCACGATCGACAAGGCTTCAACCCTCACCGTGCGTTCTTCAAAACCGGTCCGGATTTCGAACTCATCACCAATGCGTGGCTCTTTGCCAGGCTTGCAGCGCTCTACCCGGCAATGCACCTTGCCACTCTCGATGGCCGCTTTGGCCAGAGCCCGGGTCTTATAAAAACGTGCCGCCCACAACCACTTGTCGAGACGGACCTTGTCGTCCTCTTCGCTTTTTTGTGCCATGGAATTTCCTCATTCTGAAATATTGATGAACTGTACTACCGTTTCTCTCGTGCCATGAATTGCAGCGTCCCGGATTACAATGCGCACCACCCGACACCTGCTTGAGGCGTCGGTGATCCGGGCCGTAGAAATCTGTCGCCTTTTAACCCTTATTCTGCGTGAATACCGCGAATCCGGCCCCTTGCGGGCTGAGCGGTTGCCACGGTTGAGCACTTTTTTGAAGACATTTGACCATTTGACCGTTGTCGGTCTGCGCGAGTGGGTGGCGCTCCCGGATCTGGGAGTCGCGGGCCTGCGGGCGAAAATCGACACCGGCGCCAGCACCTCCAGCCTGCATGCCACCGACATCGAGCCGTTCGAACGCGATGGCGAAAAGTGGGTGCGCTTCACCGCGCACCTGGGCACGGTGGTGCAGTTGCGCCACCGGCGCTGCGAAGCACCGCTGGTCACGCGCAAGACCATTAAAAGCTCCAACGGCCAGGCCCAGGTGCGCTATGTGATCAGCACCACTCTGGCCCTCGGTGATCGGGTCTGGCCGGTCGAGTTCACGCTCGCCTGCCGCAAGTCCATGCGCTATCGCCTGTTGCTCGGTTCCAAAGCCCTGATCGATGGCCAGCTGGTGGTCAATCCGGGCATCAAATATGTACAAGACAAGCCGGTGTTCCCGGTATCTACCTCCTCCACAGGTGTTGCATGAAGATCGCTGTGCTGTCGCGCAATCCGCGTCTGTATTCCACCCGTCGTCTGGTCGAAGCCGGCACCGAACGCGGGCATGAAATGGTGGTGATCGACACCCTGCGCGCCTACATGAACATCGCCAGCCACAAGCCGCAGATCCACTACCGCGGCAAACCGCTGGAAGGCTTCGACGCGGTGATCCCGCGGATCGGTGCATCGGTGACGTTCTATGGCTGCGCGGTGTTGCGCCAGTTCGAAATGATGGGCGTGTTTCCGCTCAACGAATCGGTGGCCATCGCCCGCTCGCGGGACAAACTGCGTTCGCTGCAACTGCTGTCGCGTCGCGGCATCGGCCTGCCGGTGACCGGGTTCGCACACTCGCCGGACGACATTCCCGACCTGATCGACATGGTCAACGGCGCACCGCTGGTGATCAAGGTGCTGGAAGGCACCCAGGGTATCGGCGTGGTGCTGTGTGAAACCGCGACGGCGGCCGAGTCGGTGATCGAGGCGTTCATGGGCCTGAAGCAGAACATCATGGTCCAGGAATACATCAAGGAGGCGGGCGGTGCCGACATCCGCTGCTTCGTGGTCGGCGACAAGGTGATTGCGGCGATGAAGCGTCAGGCCAAGCCGGGCGAGTTCCGCTCCAACCTGCATCGCGGCGGCAGCGCCAGCCTGATCAAGATCACCCCGGAAGAACGCATGACCGCGTTGCGTGCGGCCAAGGTCATGGGCCTGGCGGTGGCGGGTGTGGATATCCTGCGTTCGAACCACGGCCCGCTGGTGATGGAAGTGAACTCGTCACCGGGCCTGGAAGGGATCGAGACCACCACCGGCAAGAACGTGGCGGGGATCATCATCGAACACCTTGAGAAAAATGGCGGGCCGAACATGACCCGGACCAAAGGCAAAGGTTGATCCGTTTGAAGTGTGACGGCTGACAGGCCGCCTTCGCGAGCAAGCCCGCTCCCACATTTGGGAATGCGTTCCCCTGTGGGAGCGGGCTTGCTCGCGAAGGGGCCATCAGCCCCGCTGGATATCTCAGCGCTTAAACGGCATCGCGCGGCAACATCAACCCCAACGGCAACCGCACCCGTGCTTCCAGTCCACCACCGGAGCGGTTGCGCAGTTCAACATTGCCGCCATGCATCGAAGCAATCCGCTTCACGATCGCCAGACCCAACCCCGTACCTTTGCCACCCCGGGCACGGTCGCCACGGGTGAACGGGTTGAAGATCGCCTCAAGCTCCGACGGATCGATCCCCGCACCACGGTCCATCACGCTCAGCACCACATACGGCGCGCTGGTGTCACCGGACACATAGGCGGCAACCTCGACGCCGCTGCCGGCATGGTTCAGGGCGTTGCCGATCAGGTTGTTCAGCAGACGTTTCATCGATACCCGACGCAACGGAAACGGCTGGATCGGTTCCAGGCGCAAACGCACTTTCTCTTCGGTCTGGTTGTACGGTGCGGCCACCTCACGCACCAGATCGCTGAGATCCACTTCTTCCACCGACTCGTCGCGACCGTCGCGAATGAACGCGAGGAACTGGTCGAGAATCGCGTCCATGTCCTCGATGTCGCGCACCATGTCGTCGGTCAGGTCATTGCGATCACCCATCAGTTCCAGCGACAGGCGCAAGCGGGTCAGCGGCGTGCGCAAATCATGGGACACCCCCGCCAGCATCAGTTCGCGCTCGCGGCCGGCCTGTTCGACGTCTTCGGCCATCTGGTTGAAGGCGCGATACACCTCGGTCATCTCACTGGGTGTGTCGCTGATCGGCAGGCGCACGCTGCGACCCTGACCGAGTTGCCGCGCGGCATATACCAGACGTTTCAACGGCTGGTTGAGCTGACTGACGAAAATCCATGCAGAGGCGGTGGACAGCAAACCGATGGCGAGGAACCAGCCGAGTACGTTCCAGATTTTCTGCCCGCGCAGCGGATGCGGGTACAGCGGCACTTTCAGCCAACCGTCGCCGAGGCTTGGCGCACGCACCCACAGCGCCGGCGGCGAGTGCATGCGCAAACGCACTTCGGTGTCGGCGCCCAGCTCCGCCTGCATCTGCCGCTGATAGATTTCACTGTACGGCCAGTGCTGCTCGCCCTCCGGCACTCCGGCGCCGACCACCCGGATCAGGGTCGCGGCATCGGCGATCTTCGCGCGGTTTTCTTCATCAGCCGCCCAATAGGCGCGCAGCGTCAGGGCGACGCCGTGGCTGTATTGGCGATCTACCAGCACGTCCTCGTTCATCAACAGATAAACCAGGGTCAGCGCCTTGGAAAACAGCACGACGATGAGCACCAGCCAAAGGGTGCGGGAGAAAAAACTTTGGGGGAACCAGACGGGGGTTTTCATCGATAACCGTTACACACTTGCAGGAGCGAGCCATGCTCGCATATTGCGGATTGCGAGTCTGCGTAGAGGGTCGATCAACCCGATGCGCAGACCCGCTCCTACAAATCGCCGATCACTTGGTGGCGGCGCCGTCCGGTACGAACACGTAGCCCACACCCCAGACAGTCTGGATATAGCGTGGTTTCGACGGATCCGGCTCGATCATCCGGCGCAGGCGGGAAATCTGCACGTCGATGGAACGCTCCAGGGCATCCCACTCGCGGCCACGGGCCAGGTTCATCAGTTTGTCGCGGGTCAGCGGCTGACGCGCGTTCATTACCAGCGCCTTGAGTACCGCAAACTCACCGGTGGTGAGCATGTGCACTTCTTCGCCACGTTTCAGCTCGCGGGTCGCCAGCGACAGCACGTAATCACCGAAGGTGACGTTTTCGTCTTCGCTGCCCGGCGCGCCCGGCACCGGTGCGGCCTGACGCCGCAGAACCGCTTTGACCCGTGCCATCAGCTCGTCCGGGTTGAACGGCTTGGCCAGGTAGTCATCGGCGCCCAGCTCCAGGCCCTTGATGCGGCTCATCTCATCGCCCTTGGCGGTGAGCATGATGATCGGAATCTGATTGTTCGCCGCCCGCAGGCGACGGCATGCGGTCAGGCCGTCTTCGCCCGGCAGCATCAGGTCGAGGACGACCAGATTGAACACTTCACGCGACAGCAGACGGTCCATTTGCTCGGTGTTCGGTACGGCACGGGCACGGTAGCCCTTGCTGACGAAGAAACGTTCCAGCAGGCTGCTCAGCCCCGGATCGTCGTCAACAATTAGAATTTTTTCGCCTTCAGCATTGTTTGCAGTGCTGCTCATTGGATGCTCCTTTTAGCTCGGCGCGCATTATGGCGTAGCTGCCGTTATACGCACCGTGTGCATTGTTAGCAGATTTTTCCTTCACTGCCAGAAAACCGGGGTTTCTACCTACAGACTGCTACACCCCCGAATGACAGAACGCTGGTTATAATGCGCGGCGTTTTGTGCCAGGCAACGTCTGAATCGTTACCGCAGGTGGCCGCGATATTTTCCGGGCCTGCGCAGTAATTATTCGATTTCACGGGTCAATGGGGTGCCTTTTGACCCAGGCAGCGGCAATTTTCTAGCCGCTCAACCAGACTCCGGGCCTTTATTTCCGTGCCTGCGAGCCTGCTTTCACACTATGTCAGGTGGTTTTATGGACAGCATCAACAGCCGCATCGCCGAGGAACTCGGCGTACGCCCGCAACAGGTCGAAGCGGCCGTCGCGCTACTCGATGAAGGCTCTACCGTTCCCTTCATCGCCCGTTACCGGAAAGAAGTCACCGGCAGCCTCGATGACACCCAGTTGCGTCATCTGGAGGAGCGTCTGCGCTACCTGCGAGAACTCGACGAACGGCGCATCAGCATCCTCGCCAGCATCCAGGAGCAGGGCAAACTCACCCCTGCCCTAGAGCGCGATATCAAGCTCGCCGACACCAAGACCCGCCTCGAAGACTTGTACCTGCCGTACAAGCAGAAGCGCCGCACCAAGGGCCAGATTGCCCTGGAAGCCGGCCTCGGCGAGCTGGCCGATGGCCTGTTCAATGACCCGAACCTGACGCCAGAAACCGAAGCCGCACGCTTCGTCGACGCCGAGAAAGGCGTAGCCGACGTGAAAGCTGCGCTGGAAGGCGCCAAGTACATCCTGATGGAGCGCTTCGCCGAAGACGCCAGCCTGCTGGAGAAGCTGCGCAACTTCCTCAAGCAGGAAGCGACCATCAGCGCCCGCGTGATCGCCGGCAAGGAAGAAGAAGGCGCGAAGTTCCGCGATTACTTTGAACACGACGAGCCGCTGAAAAGCATGCCGTCGCACCGCGCACTCGCGATTTTCCGGGGCCGCAACGAAGGCATCCTCAGCTCCGCGCTAAAAGTCGGCGACGAACTGCCGGGCACCATGCACCCGTGCGAAGGCATGATCGGCCAGCAATTCGGCATCCAGAATCAGAACCGCCCGGCCGACAAATGGCTCGGTGAAGTGGTGCGCTGGACCTGGAAGGTCAAGCTCTACACGCACCTGGAAACCGACCTGCTCGGCGAGCTGCGCGACGGCGCCGAAACCGAGGCGATCAACGTCTTCGCCCACAACCTGCACGACCTGCTGCTGGCCGCGCCGGCCGGCCCGCGCGCCACCCTGGGCCTCGACCCGGGCCTGCGTACCGGCTGCAAAGTCGCGGTGGTCGACTCCACCGGCAAGCTGCTCGATCACGCCACGGTTTACCCGCACGTGCCGCACAACAAATGGGATCAGACCATCGCGATTCTGGCCGCCCTGTGCGCCAAGCACTCGGTTGACCTGATCGCCATCGGCAACGGCACCGCCAGCCGCGAAACCGACAAACTGGCGATCGAGCTGATCAAAAAATACCCAGCAATGAAGATGACCAAGGTCATGGTCTCCGAGGCCGGTGCATCGGTGTACTCGGCGTCGGAACTGGCGGCCAAGGAATTCCCGGATCTGGACGTGTCGATCCGTGGCGCGGTGTCCATCGCCCGTCGTCTGCAGGATCCACTGGCCGAACTGGTGAAGATCGATCCGAAATCCATCGGTGTCGGCCAGTACCAGCACGACGTGTCGCAGCTGAAACTGGCGCGTGGTCTGGATGCGGTGGTCGAGGACTGCGTAAACGCCGTCGGCGTCGATGTAAACACCGCCTCGGTGGCCTTGCTGGCGCGGATTTCCGGCCTCAACGCGACCCTGGCGCAGAACATCGTCGCTCACCGTGACGAGCACGGCGCGTTCAAGACCCGTGCAGCGCTGAAGAAAGTTGCGCGTCTGGGCGAGAAAACCTTCGAACAGGCCGCAGGCTTCCTGCGCGTGATGAACGGCGACAACCCGTTGGATTCCTCGGCCGTTCACCCGGAAGCCTATCCACTGGTACAGCGCATCGCCGCTGAAACCGACCGCGACATTCGCTCGCTGATCGGCGACGCCGCGTTCCTCAAGCGTCTGGACCCGAAGAAGTTCACCGACGAGACCTTCGGTCTGCCCACCGTCACCGACATTCTGCAAGAACTGGAAAAACCGGGTCGCGACCCGCGTCCGGAGTTCAAGACCGCCGAGTTCCAGGAAGGCGTCGAAGACCTGAAAGACCTGCAACTGGGGATGATCCTCGAAGGCGTCGTCACCAACGTGACCGCGTTCGGCGCGTTCGTCGACATCGGCGTGCATCAGGACGGTCTGGTGCACATCTCGGCGTTGTCGGAGAAGTTCATCAAGGACCCACGCGAAGCGGTGAAGGCCGGTGACGTGGTGAAAGTGAAGGTCATGGAAGTCGACATCCCGCGCAAACGCGTCGGCCTGTCGATGCGCATGAGCGACACTCCGGGCGAGAAAATCGACGGTGCCCGTGGCTCGCGTCCGGGCTCGGCACCGCGCCAGTCGTCGAACAACGCGCCACGCAAGGAAACGGCCACAGCCGCACCGGTGAACAACGCCATGGCTTCGCTGTTCGCCAACGCCAAGCAGTTGAAGAAACGCTGATGGAGATTCCGGCCGGGCTCGTCGAGAGCGCGTTTTTCAAGCTGTTGGGCTGCCGCCTGCACAGCCTGGAAACCGGGGTGGCGCAAGTCGCCCTGGTGCTGGAACCGCAACTGCGCAATCGCGGCGGCAAATTGCACGGTGGCGCGCTGTTCAGTCTGGTCGATATCGCCATGGGGCTGGCCTGTTCCAGCACCCACGGCTTCGATCAGCAGAGCGCGACCATCGAGTGCAAGATCAACTACATCCGCGCCGTATCCGACGGCGAGGTGCTGTGCACGGCGCGGGTGATCCACCCGGGCCGCCGCACGCTGGTGGTCGAGGCCGACGTGATGCAGGGCGACAAACTGGTCGCAAAAGCGCAAGGCACGTTCGCTGTCCTGTAGATGTTGTTCATCATTTTGAGTTAATTTCGGCGCAACGAATCCTGTGGGAGCGAGCCTGCTCGCGAAGACGGTGTGTCAGTCGACGGTGATGTTGGCTGCAATACCCTCTTCGCGAGCAGGCTCGCTCCCACAGGGATTGTGCAGTTCTTGACTGACCGGCAAATGGCCTGCCGCTACAAAACCAGGCGAAAACGCCAGTTTCAACTTCACCCTTGTAGACCGTCCTGCCCACCCCCATATTGGGGCGACTGACGCGTGAAGGAATCCAAATTGAGCGAACTTCTCAACCGCCGCCTGGCTCTGCTCGGCGAGCGCGCCAACCTCTCTCTGCTCGAACAGTGCCTCCACGGTATCGAACGTGAATGCCTGCGCGTGACCAGTGAAGGTCGTCTGGCGCAAACGCCGCACCCGGAAGCCTTGGGTTCCGCGCTGACCAATGAACAGATCACCACCGACTATTCCGAGTCGCTGCTGGAATTCATCACCCCCGCCCTGCCCGATCCGGCCGATACGCTGGCGAGCCTGGACAAGATTCATCGCTTTGCCTACAGCAAGCTCGGCAACGAGTACCTGTGGAGTCCATCGATGCCGTGCCCGTTGCCGGCCGAGGAAGACATCCCGATCGCCTATTACGGCACCTCCAACATCGGTCAGCTCAAGTACGTCTACCGCAAGGGCCTGGCCCTGCGGTACGGCAAGACCATGCAGTGCATCGCCGGGATTCACTACAACTTTTCCCTGCCGGAAAAGCTCTGGCCGCTGCTGCGCGAAGCCGAAGGTTTCGTCGGCACCGACCGCGATTTTCAGTCGTCGTCCTACATCGCGCTGATCCGCAACTTCCGCCGCTACAGCTGGCTGCTGATGTACCTGTTCGGTGCTTCGCCAGCGCTGGATGCGGGCTTCCTGCGCGGCCGTTCGCACCAGTTGGAACAACTGGATCCGGACACCCTGTACCTGCCGTACGCCACCAGCCTGCGCATGAGCGACCTCGGTTACCAGAGCAACGCCCAGGCCGGCCTGACGCCGTGCTACAACGATCTGGCGAGCTACACCGACAGCCTGCGCAAGGCCGTGGCCACGCCATACCCGCCGTACGTGGAAGTCGGCACGCACCAGGATGGCGAGTGGGTACAGCTCAACACCAACATCCTGCAGATCGAAAACGAGTACTACTCCAACATCCGCCCGAAACGCGTGACCTACACCGGCGAGCGACCGATCCAGGCGCTGATGGCCCGGGGCATTCAGTACGTCGAAGTGCGTTGCCTGGATATCAACCCGTTCCTGCCGATGGGCATCGACGTCACCGAATCGCGCTTCCTCGACGCGTTCCTGCTGTACTGCGCGCTGAACGACAGTCCGCTGCTGACCAACACTTCGTGCGGCAATGCCACTTCGAACTTCCTCAGTGTGGTCAAGGAAGGTCGCCGTCCGGGCCTGCAATTGCAGCGCGACGGTGAAGCGGTCGAATTGAAGGTTTGGGCAGCCGAGCTGCTGGAAAAAATCGCACCGCTGGCGGCATTGCTCGATCAGAGCCATGGCGGCGACGCACACAGCAAGGCGCTCGACGCGCAACTGGCCAAGGTCAAGGATTCGTCCCTGACCCCATCGGCCCAAGTGCTGGCGACCATGGCCGAGCACAAGGAAAGCTTCGCGCAATTCTCCCTGCGTCAGAGCCAGGCGCATGCCGAGTTCTTCCGCAGCGAGCCGTTGGCTGCTGATGAACAGGCGAAGTTCGAGGAGCTGGCGCGCTCGTCGCTGGCGCAACAGGCGGAGCTGGAGCAGAACGAGGTCGGCGATTTCGATGTGTTTGTCGGGTCGTATCAGGCGAGCATTCTGGCGATCAGCAACTGACATCAGAAGGCTCTTCGAACCTTTTCGCGAGCAGGCTCGCTCCCACATTAGATTGCAATCTCCTGTGGGAGCGAGCTTGCTCGCGAATGACCGCGCAGCGGCCAGGCTTAGATTTTTCCGCTCATAAGCTAAGTCTAAAAAGTTATTTATTTTTAGATTCTTAGATCATTTAGTCTCCTTTCACGCCGATCGTCGGTCGCCTGATTTGGAGCACTCCCCCCATGAAAATGAATTTCCCGCTTCGCCTGCTGGCCGTGGCCTCGTTGGCTGCTGCGAGCTTTCTGGCGCAGGCCGCCGACCTCACCGTCGCCTACCAGACCACCGTCGACCCGGCGAAAGTCGCCCAGGCCGATGGCGCCTACGAAAAAGCCACCAAGGCCGACATCAGCTGGCGCAAGTTCGACAACGGCGCCGACATCATCGCTGCCATCGCTTCCGGTGACGTGCAGATTGGCTACCTCGGTTCCAGCCCGTTGACCGCCGCCATCACCCGCAAGGTTCCGGTGGAAACCTTCCTCATCGCCACCCAGATCGGCGCCGCCGAAGCACTGGTCGCTCGCGACGGTTCCGGGATCAAGACCCCGCAGGATCTGGTCGGCAAGAAAATCGCCGTGCCGTTCGTGTCCACCGGACACTACAGCCTGCTCGCGGCGTTGAAGCACTGGAACATCGACCCGTCGAAAGTCACCGTGCTCAACCTCGCCCCGCCAGCGATCATCGCCGCTTGGAAACGCGGTGATATCGACGCCACTTACGTGTGGGATCCGGCCCTCGGTGTGGCCAAGGAAAACGGCAAAGTGCTGATCACTTCCGGTGAACTGGCCAAGTTCGGCGCGCCGACCTTCGATGCCTGGATCGTGCGTAAAGACTTCGCCGAGAAGCACCCGGAAATCGTCACCGCGTTCGCCAAGGTCACCCTCGACGCCTACGCTGATTACCGCAAGGACCCGAAAGCCTGGCTCGCCGACCAGTCAAACGTCGACAAGCTGGTGAAGCTCTCCGGCGCCAAGGCCAGCGACATTCCATTGCTGCTGCAAGGCAACGTCTACCCGCTGGCGGCTGATCAAGTGATCAGCCTCGGCGCGCCAACCACCAAAGCCATTACCGACACCGCCGCGTTCCTCAAGGAACAAGGCAAGGTCGAAGCCGTACTGCCGGACTACGCGCCGTACGTCAGCGCCAAATACATCACCCACTGATCGGGAGTTAACTGCGATGGCCTTGCTACAGCTGGAGCGCATCAGCGCACAGTATCCCGGCAGCCCGGAACCGGTGCTGGCGGACATTTCCCTGACCCTCGGGCCGCAGCAATTGCTGGTAGCCCTCGGCCCGTCCGGCAGTGGCAAGACTTCGCTGTTGAACCTGATTGCCGGCTTCGTCGAACCCAGCGCCGGGCGCATCACCCTCGACGGCGTGCCGGTCAAAGGCCCGAGCGCCGAACGTGGCGTGGTGTTCCAGGATGACGCGCTGTTGCCTTGGCAGGATGTGTTGGCCAACGTCGCGTTCGGTCTGGAACTGGCCGGTGTCGCCAAGGACAAACGTGAAAAGATCGCCCGGGAAATGCTCGCACTGGTCGACCTTTCCGGTTTCGAAAATCGCCGCATCTGGCAACTCTCCGGAGGCCAGAAACAGCGCGTCGGCCTGGCCCGCGCCCTCGCCGCCGACCCGCGCGTGCTGCTGATGGACGAACCTTTCGGCGCCCTCGACGCATTCACCCGCGAGCAGATGCAGGAGCTGTTGCTGCAAGTCTGGCAGCGCACTGCAAAACCGGTGTTCCTGATTACTCACGACATCGAAGAAGCGGTATTCCTCGCCACTGACCTGATTCTGCTAGCGCCGAATCCGGGGCAGATCGTCGAGCGTCTGCATCTGGATTTCGGTCAACGCTACGCTGCCGGTGAGTCGGCGCGGGCGATCAAATCCGACCCGCGTTTTATCGAAACCCGCGAGCACGTGCTGAGCAAAGTGTTCTCGCAACGCAGCGCCGTACAACGGCAGGAGCGCGCATGAGCAGTTACGACGTTTCCGCCCCGTCAGTGAAAACCCCATCGGTGGCAATTCCGCAGCGCCGCAGCCTCAGTACGCGGTGGATCAGCCTGCTGACCCTGTTCGCCTTGCTGGTGATCTGGTGGACGGTGACCGCCAGCGGTTTGATCGAACCGCTGTTCCTGCCGCCACCGTCCGCCGTGCTGCAAAAAGGCTGGTTGCTGGCGACCACGGGCTATATGGATTCAACTCTGTGGCAGCACCTGGGCGCGAGCCTGAGCCGCATCGGTCTGGGTCTCGGTTTCGCGATTCTGACCGCGGTGCCGGTGGGCATTGCCATCGGCGCCAACCGTATTGCCCGTGGTGTGCTTGATCCGTTGATCGAGTTCTACCGGCCGATTCCGCCATTGGCTTATCTGCCGCTGATCGTGATCTGGTGCGGTATCGGCGAGCTGTCGAAAGTGCTGCTGATCTACCTGGCGATTTTTGCGCCGATCGCCATCGCGACAGCCACCGGTGTGCGCACTGTAGACCCGGCGAAATTGCGCGCTGCGCAGTCGCTCGGAGCCACTCGCGCACAACTGATCCGCCATGTGATTTTGCCGAGCGCCCTGCCGGACATTCTCACCGGTGTGCGCATTGGTCTGGGCGTTGGCTGGTCGACCCTGGTCGCCGCCGAACTGATCGCCGCCACCAGCGGTTTGGGGTTCATGGTGCAGTCGGCTGCGCAATTTCTGGTCACCGATGTGGTGGTGCTGGGGATTCTGGTGATCGCCCTGATCGCCTTCGCCATGGAAATGGGCCTGCGCGCCCTGCAGCGCAAACTGGTGCCGTGGCACGGCCAAACCCACTGACAAATTTCATGCGCCCCCTGTGGGAGCGAGCCTGCTCGCGAAAGCGTCGGATCAGTCACCGCACTGTCGCCTGACACTCAGCATTCGCGAGCAGGCTCGCTCCCACAAAAGCATGACACCCCGAATTCGAAGAGAAAGACCATGAGCAGCCTGACCATCACCCCACTAAGCTCGGCTCTCGGCGCGCAGATCAGCGGCGTCGACGTCAGCCAGCCGTTGAACCTGGAACAGCGCGACGCGATCGAGCAGGCGCTGCTCAAGTACCAGGTGCTGTTCTTCCGCAACCAGCCGATCGAACCTTCGCAACAGGCACGTTTCGCCGCGTATTTTGGCGACCTGCACATTCACCCGATCTACCCGAACGTGCCCGAGCAGCCCGAAGTGCTGATCCTCGACACCGCCGTCACCGACGTGCGCGACAACGCGATCTGGCACACCGACGTGACCTTCCTGCCGACCCCGGCGATGGGCGCGGTGCTCAGCGCCAAACTGCTGCCAGAGTTCGGCGGCGATACGTTGTGGGCCAGCGGGATTGCCGCGTATGAAGCACTGTCGGCACCGATGAAAAAGCTGCTCGAAGGGCTGACCGCGACTCACGATTTCACCCGTTCGTTTCCGCTGGAACGCTACGGCAATACGCCGCAAGCCCTGGCGCAGTGGGAAGAAGCAAGGCGCAAGAATCCGCCGCTGTCGCACCCGGTAATCCGCACTCACCCGGTGAGCGGACGCCGTTCGTTGTTCGTCAACGAAGGCTTTACCTCGAAGATTAACGAGCTGTCGGAAACCGAGAGCGAAGCGATTCTGAAATTCCTGTTCGCTCATGCAACGCGGCCGGAATTCACCATTCGCTGGCGCTGGCAGCAGGACGATATTGCCTTCTGGGACAACCGCGTGACCCAACATTACGCGGTGGATGATTACCGTCCGGCACGACGGGTGATGCAGCGGGCTACGGTGTTGGGGGATGTACCGTTCTTCAGATAAGACCCGATTTCCTCGTTGTCTGAACTGGCCCCTTCGCGGGCAAGCCCGCTCCCACAGGTACAGCACCGTTCACAGACTTTGTGTACGACTGGAACCCTGTGGGAGCGGGCTTGCCCGCGAAAGCGTCAGAGCAGGCGCCGAATAATTCGGCGCCAGTCATTTATTCAGCGGTCGAAGGCTTCTCCCACAGATTGATCCCGCCCTCCTGGGCAAACCGGTCGATCTCCGCCAGTTCCTCAGCACTGAAACTCAGATTCTTCAACGCCCCGACGTTCTCGATGATCTGCTCTGGCCGGCTCGCGCCGATCAGCGCCGAGGTCACCCGTGGATCACGCAGGGTCCAGGCCAGTGCCAGTTGCGCCAGGCTCTGGCCGCGACGTTTGGCGATCTCGTTCAACGCGCGCACGTGGGCAATGTTGGCCTCGGACAAGTGCGAAGCCTGCAGCGAACCGCCACCTGGGCGATTGACCCGCGCATCCGCCGGCACGCCGTTGAGGTACTTGTCGGTCAGCAGACCTTGCGCCAGCGGGGTGAAGGCGATCACGCCAGTGCCGAGTTCTTCGGTGGTGTCGAGCAGGTCTTTTTCGACCCAGCGATTGAGCAGGTTGTACGCCGGTTGATGAATCAGCAGCGGCAGTTTCCATTCCTTGAGCAGCGCAGCGATCTCGCGGGTTTTCACGCCGGAGTACGACGAGATGCCGATGTACAGCGCCTTGCCCTGTTGCACGGCAGTGGCGAGGGCGCTGGCGGTTTCTTCCAGTGGGGTGTCCGGGTCGAAGCGGTGCGAATAGAAGATATCCACATAGTCCAGACCGAGGCGCTGCAGGCTCTGGTCCAGACTGGCCAGCACGTATTTACGCGAGCCGCCGCCCTGGCCATAAGGGCCGGGCCACATGTCCCAACCGGCCTTGCTTGAAATGATCAGTTCATCGCGGTACTGCTTGAAGTCTTCGCGCAGCAGGCGACCGAAATTGATCTCGGCGCTGCCATACGGCGGGCCGTAGTTGTTGGCCAGGTCGAAGTGGTTGATGCCCAGGTCGAACGCGGTACGCAGCAGGGCGCGCTGGGTGTCGATCGGCGTGCTGTCGCCGAAGTTGTGCCACAGGCCCAGCGACAGCGCCGGCAGCACCAGACCGCTGCGGCCGACGCGGCGGTAAGGGATGGAGTCGTAGCGGTTTTCGGCAGCGGTGTAAGTCATCGAATCCTCTCTTGTCTGTCTTGAAATGGGTGTCGACTTCTTCGCGAGCAGGCTCGCTCCCACATTTGGAGTGCACTCCCCTGTGGGAGCGAGCCTGCTCGCGAAGGGTGTTACACAAATCTGTTGCCGGGTCGGGCAAGGCCCAGGTTTCCGCGCAAGGTCCGGCCCTCATACTCGGTTCTGAACAGCCCGCGCCGCTGCAGTTCCGGGACCACGCCATTGGCGAAATCTTCGAGCCCGCCCGGCAAGTGCGGTACCAGCACATTGAAGCCATCCGCCGCGCCCTGTTCGAACCACTCCTGCAAACGGTCGGCGATCTGCGTCGGGGTGCCGATCAGGCTGTAATGCCCGCGCCCACCGGCAATCTTGCGGCCCAATTCGGCGAGGGTCAGATTCTCCCGCCCTGCCAGTTCCGTCAGCAATTTCTGCCGGCTCTGCTGGCCGCTGTCGGTCAGCGGCAAATCCGGTAGCGGGCCGTCCAGCGGGTACTTCGACAAGTCGAAGTTGCCCAGCATACGCCCAAGCAACGCCACGCCAACCTCCGGCTCGACCAATTGCTGAAACGTTTCACATTTTTCCTGCGCTTCGGCTTCTGTCTGCCCGACGACGACAAACACCCCGGGCATGATTTTCAGCGAATCGGCACTGCGTCCGTACTTGGCCAGGCGGCCCTTGAGGTCGGCGTAGAACGCCTGTGCGCCGGCCAGCGAAGTCTGCGCGGTGAACACCACCTCAGCGGTCTGTGCCGCCAGCTCACGCCCGGTTTCGGATGAACCGGCCTGCACAATCACCGGTTGCCCCTGCGGCGAGCGCGCCACATTCAGCGGGCCTTTTACCCGAAAATGCTCACCGACGTGATCCAGCACGTGCAACTTCGACGGGGCGTAATAGGCGCCGCTGGCCTTGTCGCGGACAAAGGCATCGTCTTCCCAACTGTCCCACAGCCCGGTGACCACCTGATGAAACTCGCGGGCACGGCTGTAGCGTTCGGCGTGGCCGATGTGTTCGTCGCGACCAAAATTCAGCGCCTCGGCAGCGTTGTCCGAGGTCACCAGATTCCACCCGGCACGGCCGCCCGACAGATGATCGAGCGAAGCGAATTTACGCGCCACGTGGTACGGCTCGTTGTAGCTGGTGGTCGCCGTGGCGATCAGGCCGATGCGCTCGGTCACCGCGCTCAGAGCCGAGAGCAAGGTCAGCGGTTCGAAGTGATCGGAGCGCGCCATGCGGCTGGCGATGTCCTGCGTCGGCGCGGCCACACTGTCGGCGACGAACAGCGTGTCGAACTTCGCCGCCTCGGCAATCTGCGCCAGACGCTTGTAGTGGGCGAAATCCAGACCGGCATTCGCCGGTACCTGCGGGTGACGCCACGCGGCGACGTGGTGCCCGGTGGCCATGAGAAAGGCGCCGAGTTTCAGCTGTCTGCTCATCTCAGAAATCCTTGCGCAGTTGCACGCCGAAGTAGCGTTCATCATCCCGTGGCACGGCGCGGTAGATGTAGCTGCCGCCGCTGGCCAGCAACGGTGAGTAGGACTTGTCGGCGAGATTCTTGCCCAGCAGCGCCACGCGCCAGCCGTTGCTGTAATCGGCGAGCGCGACGCTGGCGTTCCAGATGCCGTAGGCACCTTGTTTGGTGTCGGCGTTCTGGCTGATGTCGTACTGCACCTCGCTCTGCCAGCTGTAGTCGGTGCCGAGTTCGATATCGAGGCCGTTATCCAGCGGGATGCTGTAGTCGGCGCGCACGTAGCTTTTCCAGTCCGGGCTGAACGGCAGTGGCTTGCCATTGACGTTGCACGAGGCTGCAGCGCCCGCCGGGCAGCTGAATTGGTCGATGCGCGCGCGGGTGTAGGCCAGCGCCCCGGAGAACTTCAGTTGCTGGGTCGCCTGCAAGGCGTAATCGAGTTCGACGCCTTCGGTGCTGACGCTGCCGGCGTTGATCAGACGCGTCACCACTTGCCCGGCGACGGTGTCGAAAAAGTTCGCCTGGTAGTTGTCGTAATCGCTGTGGAACACCGCAAGGTTGGTGGTCAGCCGATTGTTCCAGCTCGTCGCTTTGATGCCCGCCTCCCAGGTGTTCGAGGTCTCCGGTTTCAGCGCTTCGGTGTCACGCGGCTGCATGTTGAAGAACACGTTGTAGGCCGGGCCTTTGTAGCCGCGCGAATAGGTCAGATACGTGGTGACCGCATCACTGAGGTCGTACTGCACGCCGAGCCGGCCGGACCAGCCGTCCTCGTCCACCGAACCGGAACTGCTGGTGGCCGGCTGGATGCCGCTGACTGTGGTCGCCGACGTGGAGACGCGGCGGTGATCGTATTCCAGATCATCGTGGGTGTAGCGCAGGCCGGCGATGCCACGAAAGTCCGAGGTGAAGTTCAGCGTGGCTTCGCCGAACGCGGCGTAGCTGTCGCTGGTGGTGCTGTAATCGGCGACGCCACGGTCGGTGCGTGTGGTGGTGGTCAAAGTGCGCTGATAGGTCTCGTCATCCTTGCCGCGCATGTAGAACAGGCCACCAACGTATTCGAGGAACTCACCTTTCGGCGAGGCCAGGCGCAGCTCTTGCGAGTACTGGTCGAAGGCCAGCTCGCCCTTGTCGGCGGTGCCGGGGAACGCTGCAGTGATCGTGCTCAGCCGATCGCCATCCTGATACTGGGTGTTGTCCCAGCCGCGCCACGCGGTGATCGAGGTCAGTGTGTAATCGCCCAGTTGCCAGTCGAGCTGGCCGGACAGGCCCTTGTTGGTGTCCTCGACATGGCTACGGGTATCGGTGTTGATGTCGCGGTTGTGGCTGCTGGCGTAGACCGGGCTCAGCGCGTTGGCGAAGGCCGGGGTCAACGACTTGCTGACGACACCGTTGGGACCGTCGTCGTGGGACTGCATGTAGTCGGCGATCAGGGTGAAGGTGACGTCGTCATTCGGGGTGAATTCGAGCTTGCCGCGCACGCCGCGATGGTTGTAGCCGTTGACCTCCTGGCCGTTGTATTTGTTGTCGACGTTGCCGTCGTAGCTGCTGACCAGGGTGCCGATCGAGCCCTTCAACGTATCCGGAATCAGGCTGCCGCCAATGCCGAAGCGGGTGCGGCTTTCGTTGCCGCTGTAGTACGACTGGTCGATGTAACCGTGGGTCTCGTTGGTCGGCGCCTTGCTGGTGATGTTGAGCACACCGGCCGAGGCATTCTTGCCGAACAGTGTGCCCTGCGGGCCGCGCAGCACTTCGACGCGCTCCAGATCCAGCAGGTCAAGGGTCGATTGACCGGGGCGGGCGTAGACCACGCCATCGATCACCGTGGCCACCGTTGGCTCGACGCCGGGCGAGGTGGAAATCGTGCCGACGCCTCGCACAAACAACGAGGTGTCCTTGTTCGAGGCGCCGGTACGGAAATTCAGCGACGGCACTTGCTGGACGATGCTCGCCACGCCGTTGCGGTTGTCGCGTTCCAGTTGTTCGCCGTCGATCACCGACACTGCCACCGGCACCTTCTGCAGCGACTCTTCACGGCGGGTGGCGGTGACTGTGACGGACTTGAGGGTCGGCTCTTGTTCGCTGCTGTCGGCGGCGAAAGCCGTGGGCAGCGGCAACGCCGCCAGCCCGGTAAAGATCCAGCCAGCGGCGCGAATCGACTGCGCCAGTTTGTGTGTCGCCCCAGGAATGTTGTGCATGATTGCCCGCTCGAAATTGGCCCTGAACCGCTGCCGTTCTACGACGACAACGCCTGAATCGGTGTCTTGGGCATTCGCTCGAGCGAGTAGCAGACAATGCGCCTTGTTAGCGCTAACATCGCCAGTATTGGCAAGCTCGGCATAGAGCGTCCAATACTGAAAAATTACTTTTATATGCGTTTTGGTTTTTAAAAAGGATCGAGCCTTGAGCCAGGAAAAGCCCCGCAAACGCCGTGGTGCGGGACGCGTGACCCTGAATGCGGTGGCGCGCGAGGCTGGCGTTTCGGCGATTACCGTGTCGCGCTACTTCAATCAGCCGGAATCGGTCTCGCCGGAGCGCCGCGAGCGGATTGCAGCGGTGGTGGCCGAGCTGGGTTACGTGCCAAATCTGGTGGCCGGCGGCCTGGCTTCGGCGCGGGGCAAAATCGTCGGCATGGTGATTCCGAACATCTCCGGGCCGATCTTTGCCAACACCATTCAGGGCTTCAGCGACACCCTCAGCCGCCACGGTTATCAGCTGCTGCTGGCGTCGAGTTACTTCAGTACCGAGCAGGAAGAAAACGCCGTGCGCGCGTTTCTCGGCTGGTCGCCGGCAGCGCTGGTGCTGACCAGCCACTTCCACAGTGCGGGCACGGAAAAGCTGATCGCCGAGGCGGACGTTCCGGTGATCGAAACCTGGGATTACCAGCCGGATCGCGAGCCGATGCAGATCGGCTTTTCGCACTATGAGGTCGGCGTGACCGCTGCGCGTTATCTGCACGACAAAGGCTATCGCCGCATCGCCTTCGTACAGAATAGCGCCCCCGGTGACCTCAGTGCCCTCGAACGTCGCGACGGTTACGCTGCCACCGTTCGCGAGTTCGGACTGCAACCGTGGGTTTTCGCCCCGGACGCCGACCGCGCGCCGTTCGAAGCCGGCAAGCAAGCGATGGAAGCGCTGATGAACGCCTCCCCGCGCCCCGACGCGATCATCTTCGCCAACGACAACCTCGCCGCCGGCGGCTTGCTCGCCGGGCAACGCGCAGGCATCAAGATCCCCGAAGACTGCGCCGTGCTCGGCTTCGGCGATTACCCGTTCGCCGAGATGCTGTTGCCCAGCCTGAGCACGATCAAGCCACCGGCACTGGAGATCGGCGTACTGGCGGCAACGCGGGTATTGGAAAGCCTTGGGGTGTTGCCGAGCGATGATGTGCAGCGCCTGAATCTGTTGCAGTGCAACGTGATCGAGCGCGAGAGCACCTGACATACATGCCTGCGGCAGCCCCTACAGGTTGTTCGTCATGCCGACAATTCGCGTAACGCAGCTGCGGCCAGAAATCCGGAGCGGGAACTGTAGCGTTGATCACGCCGGACTGTTTGATCAATACGCTCCAGCAGTTGCTCGGGCAGCGTGGCGTTGAAGCGTACCGACTTGCCGAAATAGGGCGTGATATCAAAGTCGACAACACCCCAGATTCCACCCGCGTAATCCGGGTTGTCGAGATGTGCATCAATATCCTGAACTCGAGGCAACGGTGCACCATCAGCCACCAGCCCCTCATAGTGCAGGGCCAGAGCCTCCTGAGTGTTTTCAAAAGCTTCGGCTACCGTGCTCCCTGCGGAGAAGCACCCCGGTACATCCGGGACAATCACTCCGTAGTCCGAGTCGGCATCCTTGTGCAAAACGACCGGGAATTTCATAAACGTGAATCCTTCCTCTGACGTGTCCATAAAAGGACTTTCACTTCCAATAACGGGCTTCATTTCAACCCCGCCTGTTTCAAAATGCTGTTGATCGTCCCTTTGGGAAGGTCTGAATCCGGATGCTTGATCGTCACCCGACCCGGCTTGCGCGGATGCTTGTACTGATGGTGACTACCCTTCACTGCAACCAGATACCAACCATCCTCCTCGATCATCCTGATCATTTCCCGACTACGCATTTCCTTCGCCCTGTTCGACAGCAAGAGCTGGTCACTCTAGGGCGTGGACAACCGCTTTATACACACGATACACACTCGGATAAATATTAGCTGAGTGAACAAACACCCGATTATTGGTTCGACCAACGGCAGACGCGGGCCAGCGAGAAAGGGCCTTCTCGTCCAGATACATTTGAATGAGTCGCGAAATATGTCGATCGAGAAGGGTTGGCTCGTATGGTTGTGGGCTGACTTGTCTATGCTCTAAATGACACCGAGGTGGCCCTTTCGCGAGCAAGCCCGCTCCCACAGGATCTTGGTTGTACGCAGAATCTGTGAATGACCGAGATCACTGTGGGAGCGGGCTTACCCGCGAAGGCGTCCGATCAGGCACCGCATGACCCGCAGGCACGCCTATGCACACCGCCATCATCATCTTCTTCGGCCTGGTCCTGCTCGCCCTGATGCTCTACATCGGCGAGCGCATTGGCTTCAGCCGGCAGACTCTGGCCTACAGCTTCGCCGCGCTGTGGCTGGCGTTGACGGTGATCAATGGTGCGGTGGGGGTGGTGCATGCCGGGCAGCCGCTGGGTTCGGAGATCGCGGTGGGCAGTGCGGTGTTCGGGGTGCCGATGGCGGCGATGGTGTTGTTTATGGTGCTGAGCGCCGAGTCGTGAAACGTCCCGGCGCTCAGTTGCCGATCAACGCACCAGATGCAGGAACTGCATGTGGCGTTCGTACTGGTCGAGGATGTCGTTGATGATCTGTTCCTTGGTGTAGCCGACCAGATCGTAGTCCTGACTGCCCTCGCTCAAGTGCACTTCAGCGCGGTAGTAGCGGCGGTTGTTGAGTTGCTTGGAACCCATGCCGCCACGGGCGAACGACGGCGTGAAGTAGCCGCGCATCTGCACCTGGTAGATGAACGGATGCTGCTCACCGTGGCCTATTTCCAGGCTGATGTTGTCGTGCGCCGGGTCCGGCTGGGTGACCACGTTCAGACCCTTCTCGACAAATACCGCCGTCACTTCTTCAATCGCCGGGCGCACCGTGGTGTCCATGAAGCGGTACACCTCGTCGCGTGACGGGAAGTGCACCGCCTGACTCAGGCGCTGGCGCCAGCCGCCCGTGCCACGCCGCGAACCGGAGACCGGTGCCAGCGAATGCAACTGCGCGATCTGCTTCTGCGACTCCAGATAGAACGCCTTGTGCAGGCCCCACATCATCAGCAGCAAAATCATCGAGAACGGCAGCGAGGTCAGCACCACCGCCGATTTCAGCGCATCGATGCTGCCGGAGAACAGCAGCGCACTGGTGATCAACGCGGTCATCGCGCCCCAGAACACTCGCAGCCATTTCGGCCCGTCCTCGTCCGGGTTGCCGCCCTTGGCCGACAGGGTCGAGAGCACCACGGTGCCGGAGTCGGCGGAAGTGACGAAAAACACGAAGCTGATGAACACCGTCACCGCGATGACAGTCTTGCTCCACGGGTAGGTTTCCAGTAGCAGATAAAGGCTCATCGACGGATTGTCGAGGGCCGACATGCCCAGCGCCGACATGCCGTGGTTGAGCACCTGATCGATCGCACTGTTGCCGAAGATCGACATCCACGCCAGGGTGAAACCGAGCGGAATCAGCAGCACGCCGAAGACGAATTCGCGGATGGTGCGGCCACGGGAAATCCGCGCGATGAACAGGCCCACGAACGGCGACCATGCGATCCACCAGGCCCAGTAGAACACGGTCCAGCCACCGAGCCAGTCGCTTGGTTTGTCGTAGGCGTAGAGGTCGAAACTCTTCATCGGCAACGCGCCGAGGTAATCGCCGAGGTTCTGGATCAAGGTGTTGAGCAGGTGCTGGGTAGGTCCGGCGAACAACACGAACAGCAGCAGCGCACAGGCCAGCAGCATGTTGATGTCGGACATCACCCGCACCCCCTTGTCCACACCCGACACGGCGACGATGATCGCCGCACCCATCATCAGCGTGATCAGGCCGACCTGAATCCACTGGGTGTGAGCGATGCCGAACAGGTAGTCCAGACCGGAATTGAGGTGCAATACGCCGAAGCCCATGTCGGCGCCCAGACCGAACACCGTAGCGATGATGCCGAAGCCGTCCACCGCATAACCGATAGGGCCGTTGATGCGCTTGCCGATCAGCGGGTACAGCGCCGAACGCAAGGCCAGCGGCAGGTTATGCCGGTAGGCGAAATAGGCCAGCGCCATGCCGACGAAGGCGAACACGCCCCAGCCGTGCAGGCCCCAGTGCAGAAACAGAATCTGCATCGCCTGGCGCGCCGCATCGGCGGTGCCGGCCTCGCCTTGCGGCGGTTGAGCCAGGTGCGTCAGTGGCTCGGATACGCAAAAGAAAAACAGCGTGATGCTGATCCCGGCGGCGAACAGCATGCCGGCCCAGGACAGGTAACTGAACTCGGGTTCGTCGTGGTCGGCACCGAGTTTGATCTTGCCGTAGCCCGATAACGCGGTGACCACCACGAAGACCAGATACAGCGTCATCGCGAGCATGTAGTACCAGCCGACCGTGTTGGCCGCCCAGTTTTGCGCAGCCAGCAACCAGGCTCCGGCCTGCTCCGGCATGGCGATGACAACCAGACCAAACAGCAGAATCACCGTCGCGGCGAAGTAGAACACCGGCGGATTCATGCGCACCAGACCGCTGGTGGGAGTAGACGATGCACTCATGAAACGTGCACCTCGAGGGGTTGAAACGTGGCTGAAATGATCGGACTCAGCAAAGGCAAGCCTCCTGTTGTGAGCGGGCAGCGAACCACCGGTTTAACTTGAATGAACGTTCAAGTTAAACATGGATAGGGTGATAAGGACTAATCGCAGGGCCAGGCGGTAGTTTTCCTACAGTAGCCCAAGGAGGGGTATGACGCGGGTTTGAAGGGATTCGTTCAATGGAGAATTGGCTGAATGCCATTATCTCGGTCTGACCCAAAAAACCATTCGCGAGCAGGCTCGCTCCCACATTTGAAACGCATTCCAGTGTGGGAGCGAGCCTGCTCGCGAAGAGGCCTGACGCGGCAACGCAGATTCAGGAACTTACTTCTGCGTCCCGTCATCATGCTGCAGATTGGCCTGAGTCAGGTTGCTCCCCGCCGGCACGCTGCGCGTCAGCCACACATTACCGCCGATGGTCGACCCCTGGCCGATAGTGATCCGTCCCAGAATCGTCGCGCCGGCATAAATCACCACGTCGTCCTCGACAATCGGATGGCGTGGATGGCCCTTCTGCAACTGCCCGTCTTCATCCGCCGGGAAGCGCTTGGCGCCCAAAGTCACGGCCTGATAGATCCGCACACGCTCGCCGATGATCGCGGTCTCGCCGATCACCACACCGGTACCGTGATCAATGAAAAAGCTGCGGCCGATCTGCGCGCCCGGATGGATATCGATGCCGGTGGCCGAGTGCGCAATCTCCGCGCTGATTCGCGCCAGCAACGGCAACCCGGCGCGATACAAATGGTGCGCCAGGCGATGGTGAATCACCGCCAGAATCCCCGGATAGCACAGCAACACTTCATCGACGCTGCGTGCCGCCGGGTCACCGTGATAGGCGGCCAGCACGTCGGTGTCGAGCAGGCTGCGCAGGCCCGGCAAGGCCAGGGCAAAATCCTGAATGATGCGGATCGCCTGAGCTTCGACGTCGGCATCGCCTTGAGCGCTGTGCCGGGCGACATAACGCAACTCCAGCCGCGCCTGCGCCAGCAAGGCATTCAACGAGGTATCGAGGGTGTGACCGACATAGAAATCCTCACTCTCCTCACGCAGATCCACCGGCCCCAGACGCATCGGGAACAACGCGCCACACAGCGCTTCGAGAATCTCGGCCATCGCCGCGCGGGACGGCAACTCACGACCACCCTGCTCGCCGCTGGCCCGGCCATTCTGGGTACGCCACTGATCCCGCGCGGTACGCAGTTGGCTGACGATGGTCTGCAATTGCCAATGGCTGGAACGCTCGCTCACGGTAAAGACTCCTCACGGGCGGCCGGACGGTCGGGCCGCGTCAACGGCGACTACTTTACGGCATGCCCGCGAGTGCGAATTAAGAACCGATAGTGCTGGCCTAAGCACATTTGGCTATAAGCAATTCACGGTTGCCCCGCTAAAACGGCCTGCCTATAGTCCTGTCATCTTTCTCCGCCAGTACGGACTCATGATCAAACAACAGCTGGATCGCTTTAACCGTCTCGACCTGCTCGGCCAACCCACGCCGCTGGAAAAACTTGAACGTCTGTCCGCCTGGCTGGGCCGCGATGTGTACATCAAACGCGATGACCTGACGCCGCTGGCCATGGGCGGCAACAAGCTGCGCAAACTCGAATACCTCGCCGCCGATGCCCTCGCTCAGGGCGCCGACACGCTGATCACCGCCGGCGCCTTGCAATCGAATCACGTACGCCAGACCGCCGCATTGGCGGCCAAACTCGGCTTGGGTTGCGTGGCGTTGCTGGAGAATCCGCTAGGCACCGACGACAGCAATTACACCGGCAACGGCAACCGCCTGTTGCTCGATCTGTTCGACACCAAGGTCGAGCTGGTGGACAACCTCGACAATGCCGACGAACAACTGGCCGCACTCGCCGTGCGCCTGCGCAGCAATGGCAAGAAACCGTATCTGGTGCCGATTGGTGGGTCGAATGCACTCGGTGCATTGGGCTACGTACGTGCCGGTCTCGAACTGGCGGAGCAGATCAAGGACACCGGCCTGAATTTCGCCGCCGTGGTGCTGGCCTCGGGCAGCGCCGGGACCCACAGCGGTCTGGCATTGGCCTTGAGCGAAGCACTGCCGAAATTGCCAGTGATCGGCGTAACGGTATCGCGCAGTGAAGAAGACCAACGCCCGAAAGTGCAGGGTCTGGCCGAGCGCACGGCGGAGCTGCTGGGCGTGAAATTACCAGTGAACTTCAAGGTCGAGTTGTGGGACGAATACTTCGGCCCGCGTTACGGCGAACCGAATGCCGGGACACTGGCGGCGGTGAAACTGTTGGCCAGTCAGGACGCGGTGCTGCTCGACCCGGTATACACCGGCAAGGCCATGGCCGGGTTGCTCGACGGGATCGGCCGCCAGCGTTTCGACGAGGGCCCGATCATCTTCCTGCATACCGGTGGGGCGCCGGCGCTGTTTGCCTACAAGGATTCGCTGACAAACTGATCCTCCCAGCTGCAAGAATTTCTGTGGTGAGGGGATTTATCCCCGTTGGACTGCGCAGCAGTCCCCTGCTCTTCAAGTCAGAAGAGAGGGCCGCTTCGCGCCCCATCGGGGATAAATCCCCTCGCCACTATTGATCATATATATTCGAAATTGGAATAACAGAAAGATCATTAAGTATTTTCAAGTCTAAAGCAGACATCTTATAGTCTCGCCGCAGGCGAATTTCGGGCAAGACGCATAAGCTGCTTTAGGGCACGATAACGCAGTCGTTCAATTCCCGGATTCGCCAACCTTCCTTAAGCGTCTTCCATAAGAAAACACAGGGGCTTGTCATGAATTTTTCCGCACTACGTCGCACTCTGCTGGTAGGTTCGCTGGGCCTTGCACTGAGCGCCGGCCTGATCGGCCAGGCAACCGCCGGTGAGCAGCTGCAACAGATCAAGGACAAAGGCGTTATCAACGTCGGCCTGGAAGGCACTTACCCACCGTTCAGCTTTGTTGACGAGAACGGCAAGCTGTCCGGCTTCGAAGTCGAACTCTCCGAAGCCCTGGCGCAGAAACTCGGCGTCAAAGCCAAGATTCAGCCAACCAAGTGGGACGGTATCCTCGCTGCGCTGGAATCCAAACGTCTCGACGTCGTGGTCAACCAGGTGACCATCTCCGACGAACGCAAGAAGAAGTATGACTTCTCCGAGCCGTACACCGTTTCCGGGATTCAGGCGCTGGTGCTGAAGGACAAGGAAGCCAAGTTGAACATCAAGACTGCCGCCGACCTGTCCGGCAAGAAAGTCGGTGTCGGCCTGGGCACCAACTACGAACAGTGGGTCCGCGCCAACGTGCCGGGCGCTGACGTGCGTACCTACGACGATGATCCGACCAAGTTCGCCGACCTGAACAACGGCCGCACCGACGCCATCCTGATCGACCGTCTGGCTGCCCTTGAATACGCCAAGAAAGCCCCGAAAACCGTGGCTGCCGGTGAAGCGTTCTCCCGTCAGGAATCCGGTATCGCCCTGCGCAAAGGCGAGCCTGAGCTGCTGGCTGCGGTGAACAAGGCTCTCGACGAACTGCGTGCCGACGGTACCCTTGAGAAGCTGTCGAAGAAATACTTCAACGCTGACGTCACCAAATAATGGAAGAAGCTTTCCAACTCGCACTGGACTCCGCGCCCTTTCTGCTCAAGGGCGCGTATTACACGGTCATCCTCAGTCTGGGCGGCATGTTCTTCGGCTTGCTGCTGGGCTTCGGCCTGGCCTTGATGCGCCTGTCGCGCTTCAAACTGGTGAGCTGGATTGCCCGCATCTACGTGTCGTTCTTTCGCGGCACGCCGTTGCTGGTGCAACTGTTCGTGATCTATTACGGCTTGCCGCAATTGGGTCTGGAACTGGATCCACTGCCAGCGGCGCTGATCGGCTTCTCGCTGAACATGGCTGCCTACGCCTGTGAAATCCTCCGTGCGGCAATCGGTTCGATCGAGCGCGGCCAGTGGGAAGCCGCCGCAAGCATCGGCATGACCCGCGCGCAAACCTTGCGCCGGGCCATTCTGCCGCAGGCCATGCGCACGGCACTGCCGCCGCTGGGCAACAGCTTCATTTCGCTGGTCAAGGACACGGCACTGGCCGCCACCATTCAGGTGCCGGAACTGTTCCGTCAGGCGCAACTGATTACCGCCCGGACTTTCGAAGTCTTCACCATGTATCTTGCCGCCGCGCTGATCTACTGGATTCTGGCCACGGTGCTGTCGCACCTGCAGAACAAGCTGGAAGAGCGGGCCAATCGGCATGACCAGGAGTCCTGACCCATGATTGTCGTGGAAAAACTGACAAAGCAGTTCAAGGGTCAAGAGGTGCTCAAGGGCATCGATCTTGAGGTGAAGGAAGGCGAGGTCGTGGCCATCATCGGCCCCAGCGGTTCGGGCAAGACCACGTTCCTGCGCTGCCTGAATTTCCTTGAGGAGCCCACCAGCGGCCGGATCAAGGTCGGCGATATCGAGATCGATACCAGCCGCCCGCTGAGCCAGCAGCAGAGTCTGGTGCGCAATCTGCGCCAGCACGTGGGTTTCGTGTTCCAGAACTTCAACCTGTTCCCCCACCGCACCGCACTGGAAAACGTCATCGAAGGGCCGATCGTGGTCAAGAAGATGGCGCGCGAGCAAGCCGTTGCCCTGGGCATGAAGCTGCTGGCCAAGGTCGGTCTGGCCGGCAAGGAAGATGCGTATCCGCGTCGTCTGTCCGGCGGTCAGCAACAGCGCGTGGCGATTGCCCGGGCGCTGGCGATGGAGCCGGAAGTGATCCTGTTCGACGAGCCGACCTCGGCCCTCGACCCGGAACTGGTGGGCGAAGTACTGGCAACCATTCGCGGTCTCGCCGAAGAAAAACGCACCATGGTCATCGTCACCCACGAAATGGGTTTCGCCCGCGACGTGGCTAACCGTGTGGTGTTTTTCGACAAGGGCGTGATCGTCGAGCAAGGCGAAGCCAAGGCGTTGTTTGCCAACCCGAAAGAAGAACGCACCAGACAGTTTCTCAGCAAGTTCCTGAATCACGCCTGAGATACTTATTCTCTTGAGTCATCAACTTCCATGGACGGAAGTTTTACTTACCGCGCCTGAAAACTTCCAAATCCCTCCAGCTTAAACCTGTCAAAACAATACATATATGTTCTGCAACAGATACAAGTAATCTGCGGCGCGCTTTCGTGCCTGTGAAATGATCTAAATCGACCGGCACAAAAATCGCGAAACTCGCGAAAAACCGTAGTTCCATTCGCCATCACCGCTAGGCAGGATGCCTCATCAGCGTAGGACGCTTCTGATTAATCGGTAATTCACAGATTAACTAAGGCACTCTATTGACACTCTTTCCGGCACGCTCTTATCTAGTCGCCAACCGGCACCCATTAGTTGAATCAACGCTTACTCAGCCCGAACAAAGTTCACGGTTGCATTACCGATTCATCACGCCTTTTGTTGTTTCAAGAAACGGAATTCGCTGCAAGACTTCAAGGAGAGAACCCGATGACCCGCACTTCGCACGCCCCCGAACTGGCAGCGCCGAATCTGGCGTCCGCATCCAAAAACGCCATCAATCTGGCCGCTGCCGCGCATTTGCTGATCGATGTCCTGCCCTACTCCGGCATGGACGCCGGTGATCTGATCGAACTGTTCTGGAACAACTGCTACGTCGCCTCGCGAGTCTTGACCAGCGAAGACGTCGGCGCAACGGTCAGCCTACGGGTGCCGGAAAGCTTTATCGCCAGTGGCACCGCACGGATTCACTATCGAGTGATGCAGATCGGTCAGGGACCGGCGTTGTCGGCGGCCACGCGGGTGCAGGTCAAGCTCGACTGCCCTGGCGGCCAGCCTTCGCCGCTCTGCGGTGACGAGAATCAGCAACTGGCACCCGTCTCGCTGCCCGACACCATTCGCCGCCAGGGCGTGAACCCCAATCAGATCAAACGCGGTGTGCCACTGACCATCGAACCCTACCTGAACATGGCCGAGGACGACGCCATCACCTTGCGCTGGGGCGACGTGCGTATGGACCTGGCCCGGATCACCGCCGCCGATGTTGGCCTGCCGATTCAGGTCTGGGTGCCACCGGCAGTGATCGTCGAGGGGGGTGAGGATCTGCGCCTGGACGTGACTTACTGCGTCATCGACTGGGTGGGCAACAACTCACGCTGGGCGCCGCCCCGGACGCTGAAGATCGGTTGCGTGAATCCTTATCTGAAGGTGCCGCTGCGCCAAGCGCTGAAGGCTGCTGAATCGACCAAGGATTGATGCCGCATTCCTGTGCTCATGGGGCTTTGTAGTGAGGTGATTTAGCGAAACGTCGCACCGCCCCGATGGACTGCGAAGCAATCCCGTTTTTTATGACTCAGAAAAGGCCGCTGCGCGGCCTGTCGGGGATGAATCCCCTCACCACGGGTTGTATTGCCACGGCTGAGAGACTGTTAACCAACCCGACCACCGCCCCTTCTATACATATTCCTAAAAGTTAGTTTATTTAATATTTATACACGCTTAGGGTATATGAACCGGACCACCGGACATTCTTTCGTTCGCCGCACTTTTGCGGCGTTTTTCATGAGATGTGAGGTAGGTAGTATGGTCCGGAACACAATCACCCCAGTGCAGATCGCCAGGGCATTGCGTGCAGCCAAGGAGCGGCACTGATGTCCAGTCTGGCCGATGCAAACGTCCAGTCGGATCTGGACATCGCCCCGTTGTTGTCGCCCGCGCAGGTCTTGCGCAACGACGCCCAAGCCATCAAGGCTGCCCACGAACTGGCGCAAGTCGCCCGCGCGCAGGCCGCCAAACGTGATCGTCAGCGCAAGCTGCCGTGGTCGGAAATCGAACAGTTCACCCGCAGCGGCCTCGGCAGCATTGCCATCCCGCGTGAGTACGGCGGCCCACAGGTTTCATTCGTCACATTGGCCGAAGTGTTCGCAATCATTTCCGCCGCCGATCCGGCGCTGGGACAGATCCCGCAGAACCAGTTCGGCATCATCAACCTGGTACTCGGCAGCGCCACCGAAGCGCAGAAAAAACAGCTGTTCCAGAGTGTTCTGGAAGGTTGGCGCATCGGCAATGCGGGTCCTGAGCGCGGAACCAAAAATACCCTGGAATTGAAAGCGCGCATCACCGCCGACGGCGATGACTACGTGATCAACGGCCAGAAGTTTTATTCCACCGGCGCGCTGTTCGCGCACTGGGTGGCGGTCAAGGCGCTCAATGACGACGGCAAACAAGTGCTGGCCTTCGTCCGCCGTGGCACCCCGGGCCTGCGCATCGTTGATGACTGGTCGGGCTTCGGTCAGCGCACCACCGCCAGCGGCACGATTCTGCTGAACAACGTGCGCGTCGAGTCGAGCCTGGTCGTCGATAACTGGAAGATCAACGAGAAGCCCAACACTCAAGGCGCGGTGTCGCAGCTGATTCAGGCAGCCATCGACGCCGGCATCGCCCGTGGCGCCATCGACGATGCCATCGAGTTCGTCAAAACTCGCGCGCGGCCCTGGATCGACGCGAAGGTCGAGCACGCCAGCGATGACCTCTACGTGATCGCCGACATCGGCAAACTGAAAATCGAACTGCACGCGGCTGAAGCACTGTTGCGCAAGGCCGGCAAAGTGCTCGACCAAGTCCATGCCGCGCCGCTGACCGCCGAGTCCGCCGCCCGCGCTTCGATTGCGGTGGCCGAAGCCAAAGTGCTGACTACCGAGATTTCCTTGCTCGCCAGCGAGAAGCTTTTCGAACTGGCCGGCAGCCGCGCGACCCTCGCTGAATTCAACCTCGACCGCCACTGGCGCAACGCCCGGGTGCACACCCTGCACGACCCGGTGCGCTGGAAATATCACGCGGTCGGCGCCTATCGCCTCAACGGCACTCTACCGGCTCGCCATTCCTGGATTTAACGACCAGACATCTGGAGAAGCATATGACTTATTCTCACCCCGTCGCGGTCATCACCAGCGATGAGCAAGCCCTGATCGTCGCCAGCGACCTGGCCGAAGATTTCAAACGCGACAGTGCCGTGCGCGACCGTGAACGCCGCCTGCCACTGCCGGAGCTCGACGTATTTTCCCGCTCTGGCCTGTGGGGCATCAGCGTGCCCAAGGAATACGGCGGCGCCGGCGTGTCCAACGTGACCCTGGCCAAAGTCATCGCCCTGATCGCTCAGGCCGACGGCTCCCTCGGACAGATTCCGCAGAACCATTTCTACGCCCTCGAAGTGCTGCGGGTTAACGGCAGCCAAGAGCAGAAACAGCGGCTGTACGCCGAGGTGCTGGCCGGCCAGCGCTTCGGCAATGCTCTGGCGGAACTCGGTACCAAAACCGCCCATGACCGCGTCACCAGCCTCAAGCGTGACGGTGACGGCTATCGCATAAACGGGCGCAAGTTTTACGCGACCGGCGCGATCTACGCGCAGCGTATCCCGACCTCCGTGGTCGATGAAAATGGCGTGCAGCAACTGGCCTTCGTCCCGCGTGACAGCAAGGGCCTGACGGTGATCGACGACTGGAGTGGTTTCGGTCAACGCACCACCGGAAGCGGATCCGTGGTGTTCGAAGACGTCTACGTTGCCGCCGAGGACGTAATACCGTTTCAGAGCGCTTTCGAGCGTCCGACCACGGTCGGCCCGCTGGCGCAGATCCTTCACGCCGCCATCGACACCGGCATCGCTCGCGCCGCTTATGAAGATGCGCTGCACTTCGTGCGCAGCAAGACCCGGCCATGGATCGACTCCGGTAACGACAAGGCCACCGAAGACCCGCTGACCCTGAAGAGCTTCGGCCACTTGAGCATTCGTCTGCACGCCACCGAAGCACTGCTGGAACGCTCCGGCGAATTCCTCGACAAGGCCCAGGCCGAGACCAATGCCGAAACCGTCGCTGCCGCCTCGATTGCCGTCGCCGAAGCGCGGGCGATCAGCACCGAAATCTCGCTTGCGGCCGGCAGCACGCTGTTCGAACTGGCCGGCAGTCAGGCCACCCTGATCGAGCACGGCCTCGACCGTCACTGGCGCAACGCCCGGGTGCACACCCTGCACGACCCGGTACGCTGGAAGTATCACGCGGTGGGCAATTACTACCTCAACGATGAAAAGCCTCCGCTGCGAGGAACGATCTGATGAGCGGCGCAAAAAAGAAGATCCTGCTCAACGCGTTCAACATGAACTGCATCGGCCACATCAACCACGGCCTGTGGACGCATCCACGCGACACGTCGACGCGCTACAACACCATCGAGTACTGGACCGAGCTGGCGCAGTTGCTGGAGCGCGGTTTGTTCGACGGACTGTTCATCGCCGACATCGTCGGCGTGTACGACGTCTACCAGAACTCGGTGGACGTCACGCTCAAAGAGTCGATCCAGTTGCCGGTCAACGACCCGCTGCTGCTGGTGTCAGCGATGGCCGCCGTGACGAAAGACCTCGGCTTCGGCCTCACCGCCAACCTCACTTACGAGCCGCCCTATCTGTTCGCCCGGCGCATGTCGTCGCTCGATCATCTGAGTCGTGGGAGGGTCGGCTGGAACATCGTCACCGGTTACCTCGACAGCGCCGCCAAGGCCATGGGCCTGCGCGAACAGGTCGAGCATGACCGTCGCTACGATCAGGCCGACGAGTACCTCGAAGTGCTCTACAAACTCTGGGAAGGCAGTTGGGAAAACGGCGCGGTGCTCAATGACCGTGAGCAGCGCATCTATGCGCAGCCGGAGAAGGTGCACAAGGTCGAACACCATGGCGAGTTCTATCAGGTCGAGGGTTATCACCTCTGCGAACCGTCGCCGCAGCGTACGCCGGTGCTGTTCCAGGCCGGCAGTTCCGATCGCGGTTTGCTGTTCGCCGGACGTCACGCCGAGTGCGTGTTCATCAGCGGGCAGAACAAACCGTCGACCAAAGTGCAGGTGGACAAGGTCCGCGCCAGCGCGGTCGAGGCCGGACGCAATCCCGAGGACATCAAGGTGTTCATGGGCCTCAACGTGATCGTCGGCGCGACCGAAGAAGCCGCGTGGGCCAAGCACGCCGATTACCTGAGTTATGCCAGTGCCGAAGCCGGCGTCGCGCATTTCTCGGCGTCCACCGGTATCGACTTTTCCCAGTATGAAATCGACGAACCGATCCAGTACGTCAAAAGCAACGCCATCCAGTCCGCGACCAAAAACCTGCAGAACAACGACTGGACCCGACGCAAATTGCTCGAGCAGCACGCCCTCGGTGGCCGCTACATCACCGTGGTCGGCTCGCCTGAGCAGGTGGCGGATGAACTGGAATCGTGGATCGCTGAAACGGGGCTCGACGGCTTCAACCTCACGCGCATCGTTACCCCGGAAAGCTATGTCGATTTCATCGAGCTGGTGATTCCGGAGCTGCAACGGCGTGGGTCGTACAAGACCGCGTATGAAAGTGGCAGCTTGCGCGAAAAGCTGTTTCACGGGGCGGCGCATTTGCCTGAGCAACACATCGGCTCTTCATACCGACATTAAAAGCTTCGCTGGCAAGCCAGCTCCCATAAGGGTCTGTGGCGTTCACAAAACCTGTGGGAGCTGGCTTGCCAGCGATGAGGCCCGACCAGACACCACAAAATTCATGCACTGACTGGAAACCACACCATGACCCAGAAATTCCTGTCCCACCCAGTCAAAGCACTGGCCCTGGCCTTCGGCCTGTTCAGCTCGGCGGTGTTCGCCGCCGATGCACCCCTTAAAATCGGCACCACCGCCGCCTTCGCCATTCCACTGGAAGCCGCCGTCGAAGAGGCCTCCAAACAAGGCCTGAAAGTCGAGCTGGTGGAGTTCACCGACTGGATCGCACCAAACGTCAGCCTCGCTGCCGGCGACATCGATGTGAATTACTTCCAGCACATCCCGTTCCTCGAAAACGCCAAGGCCGCCTCCGGTTTTGACCTGGTGCCGTTCGCCCCGGGGATCATCAACAACGTCGGCCTCTATTCGAAAAAATACAAAAGCTTCGACGAGTTGCCGGAAGGCGCCAGCGTCGCCATCGCCAACGACCCGATCAACAGCGGTCGCGGTCTGCAACTGCTGGCCAAGGCTGGTCTGATCACCCTGAAACCGGGGGTCGGCTACAAGGCCACCGAAGACGACATCGTTGCCAACCCGAAGAAGATCAAGATCCTGCAAGTCGAAGCCGTGCAACTGGTGCGCGCCTACGATGACGCCGATCTGGTGCAGGGCTACCCGGCCTACATCCGTCTGGCGAAGACTTTTGACGCCGGTTCGGCGCTGCTGTTCGACGGTCTCGACCACAAGGAATACGTGATCCAGTTCGTCATCCAGCCCAAGAGCAAGAACGACCCGCGCCTGATCAAATTCGTCGACATCTACCAGCACTCGCCGGCCGTTCGCGCCGCGCTGGATAAGGCTCACGGCAAGCTGTATCAGGCCGGTTGGGAAAGCTGAACATGACGGCCGCGATCCAACGGCGACTGGAGATTCCAGAGCCAGAAAATGCTGAAAAAACCGAACTGCATCCCGAGCTGAATCGCGCCCATGTGCGCTTCATCGGCCTGGGTAAAACCTACGCGGGTCGGCAAGGCCCGGTCGCGGCCCTGCAAGGCATCGATCTGGCGATCCAGCGCGGCGAGGTGTTCGGCATCATCGGGCGCAGCGGCGCCGGCAAGTCGTCGCTGATCCGCACGATCAATCGTCTGGAACAACCGACTGCGGGGCGGGTGCTGATCGATCAGGTCGACATCGGCGAGTTCGATGAAGACCGGCTGGTCGCCCTGCGCCGAAGGATCGGCATGATCTTCCAGCACTTCAACCTGATGTCAGCCAAGACCGTGTGGCAGAACGTCGAACTGCCGCTGAAAGTCGCGGGCGTACCGAAGGCGCAACGCGAGCAGAAGGTGCGTGAACTGCTCGAACTGGTCGGCCTGCAAGCCAAGCACAAGGCTTACCCGGCGCAGCTCTCCGGCGGGCAGAAACAGCGTGTCGGCATCGCCCGCGCATTGGTGCATGACCCGGACATTCTGCTGTGCGACGAAGCCACTTCGGCGCTCGATCCCGAGACCACTCAGTCGATCCTCGGCCTGCTGCGCGAGATCAATCAGCGCCTGGGCCTGACCATTGTGCTGATCACTCACGAAATGGCGGTGATCCGCGAAATCTGCGACCGCGTGGTGGTCCTGGAACACGGGCGGATCGTTGAGCAAGGCCCGGTCTGGGAAGTGTTCGGCAATCCGCAGCACGAGGTCAGCCAGACCTTGCTCGCGCCGCTGCAACACGCCTTGCCGGCAGAACTGCAAAGCCGTCTGCATGCCCAGCCGCCCTCCCCGGGCGCGGCGGTGGTATTGCGTTTGCAGTTCACCGGTGGCGCCGCCGACGAGCCGGATCTGGCGGCGCTGTTCGCCGCTCTCGGCGGACGCGTGAAGTTGCTGCAGGGCGGCGTCGAACGGATTCAGGGGCATGCGCTGGGACAACTGTTACTGGCGGTCAGCGGCTCGGCCCTGAGCGCCGAACAATTGCGCGAGCGCGCCGGGCAGTGGGCGCAACGAGTGGAGGTATCGGGTTATGTGGTTTGATCGTTTGCTGCAGGGATTCATCGACACCTTCCTGATGGTCGGCGTGTCGTCGCTGATCGCGTTGCTGGTGGGGATCCCAATGGCGGTGATTCTGGTCACCAGCGACAAGGGCGGGATCTATCAGGCGCCGCAGCTCAACCGGGCGCTGGGCGCGTTCGTCAACCTGTTCCGCTCGATCCCGTTTCTGATTCTGATGGTCGCGCTGATTCCGTTCACCCGGCTGATTGTCGGCACCACGTACGGTGTGTGGGCGGCGGTGGTGCCGCTGACCATCGCCGCGACGCCGTTCTTTGCGCGGATTGCCGAAGTGAGTCTGCGTGAGGTCGATCACGGCTTGATCGAAGCGGCGCAAGCCATGGGCTGCCGGCGCTGGCACATCGTCTGGCATGTGCTGTTGCCTGAAGCGCTGCCGGGGATCGTCGGCGGGTTCACGATTACGCTGGTGACGATGATCAACTCGTCAGCCATGGCCGGGGCGATTGGTGCCGGCGGTTTGGGCGATATCGCTTACCGCTACGGGTATCAGCGCTTTGACAGCCAGATCATGCTGACGGTGATTGTGTTGCTGGTGGCTTTGGTGGCGGTGATTCAGTTGGGTGGAGATCGTCTGGCACGGGGCCTGAACAAGCGCTGATTTCAGCAGGGCTCATTCGACGCTTTTGAAACCGCTTTCGCGAGCAGGCTCGCTCCCACATTTGGAATGCGTTCCCCTGTGGGAGCGAGCCTGCTCACGAATGGCTGCGCAGCAGCCCCAGACCTGATGGCGTATATTCGGCAAATCCTCATTGCCCGCGCAGCCCTCGACCATGAAGCAAACGCCCTCCGATCTGGAACAGATCACCGCCACCACCCTCGGCCACTACAACGCGGTGGCCGAAGACTTCCGCGAAGGCACCCGCGATCACGATGTCAGTCAGAACATCGACGCGCTGCTACGGCATATCCAAGGCATTGCGCCGTTCACGATTCTCGATTTCGGTTGCGGCCCGGGGCGCGACTTGCAGGCGTTCACCCGCCTGGGCCATGTCGCGGTCGGTCTCGATGGCGCGGAAAAATTTGCGCAGATGGCCCGCGAAGACAGTGGCTGTGAAGTGTGGTGTCAGGACTTTCTGAAACTCGATCTGCCAGCCGAGCGCTTCGACGGGATCTTCGCCAATGCGGTGCTGTTTCATGTGCCGTTGCAGGAATTGCCGCGTGTGCTCGGGCAGCTGCATGCCACGCTGAAGCCGGGCGGGGTGTTGTTCAGTTCCAATCCGCGCGGGGATAACCGTGAGGGCTGGAATGGGCCACGCTACGGCTCATATCACGACCTGGACGCGTGGCGCGGGTTGCTCACGGCAGCGGGGTTTGTCGAGCTGGAGCATTACTACCGGCCGGCGGGATTGCCGCGCGAGCAACAGCCTTGGCTGGCCAGCGTCTGGCGTAAATCTGCGTAGTCAGTTCTGACGCCTTCGCGAGCAAGCCCGCTCCCACAGTTGGAATGCGTACCCCCTGTGGGAGCGGGCTTGCTCGCGAATAGAGTGCGTAGCGCTCGCTCTTTAGCGGGTCTCTTTCTGCGGCTCGCGAATCTTGTACCAGGCCACATACAGCGCCGGCAAAAACAGCAGGGTCAGCAACGTCGCCACCACGATCCCGCCAATCATCGCGTAGGCCATCGGCCCCCAGAACACTTCCCGGGCAATCGGAATCATGCCCATGCTCGCCGCCGCCGCGGTCAGCAGGATTGGTCGGCGGCGGTGCTCAGTCGCTTCCACCACTGCATCCCACGGCGCGGAGCCGTTGCGCTCGAACTCATCGATCTGCGTCACCAGAATCACCGAGTTGCGAATGATGATGCCGATCAGCGCCAGAATCCCGAGGATCGCCACGAAGCCCATCGGCGTACCGGTCGGCACCAGCGCCAGCACCACGCCGATCAGCCCCAGCGGCGCGACACTGGCCACCAGGAACATCTTCTGCACGCTGTGCAGCTGGATCATCAGGAAGGTCGCCATCAGGAACAGCATCAACGGCAAGACCTTGGCGATCGGCCCTTGGGCCTTGCCGCTTTCCTCGACCGTACCGCCGGTGGCGACCTTGTAGCCGACCGGCAGTTTTTCCGCGAAGGCATCGATCGACGGCTTGAGCAATTTCACCAGGTCGGTCGGCTGGATCTCGTCACGCACCGAAGCCTTGATGGTGATGGTCGGCAAACGGTCGCGACGCCACACCAGCGGCTGCTCGAGCTCATACCGCACGGTGGCGAAGGCCAGCAGCGGAATCGACGTGCCGTTGGGTGTGACGATCTGCAGGTTCTGCAGGGTTTCCGGCGTGCCGCGTTCCGAGTTCACCGCCCGGCCGACCACGTTGATCAGGTAAATGTCGTCGTTGACCTGGGTCAACGGCGAGCCGCTGACGATGCTGTTCATCAACTTCGCCACATCTTCCGAGGACAGCCCGAGCTGACGCGCCTTGTCCTGGGCGATGTCGATGCGCAGGACTTTGCCCGGCTCGTTCCAGTCGTAAATGATCTCGCCGATGTGTTCGTTCTTGTCCAGCTCGGTCGCCAGATCGATGGCGTGCTTGCGCACCTGATCGATGTCCTTGCCGCTGACCCGGTACTGGATCGGACGTCCCACCGGCGGGCCCATTTCCAGCGCCTGCACGTAACTGCCGATGCCGACGAAGTCTTTGTGCAAGCGCTCGCGCAGGCGTTGGCTCAACGCCTCACGGGCCTCGAAATCCTTGCTGACGATCACCAGTTGCGCGTAGTACGGGTTCTGCAATTGCTGGTCGAGCGGCAGATAGAAACGGATCGCACCCTGACCGATGTAGGTGCTCCAGCGCACGATGTCCGGGTCGCCCTTGAGCGTGGCTTCGAGCTTGTCTACGGCCTTGCGGGTTTCGTCGATCGAGGCGTTTTGCGGCAGGTTCAGATCGACGAGGATTTCCGGGCGGTCGGAGGACGGGAAGAATTGGTTCTGCACAAAGCGCATGCAGAACACCGCCAGCACAAACAGCAGCACGGTGATGCCGATCGCCCACCAGCGGTTGCGCATGCACCACAGCAAACCACCGTTGAACGCCCGACCGATGCGGCCCGGCTCGGCTTCATGGGGTTTCACGTTGGTGCTGAGGATGTGCACGCCGATCACCGGCGCAAAGAACACCGCCACCACCCACGACACCAGCATCGCCACCGCGATCACCGCAAACAGGGTGAAGGTGTACTCGCCGGCGGAGCTGGCGTTGAGGCCGATGGGCACGAAACCGGCGACGGTCACCAGCGTACCGGTGAGCATCGGGAATGCGGTCGAGGTGTAGGCGAACGTCGCCGCCTGCTCCTTGGTCTCACCCATTTCCAGGCGCGTGACCATCATCTCCACGGTGATCATCGCATCGTCCACCAGCAGGCCGAGGGCGATGATCAGCGCCCCGAGGGAAATCCGCTGCATGGTGATGCCGCTGTATTCCATGAACACGAAGACCATCGCCAGCACCAGCGGAATCGAGCACGCCACCACCAGCCCGGCGCGCACGCCGAGGCTGATGAAGCTGACCACCAGCACGATCACCACCGCTTCGAACAGCGCACTGGTGAAACCGCCGACCGCCTCTTCCACCACCACGGCCTGATCGGACACCGTATGGACGCCGACGCCAACCGGCAAATCAGCGGTGATCTGGTCGATCCGCTGGTGCAGCGCCTTGCCGAATTCCTGGACGTTACCGCCCTTCTGCATGGCAATCGCCAGACCGATTGCCGGCTTGCCGTCGAAACGGAATTCCGGGGTGGCCGGGTCAACGTAACCGCGACTGATGTCGGCGACATCGGCCAGACGATAGAAGCGGTCATTGAGCTTGAGATTGACCTCGGCCAGATCCTTCTCCGAAGCGAACTGCCCCGAGGTGCGCACCGAAATGCGCTCCGGGCCGGCCTCGATCACCCCCGCCGGGGTCACCGCGTTCTGCGATTGCAGGCTCTGCACCACCTGACGCTGGTCGATGCCCAGCGCGGCGAGTTTGCGGGTGGAGAAGTTCAGGTAAATCACTTCGTCCTGCTGGCCGATCATTTCGATCTTGCCCAGCCCCGGGACGTTGCGGATCTCGGCGCGGGCCTGCTCCACATAGTCGCGCAACTGGCGCATGGTCAGGCCGTCGGCGGTAAACGCGTAGACCGAGCCGTACACATCGCCGAACTCATCGTTGAATCCGGGTCCCTGAATCCCTTGGGGAAACTGCCCGCGAATGTCATCGATCTTCTTGCGCACCTGGTACCAGATTTCCGGAATATCCTTGGCGCTGGTGGTGTCGCGCAGGTACACGTAAACCGTCGATTCGCCGGGGCGCGTATAGCTTTTCACGTAGTCGAGGGAGTCGAGCTCTTCGAGTTTTTTCTCGATGCGGTCGGTGACCTGCTTGAGGGTTTCCTCCTGGGTCGCGCCCGGCCATTTGGTCTGGATGACCATGGTCTTGATGGTGAACGAGGGGTCTTCTTCGCGCCCCAGATTAAAGTACGAAAACACCCCCATCAGCAGCGCGACGAACATCAGGTACCAGACAAATGACTGATGCTTGAGGGCCCATTCGGAGAGATTGAAAGAGCCTTTCATTGACTGTCCTCGTCGAGTTTCACGGCTTGTCCGGGTTTGAGACTGTTAACGCCTGCGGTGACCACCTGCTCGCCGGATTTGACCCCGCCGGCCAGCACCACCGTGCCGTCGGCGCGGCTGATCACGCTGACGTCACGGGGCGCGACGGTTTTGCTTTGGGTGTCGATCACCCAGATGCGGGTCTTGCCGTCGGCTTCCTGCAGGGCGGTGGCAGGTAATTCGATGCGCGGCTTGATCGCTGAACTGAGGGTCACGCTGATCGCCGTGCCGAGGCGGAAACCGTCCGGCGTGTTGGCCAGGGTCAGCCGCGCGCGGCGGGTGCGCGTGGCGCTTTGGGCCTGCGGTTCGATTTCGCGAATGGTTGCAGTGGTGTTGATACTCGGGTCGAGTTGCCCGGCCACCAGAAACACCACGTCGGAAGGAATTTCATCGACCAGCGTGTCCGGCAGATCGATCACCGCCTCCTTGATGTCCGGTTGCGCCAGAGTCACCACTTGCTGACCTGCTGTCACCACTTGACCGGCCTCGGCATTCCACGCGGTGACCACGGCTTTGTGGTCGGCGCGCAATTCGGTGTAACCGAGTTGATCCTGGCTCTGGTTGACCGCCGCCCGCGCCTGATCGAGCGAGGCCTGGGTGGTTTTCAGGTCGGTGGTGGCGATGTCCAGTTGCGCCTGCGCGCCAACCCCGCGATCGAACAGCGCCTGCTGCCGACGGGCATTGGCCTGGGCGTTGATCAGTTGCGCCTGGACCTTGGCCAGGTCGCCTTGGGCCGAACGCAACTGGTTCTGCTGATCGGACGGATCGAGGGTCGCCAGCAGCGTACCCTTTTGCACCTCGGCGCCGACATCGACGTTGCGACTGGCAATGCGCCCGCCGACACGGAACCCGGTGTTGCTCTCGTAACGCGCCTGAATGCTGCCGGCGAAACGCCCGAGGGTTTCCTCGTTCAGCGCCTGTACCTTGATCGACAATACCGGCCGAACCGGCTCCGGCGGTGGCTCGCTTTTCGAGCAGGCGGCCAGCAGCACACCAATGGACAACAGCCCCAGACGCTTCATGGCTGCGCTCCCGGTTGCAGACCTTCGTAGGTGTTTTCGGCGATTTCGACTTTCATGCCCGGGTGCAGCAGTTGCCCACCCGCGACAATCACTTTCTCACCGCCCTTGAGGCCGTCGCTGATGATGACCTTGCCGATCAGGTAGCGGCTGACGGTGACGTTGTGCAGTTGCGCTTCGCCCTTGTCGTCGACCATCCACACCGCCGGATCACTGATGTTTTTGGTCAGCGCCGACCACGGCAATTCCACCGCCGACTTGCCGCTGCCCTTGGCCGTGGCGCTGACCACCGAGCCGAGCTGCATGCCCTGCGGCAGGCTGTCGAGGGTGACTTTGACTTGCACCGTGCCAGACTGCGCCGACACCGCCGGGGTGATTTCGCGCACGGTGCCGGTGGTCTTGATGTTGGGGTTGTCGAGCAGGCTGACGACAATCGAACGCTCCGCCGGGCGCTCAGCCAGCAACGACTCATAAACGTTGAACACCGCGTCACGATCGCCATCGCGGGCCAGTTTGAAAATCGACGCGGTGGCCTGGACCACCTGGCCGACTTCGGCTTGGCGCTCGGTAATGATGCCGGGGGCGTCAGCGATCAGCGAGGTGTAACTGAGTTGATCCTTGGCATTGGCCAGTTGCGCTTGCGCCGCGCTCAGGGCGCTCTGGCTGCTGCGCAACGCGGCTTGTGCGGAATCGAATTCGCTCTGGCTGGTGTAGCCCTTGGGCAGCAGCTTCTGCTGACGCACGAACGCCGCCGCACTCTGCTTGACCCGCGCCTGTTCGGCGATGACCTGGGCTTGCGCGGAATCGACGTTGGTCTGCAAATCCTTGGGATCGAGCTTGGCCAGTACCTGTTTGGCGCTGACCCGGTCGCCGACATCCACCAAGCGCTGAATGATCTTGCCACCGACCCGGAACGACAGTTCGGTCTGCACCCGGGCCTGCACGTCACCGGTGAGGGTCACGGCAGCGGCATAGTCCGCCGGTTTGACCTCTTGCACGAAGACCCGTGGCAAGTACTCCGCCGGGGCTTCTTTCTTGCCGCAAGCGGTCATCAACGTGAGCAGGCTCAGCACGACAACTGTTTTCAATCCGGGACTCGCCATGCAGACTCCTTCCTGTGTACGAACGTGCAAGTGACGATACGACTGTGAGCTTAGAACAGGGTTCAACGTTCGCCTGCGTGATCTCCATATTTCCCCTGTAGGAGCTGCCGCAGGCTGCGATCTTTTGACTTTACAAAAGCAAGATCAAAAGATCGCAGCCTTCGGCAGCTCCTACAATGGTCGCCTCAAGAGAAGGATTTTCATGCTCAAGACCCTCGCGGTGGCCAATTACCGCTCGATCAACAAACTGGTGATTCCGCTGGGCCGGCTGAACCTGATCACCGGCCCCAACGGCAGCGGCAAGTCCAATCTCTATCGGGCCTTGCGCCTGCTGGCGGAGACCGCCCAGGGCGGCGTGGTCAATGCGCTGGCCCGCGAGGGCGGGCTGGATTCGACGTTCTGGGCCGGGCCGGAAACCATCAGTCGGCGCATGCGCAACGGCGAAGTGGCGATCGAGCCGACGGTGCGTCAGGGCGTCAAACGTCTGCGCCTGGGGTTTGCCGGCGAGGATTTCAGCTACTCCATCAGCCTCGGATTGCCCGACTCCAACGGACATTTCATGCTGCCGGGGGATACTCATCCCAGCCCCTCGCGCTTCAGTCTCGATCCGCAGATCAAGCGCGAATGCATCTGGGCCGGGCCGCTCTATCGCCCGGCCAGCCTGCTGGTGGATCGCAACGGCCCGATGATTCGCGCCCGCGAAGGCCGCAGCTGGGACGTGCTGGCACAGCACACGCCGAATTTCGACAGTCTGTTCGATCAGATCGGCAGCCTGCGCAGTTCGCCGGAAGTGTTCCAGATGCGCGAGTTCATTCGCCGCTGGCGCTTCTACGATCACTTTCGCAGCGACGCCGACGCCCCGGTGCGCCAACCGCAACTGGGTACGCGTACGCCGGTGCTGCACCACGACGGTCGCGACCTCGCCGCAGCCCTGCAGACCATCAATGAAATCGGCGACCCCGAGGCGTTGCAGGCGGCGATCAGCGACGCGTTTCCCGGCGCAAGACTGAACATCGCACCGCTGGCCGGCGGACGCTTTGCCATCGAGTTCTTTCAGGAGGGGTTGCTGCGGCCACTGTCGGCGGCGGAGCTGTCGGACGGCACCCTGCGTTATCTGTTGCTGATCGCCGCGCTGCTGACGCCACGCCCGCCGTCATTGATGGTGCTCAACGAACCGGAAACCAGTCTGCATCCGGATCTGTTGCCGGCGCTGGCGCGCTTGATCATTCGCGCTTCGCAGGCGTGTCAGGTGTGGGTGGTGTCCCATGCGCGACGGTTGATTTCGGCGTTGCAGGAAGATCCCGAATGCAACTGCATCGTGCTGGAGAAGACGCTGGGGCAGACCGGAATTGTCGGGCAGCGGGTGCTGGATGAGCCGGCGTGGAACTGGCCGGATTGAGCGGCACCTGAGCGAGCGCTTTCGCGAGCAGGCTCGCTCCCACAGTTGGAATGCGTACCCCTGTGGGAGCGAGCCTGCTCGCGAAGAGGACCTTCAGGTCAGCGCAGATTTAACGGCCGATCACCCCTGCCACTTGCCACCCTCGACAATCACACTCTCAGGCTGGGTGTCATCGCTCAGTTCTTTACGCACATATTGGTCATACAGCTTGAGCAGATATTTCTCCTCACCCAACTTGGCCAGCTCGATATTCACCCAGTCACGCAGCTCGACGTTGCCCTTCTTCACTGCCGGGGCAATCGGTGCTTCGGCGCCGAGTTTTTCGTCCAGCACGCGGTAGCCCGGGTTCTGCTTGGCCCAGCTGAACAGCACCAGATTGTCCTGCGCGTAGGCATCGCCGCGACCGTTGGCCAAGGCTTGCAACGACTCGGAATTTTTCTCGAACTTCAGCAGTTTCCAGTCCGGATGATTCTTGGTCAGCCAGATGTCGGCGGTGGTACCGGTGGTAACGATGGTGGTGCGAGTGGCCAGGTCATCCAGATTTTTTACCGCGCTGCTTTGCGGCACCAGCGCCTGCACCGCGACCTTGAGGTTCGGGTTGGTGAATTCCACCGCCTCCTTGCGCTCCGGGGTCACGGTCATGTTGGCGAGGATCAGGTCGACCTTGTCGCTCTGCAGGAACGGAATGCGGCTCGCCGGCTCCACGGCCACGAACTCGACCTTGTTCTCGTCGCCCAGCAGATCCTTGGCGAAACGCCGACCGATATCGGTGTCGAAGCCGACGTAGCGCCCGGCTTCATCGACGAAACCGAACGGCGGTTTGTCGGTGAACACGCCGACGATCAGTTTGTCGCGGGCCTTGATCTTGTCCAGATAGCTGGCCGGCGCGGTGCTTTCGCTGGCGACTTTCGGCTTGGCCGGTTCTTCGGATTTGTTGCAGCCAGCGAGCAGCGCGAGCCCCAGCAGCGGCAGTAAAAACAGGGATGACTTGGCAGTTTTCATAGCGGTTCCAGTTCCTTTGTCGGATTCGTTTCAGGCAGTGTTGCAACGAAGGAGAACTTCTCCAGAAACTGCTGCGCGCGTGCGGTTTGCGGGTTCGTAAAGAAAATCTCGGGCGGGTTCTGTTCAAGGATGCGTCCGGCATCCATGAACACGATGCGGTCGGCCACCGCGCGGGCGAAGGCCATTTCGTGGGTGACGATCAGCAGGGTCATGCCCTCGCGGGCCAGGCCCTGAATCACTTGCAGCACTTCCTTGACCATCTCCGGGTCGAGGGCGGCGGTGACTTCATCGAAGAGCATGACCCGCGGGTTCATGCACAACGAGCGGACGATGGCGATGCGTTGCTGCTGGCCGCCGGAGAGCTGGCGCGGGAACGCATCGCGCTTGTCCGCCAGGCCCACGCGCTCAAGCAAGGCTTCGGCTTGCTGCTGCGCTTCACGGCGCTGGCGCTTTTGCACCTTGAGCGGGCCTAGCAGCAAATTGTCGAGCACGCTCATGTGCGGGAACAGGTGATAACTCTGGAACACCATGCCGATCTGCTGGCGCACTTCGCGCCAGTCGGTGGCCTTGTCCAGCAGCTCGCGCCCGGCAAATTTGAGGCTGCCGCTGTGTGCGCTTTCCAGGCCGTTGAGGCAACGCAGCAACGTGCTTTTGCCACAACCGCTGGGGCCGAGGATGACGATCACTTCGCCGCTGCGCACTTGCAGGTCGATGCCCTTGAGCACCTGCTGCTCGCCATAGAATTTGTTGAACCCCTGAAACTCGATCAATGCGCTCATGCTTGCGTCCAGCGCCGCTCCAGCACGCGCGAGGCGGCCGAGAGCGGGTAGCAGATGAAAAAGAAAAACAGAAACAGCGCGCCGTAGATCAGTACCGATTCGTAAGTGCGCTCGATGATCTGTTGGCCGACCTTGATCACATCGACCACGCCAATCAGCACCGCCAGCGAGCTGGTCTTGATGATTCGCGTGTAGACGTTGATGGTCGGCGGCGTCATGCGTTTCAGCGCTTGCGGCAGCAACACGTAGCCGTAGAGTTGCGCGGCGTTCAGGCCAATCGACAGGCCCGCTTCACGCTGCCCGCGCGGCAACGAGTGCAGCGCACCGCGCGCCACCTCGCCAACCTCGCTGGCGCCCCACAACGACAGCACCAGCACCGCACACCAGAAACTCGGCAGGCTCAGGCCGAAGAAAATCGGCAGCCCGAAGAACAACAGATACAACCAGACCAGCACCGGAATCGCCCGGAACAGCTCCAGATACACCCGCAAAATTGCGTTCAGCCATGTCACGTTGAGCGTGCGCAACACGCCGTAGAGCACCCCGCCAACGGTGCTGATAGCGATGCTCAGGAACGAGATCGACAGGGTTTGCCCGGCGCCTTTTGCCAATTGCGGCAACGACACCCAGAGCAGTTCAAGACCCGAACTGGCCATGCTGGAGCCTCCTTTCCAGACGGCTGAGCAACAGCGACAGCGGCAAGAACAACAGCACGCAGATCAGCGTCAGCACGGCGAGCATTTCGTAGGTTTTGTAGTAGAGCGCGATGTAGCTCTTGGTGGTGTAGAGGATTTCCGGCACCGCCACCGCCGAGACCACGGTGGTTTCCTTGAGCAGGAAAATGAAATTGGCGAACAGCGAGGGCAGGCTGAGAATCCCCGCCTGCGGCAGGATCACGTAGCGCAGTAACTGGCCATGGGACAGGCCGATGGAGCGCCCCGATTCCAGTTGCGCCTGCGGTACCGCATCGACGCCGGCGCGCAGCACTTCGGTGAGATAGGCGCCGCCAAGGAAAGTCATGGTGATGATTGCCGCGGTGAATCCGGAAACCTGGATGCCGATGGCCGGCAAGGCGAAGTAGACGAAGAACAGTTGAATCAGCAGCGGCGTGTTGCGCGCCAACTCCACATAAAGGCCCACCAGTTTTTGCAGGTACGGTGTGCGGAACACCAGGATCGTTGCATTGAGCAGCGCCACCAGCAGCGACGTGCCGATGGCGATGAACCCGACTTGCAGCGTCACGCCCACAGCCTTGAGAAAGGCCGGCAGGGTACTGAGGATAAATGCGTAATCGAAAGTCATGAAGCATCCTGGACGTCGCTCGGTAAGCGACGGTCATGCAGTCCATGGACAGCGGGTAACTGTCCGGCAGGCGCTGACTTTATAGGTATAAAAACAAGAATTTAAATACCGTTAAAGCATATTGATATCACGCAAAAAACTATCCTGTGGGTTTGCCGGGAAGGAATAAGAAGGCTATTTTCCCTTGCGCTGTAGGAAGGATCTTTTTTGCATGAAAGCCCTCCAAGGACGAACAGCTTTTGGCCAGACTCCCCCGGCCAAACCATTACAAGGAAGACAACATGGACGTAAAAGTGCCGCAGCGACTGGATCCGCAGGACATCGTGAAATTGCTCGTGGCGTTGCGCCGGGCGTTGAAGGCTCAGGTAACCTGAGGTCAGGATCAACAGCACCCTCACCCCAGCCCTCTCCCTGTATGTACCGGAGACATGGTGGACAGGTGTTCGGAGACATGGTGGACACTTTTTAATAGACACATTGCTCATCGCCAAGGAGATGACCTGTGTCTTGGGAAGAGGTGTCCACCGTGCAACTTCGCTCGGAATTCGTGTTTTTGGCTCGGCAAGAGGGGGCCAATATTCGGCTGCTTTGCCGTCGATTCAATATCAGTCCAAGCACTGCTTACAAATGGCTAAACAGGTTTGAAGCCTCAGGTGTTGAGGGATTGATCAACCAGTCTCGGCGACCGAAAACGTCACCCAAACGCTGTGTTGATGAGGTTGAGCAGCAGATTTTGACCGTGAGTCAGGAGTACGCGGCTTGGGGCGCTCGCAAGCTCAAGCGCGTGTTGGAAGACAACGGCGCAGTGATGCCTTCTGTCAGCACCGTGCATGCGGTTTTAAAGCGTCACTCGCGCGTTGATCCAAAGGCCGCTGAGATCAAGCCATTTATCCGGTTCGAGCATGAAGCTCCCAATGATCTTTGGCAGATAGACTTCAAGGGCCATATCAGCTTGGGCCTGGGCCGTTGCCATCCGTTGACGATACTGGACGATCATTCACGGTTTTCGCTGTGCATCGCTGCGTGCGCGAACGAGCAGCGCCAAACCGTTCAGGAGCATCTAATCCGGACCTTTCGGCGCTACGGCCTGCCTTTACGCATGACGATGGACAACGGTTCGCCTTGGGGTGATCAGACAGGTGTTTATACCGCACTGGAGATCTGGCTGATGAGCCAAGGCATCAAGGTCGGCCACTCCCGACCTTATCATCCGCAGACCCAAGGAAAGCTGGAACGCTTTCACCGCAGCCTTAAAAGCGAAGTTCTGCAAGGCCAGTTGTTCATCGATCTCGATGGCGCGCAACGGGCGTTTGATAGCTGGCGTGATATTTACAACCAGAAGCGCCCGCACCAGGCGCTGGACATGCAGGTTCCTGCGGCCCGCTACAGCAGCAGTCCACGGGAATATCAGGAGCAACCCGCGGCGCCGGAGTACAACGATGGCGATGTGATCAGGAAGGTTCAAGTGAAGGGCGAGATCTACTGGGGGAACCGTGAATACACAGTCGGAAAGGCTTTTCACGGGAGGTCAGTAGCTATCCGGGAAACGACGGAGGATGGCATCCACGATGTCTACTGGGGTAAACATCGTATAGCCAAAATCGACTTGAACTTGCAGATTGTCACAGCAGGTAAGAAGATCTAAAACCGTCCACCATGTCTCCGAACATGTGTCCACCATGTCTCCGGTACATACACTCCCCGAGGGAGAGGGGGCCGACCGCAGTGTCTGGCGATTAACATCGACCTGAAAGATCGAGTCGATTATGGATTCGGCAGAAAACTTTCACGTCGGTGTACTTCTACAGCATCCCCCAATCAGTCCCCTCTGCCTTTGGGAGAGGGCTAGGGTGAGGGGCTTTTCAACGCACGCACAAAAACGCCGATGACCATCGCTGGCCATCGGCGTTTTCATACCTTGAAGGGGTGGTTCACGCGTCGGATCAGAACGCCGGCAATACCGCGCCGTTGTACTTCTTCTCGATGAACGCTTTGACTTCCGGGCTGGTCAGGGCAGCGGCGAGTTTCTTGATGGCGTCGCTGTTCTTGTTGTCCTCACGGGCTACCAGGAAGTTCACGTAAGGCGAATCAGCGCCTTCGATCACCAGCGCATCCTTGGTCGGGTTCAACTTGGCTTCCAGCGCGTAGTTGGTGTTGATCATGTCCAGATCAACTTCCTTCAGGACGCGTGGCAGCAGGGCCGATTCCAGTTCCTTGAACTTGAAGTTGTGCGGGTTCTTGGCGATGTCTTTCGGGGTCGCCAGGGCGTTTTTCGGATCTTTCAGTTCGATCAGGCCAGCCTTCTGCAGCAGGATCAGCGCACGGCCGCTGTTGCTGCCTTCGTTCGGGATGGCGATGGTCGCGCCGTCTGGCAGATCAGCCAGTTTCTTGTACTTGCTCGAGTAGCCACCGAAGGGTTCAACGTGGACGCCTTGCACGGTCACCAGGTACTTGGACTTGTCGTCCTTGTATTTGCCGGCGTTGAAGCTGTCCAGGTAAGGCTTGGTCTGGAAGTAGTTGGCATCCAGACGCTTCTCGCCAACCTGCACGTTCGGCTGCACGTAGTCGGTGAAGACCTTGATTTCCAGATCCACGCCTTCTTTGGCCAGGGTCGGTTTGATCAGCTCGAGAATTTCCGCGTGCGGCACCGGAGTCGCCGCCACCACCAGTTTCTCGCCGGCCTGGGCCAGGGAAGCAGTCAGAGCAGCCGCCAATGCGGTAAACAACAGAACCTTTTTCATGCAGTGTCCTTATCGAGAATCACGGTCGCGAATGGCGACGGCTATTGATACGAGTGCCAGTGAAGTGCTATCTCTGGCGTGATGCGGACAATACCGGGATTTTTTATTCCCGGACAATAACGTTTATTCACTTTGATATTCCATTTCGTTCATACAGAACCTGACGGCTACAACTGCTGGCTCAAACCAATCAGCAGATCTTTCAAAGCCTTACGTTCGTCGACGCTGCCGCCGATGTTGATTTGTGCCACCAGTCGTTCGATCTGAAGCTGCGGCCCAGACACTTCGGGCAGGTTTAGGTGCTCCGGCAGGATTTCATCGCCGGTGCTGACCAGCAGCGCAAAGTGAATGACGTTTTCCAGCTCACGGGTGTTGCCCGGCCAACTGTGGCGCTCCAGCAGGTGCTGCGCCGCTTCGCTGATCAGCGGCACCGGCAGATCTAGGCGCTGGCTGTAGATGCCGAGGAAATATTCCGCCAGCGACAGGATGTCGCCAATCCGCTCGCGCAGGGCCGGCAATTCCAGCTGACCTTCGCTGAGGTAGTGATAGAGCCGTTCGTGAAATTTCCCCGCGTCCACCGCTTGCGCCAGATCAATGCTGGTTGCCGCCACCAGCCGCACATCCACCGGGCTTGGCTGATGTGCGCCGACGCGGGTGACTTCGTGGTTTTCCAGGGCGGCGAGCAGTTTGATCTGGATCGGCAACGGCAGATCGCCGATTTCGTCCAGATACAAGGTGCCGCCATTGGCCGAACCGAACCAGCCGGCGCGACTGCTCGCCGAACCGGTGTAACTGCCGGCGGCATAACCGAACAGCTCGGCATCGGCGTAAGTAGGACTGATCGCGCCGCAATTGACCGAGACGAACAGACCGCTGCGATCACTGGCTCGGTGGATGTGACGGGCGAGCAACTCTTTACCGGTGCCGGTCTCGCCGCGAATAAGCACCGAGATGGCACGCGGCGCCAGGTGTTCCAGCTCTTCGCGCAACTGGCGGGAGCGGGGATCGACAAACACCAGCGCCTTGGCGCGAATGCTCAGGGGACTTTTTTCCGCATCGGGAAAGGTCAGCAACGGCTGACCGAACGTTTCGAAACTCATGGCAGACTCCCGCCCAGAACCGCCGGCAGACGGGGGCGTTCAGAAAAGAAAAAGGTTCAAGCGCGACGCCGGGCGTGGTGTTCCATACGGTTTTGCAGGCGATACAGATAAGCGAAACCCTGCTCCCAACGCTGATGCCCGGACTTGACGTTGATGTGCCCCGCCCCGGCAAGAATTCCCGCCTCGGCGCCCCAGTTGCGCGCCAGCTCCAGGGCACGCGGGGCGCTGACGGCGGCGTCGTTGTCGGAACTGACCACCTGACTGGGGAACGGCAGCAAATCGGTGGGGATCGGGGCGAAATTGCGCAGTGCAGGCGCGCAGGCCGGACGCTCGACATCCGCCGGCGCCACCAGCAACGCACCGCGCACCTGACGCAGGTATTGCACAGGCGCGGTAGCCGCCCAATGTGCAACGGTGATGCAACCCAGGCTGTGAGCAATCAGGATCACCGGCGTGCTGTCGGCGGCAATCGCTTCGGCCAGCGCCGCAACCCAGTCTTCACGGCGCGGTGTCAGCCAGTCGGCCTGCTCCACGCGTGCGCTGTTGGGCAGGCTGTTCTGCCAGTGGGTTTGCCAATGATCTTCTGGCGATCCTTGCCAGCCCGGCACAATCAGGTAGCGGATTGATTCGTTGCGCATGGGGAGCTCTCCTGCGTCGTGTCTGTTCCTGATCGAGTATAGGGACGGGATTTATATTCGTTAAGGAATAAGAAGCTATTTATTAAGACTCGAAAAGAATATTAAATGCAAACCTGTGGGAGCGGGCTTGCTCGCGAATGCGGTGTCTCAGTCAACATTGATGTCGATGCAGCTGACGCTTTCGCGAGCAAGCCCGCTCCCACAATGGGTTGGTGAGGCTGGTTTTGCGGGATAAAAAAAGGGCCGCACCCTGCCAAGGAGACGGCCCCGGAAAAACGTAAATCCTGTTTACCGCGCAGTGATCACCGACAATTTGGTAATCCCCGCCCGTTCAATCGAAGCCATGGCCCGCGCCACTTCGCCGTAGTTCACCCCGTCGTCGGCCTGCAATTGCACGCGCACTTCCGGGTCCTTGGCCTTGGCCGACTTGAGGTTGAATTCCAGCAAGTCCGGCTGAATTTCATCCTTGTTGATAAACAGTTTGCCGGCGCCGTCGATGCTCACCACCAGCGGATCTTTCTGCTCGACCGGCGCCACCGCTTCGGTTTTCGGCAGGTTGATCGGGATCGCATTGGTCAGCAGCGGCGCGGTGACGATAAACACCACCAGCAGTACCAGCATCACGTCCACCAGCGGTGTCACGTTGATCTCGCTCAGCACCTCGTCGCTGTCTTGTGTGGAGAAGGCCATATCAGGACGCCTCCTTCACTTTTGTCGCGTTGCCCGGTGCCGCGACCTTGTGCGCCGTCGGGTGGATCAGCACGCGAAACGAGCTCTTTTGCGCCAGGCTGTAGAAGTCGTGGGCGAAGTCATCCAGGTCCGCCGCCGTCAGTTTCAGACGCCGCAAAAAGTAGTTGTAAACCAGCACCGCCGGCACCGCGACGGCGATCCCCACACCAGTGGCGACCAGTGCCGCGCCAATCGGACCTGCGACGGTTTCCAGGCTCGCCGAGCCTGCCGCGCTGATGCCTTTCAACGCCTCCATGATTCCCCACACCGTGCCGAACAAACCAATGAACGGCGACGTACTACCAATACTCGCGACTACCGCCAGACCGGTTTCCAGCGAACGCCGTTCGCGGACGATCTGCTGGCGCAAGGCCCGTTCGAGACGATCCTGATGGTTGATCGCCTGGCTCAGGTCATTGGCCTGCGGCGCCTCACCCACCTGAATCGCCGCGTACCCGGCCTGAGCGACTCGTGCCGCAGCACCGGGCTGGGTTTCGCTCAACTCAGCGGCGGAATCCAGACTCGAGGCCGCCCAGAAGCGTTTATGAAACTTGCGATCCTGCGCCTTCAGACGACCGAATTGCACAGCCTTGAGCAGCGCCAGTCCCCAGGTGGCAACGGAAAAAACCACCAGCAGCCAGATCACCGCGCTTTCGATGGATTCCAGTGGAGAGGCCAGTAACGTCATGATGTATTCCCTCGTGTAAACATTTAGCGCGAATAGGTTTCGGTTTAATGAATCTTGAAATCGATGGGCACGCTGACCCAGCCGTCCTGGGCGACATCACCCTGCTTGGCCGGCACGAAGCTCCACTGCTTGACGGCATTGAGTGCCGCATCGTCGAGCTGTTGCCGACCACTGCTTTTCTGAATCTGGATCTCGCCCGGTTTGCCATTGGCCAACACGTGCACCCTTAACATCACCGTGCCTTCCCAACCGCGACGCTGGGCCAGCGACGGATATTCCGGCGCCGGATTCTTCAAATACGCGGCGTTGGCCGAAGCCGGCGTCACGGGCGCCGGGGCCGGTGGTGCAGGTGGCGCCGGGGCGGCAACCGGAGCTGCCGGTTGTGGCGGCGCGGGTGGTTGTTCAACAGCTTTCGGTGCTGGTTTCGGAACCGGTTTGGCCACCGGTTTCGGCTTGGGCTTGGGAATCGGTTTGGGCGGCGGCGGCTTTACGGCCAACTCGTCTTCAACCGGTGGCGGTGGCTCCACGACCGGTGCCGGTGGCGGCGGTTCGACCACCGGCGGCGCGGGTGGCGCCGGCCGCGAAAACTCGATGGTCATCGGCGGAATTTCCGGCGGCACGATTGGCAACGGCGGCGTCGGATGCTGGTTGATCCAATAGATCACCGCGCCGTGCACCAGCAGCGCCAGCACGCCGAGCAGAATGGTTTCACGGCGGCTCAGAATGCCCTTGGGCGCACGCTGCAAACGCAGCTGCCCCAGCGGCACACGATGCGGCCGGCCGAGATCGACCAGTTCGCCACTCGGCGTCTGACGCCACAGCAATTCCTGTGCGCTGGCGGCGGTCTGGACATTGCCCATTGATTCACTCCCTGCGGTCTTTTTGCGAAGTACCCGACAGGTCGCCGCAAACATCCCCCGGGCGACCGGTCGTTGGGTGAATCATTGGAGCAATCGCTTATCTCCGAAAGTAACTTTTATCGATGTGTTTAGATTTTTAACGAATATAGGTTTTCGTAGATTGTCGCGAAGCCACGGCCTGCAAGGGCTGGCGCCGAGGGCTGAATTTACAATGCTTTTCAAGCATGAAAATTATTCGGCGAAGGCATGCGAAACCCGCTCATTTCGCGCTTCTTCAGCGGTTTTTCCGGATGAATTCCAGGCCATTCAACCCGGTGTTGCCCATCATGTCCGCCGCGCTGCCCATTGCCCGCAAGCGTGTGTAGGCCTGATCGGGCGAGAACATCACCCAGGCATGCGCCGTGCCATCGGCCGTCAGCGTATTGAAAGAGATAGCGACCGGGCCTGTTGAAAAGCCATGCCTGAAATGAAAATTGCCAAATGCGATCGGGTAATCGGTGCCGGACACGGACAACGTGCCGGTGAAACTGCCGGTGCGGTCATCGCCCTCGGTCAGGGTCAAGGTTGTATCTGAAGGTTCATGACGATAAACGCCATTGATCGTGGACATGTGCAGCATCCTTGCTTGTGTTTGCGAAGAAATCTGGCGCTGGCTGCGCCTCATGCGTGGCGAACGAAGTCGCCCGGCAGGCTGCTGACCACGCCGTCATAGGTAACGCGCACGCAGTGCCCCTGCAGTTCATGAGTGCCGCGACTTGGCGAGAACAGGGTCAGGGCGAAATAACCGTGATCCTGGTTATTGGCAATCAGCGTGACCACGGTTGGCGGCTGGTAGCCGTTGAGGCTTGCATAACGGCCACTGACAATGCCGTAGTTGATGCCTTGGTGATGCAACGTGCCGCCGAAGACCCCGGTGCGGTCATCGGAATCGACAATGGTCAGAGAGGGCCCATCGAGGGTGTTGGAATAAAGCGCGTTTTGCATGTAAGCGTCCTGCTCGAATGATTGAGTTCACCTCGAGCTTAGAATCAGACGCCAGAAAACGCTGTCATCCACAGGAAACACAACCAACATGAAAATGACTTATTTCATGTAAGAAAAAAGCCGCCAGGCTCAATAGCATGACGGCTTTTTTGTGACACAAAATTACTGTTTAACAAACTCTCCAGCCAGACTAACAACATCACCATCAAAGTTGGTGCGCGAACCCGCCGCCCGAACTTTCGAATAGGTGTGATCCGGCGAGAACAGCGCCCAGGATTGATAACCCGTGCCGTCATTCAGAGCCGCGAAGGTGATGATCGTAGGCTGCCCGGTGCTGTTCTGGAAATGGTAATGCCCGTAAGCGATGTCGTAGTTCACGCCGTTCTGGTTCAACTTGCCGCTGAAGGTGCCGTTGGAGTCGTTGCCATCGGTAATCGTCAGTTTGGCGCCAGCGTTAGCGTTTACATAAGTTCCATTAATGCTCGACATAACGTGATTTCCTTTATCGTTGGATAAGTGTCTTCCGATGAGAGCAAGTTCCCTCCTGGAAACTCACGACACTCAGGATGGTTGGCCATTCACTTATTGTCCACGCCACTTTTCAACGAAATTGCAATAAGCACTATTCAAACCGCACATAACTTATCGCCATTCATTCGAGCATTAATTCCTTTTCAACTAACGACTGGCACTGGTCTGCTGCACTGCCGATGTCGGGGCAATCACGGCGGTCTCGGAGCGCGGCGTACCCTTCGGCACCCAGTCGTAACTCACGGGCAACGCCCGATAGACCCAGTTGCTGATCGCGTCGCTGCCCGGTGCTTTACCCAGATAAGGACTGACGTATTCCCAGACGTTTTCGCCGCCGGCCGTGACCTGGAAAAAGCGCCCGTTCATGCCTTCGTCGATCAGCGTATTGCCGTTGGGCAAACGTCGCGCGCTGCTGATGAACGAGCTATAGAACGCCCACCCCGGCTGCTTCGAATTAGCCGCGCTGTACTGCCAGACGATTTCATTTTTCTGCGGGTCGATTTCCAGCACTCGCGAGCCGGAAATCAGCCCGAGGGTGACGTTCGGATACCCCGCCGAACCCTGGTTGTCGAACACCAGCAGGTTGCCCGCACCGGGCAGCCCGGCAGGGATGATGTGCGCGTCGTGCTGGCCGACAAATTGATCCACCGGACGCGGCAGTTTCTGTGCGGTTTTCGGGTTGATCAGCGGCAGGTTCGGGCCGAGGCGCCAGACCACTTTGCCGCTGTGTTTGTCGATGATCGCGATGAAGTTGGCGTTGCGTGAATCGAGCAACAGGTTATCTGGATTGAAGCGCTTGTCCCCGGCATCGAACCACTTGTTCGGCCCGACCACGCTGAGGTTGTTGATGTGCAGGTAATCCGGGTTGTCGCTGGCGCGCACCAGCTTCAGTTGCTCCGGGGTGAAGCCGAATTCGTTCAGGTGTTCCGAGGCCAGCCACTGCCATTTCACCTGCCCGTCGGGGCTGACTTCGTAGATCGCATCGTCGATCACCTCGGGCACTTTGAAGCCTTTGACTTGGTGCACCTTGTTCGCCAGCACCACGGTATTGCCGTTGCTCAGGCGTCGCTGATCATGGTGTTGTTGCGCCGCGCCACCGGGGGCCTTGTCGCCCCACTGCCAAACCACTTTGCCGTTCCAGTCCAGCTCGCCGACGCTCTGATTGCCCAGACCGTTACCGGCGGAGCCGAGCTTGCCCGGATCCTTGTCGCTCAGTTGCAACAGCACATGCCCGCGCTCGCCGCCGACCAGTTGCGGGTCAATGATCGCCGACGGAAACCCCGCCTGCGGCCAGGTTTTCACCTCGTTGCCGTTCATGTCGATCAGGTGCGTCTGCTTGTCGGCACCACTGAAAATCACGTATTGGTTGAACGCCTTGTTCGGGTCGTAGCGGGTGACGCCGGTCGGGTACACGCTGGGTGCGGCGAACACCGAGGTACTCAACGCTGCGCCGGATAACAACAGGGCTAAAGCGGTTTTGCCTGGCAACATGATGCAGCTCCTTGAATGACAGATCAGAAGTCGTAGCGACCGGTAACGCCGAGGGTGCGCGGCGTGCCGAGCAAGCCTTCATAACCGCCGTTGCCGCCGGTCCACAGGGTCGTGTAGTAGGTCTTGTCGAAGGCGTTTTTCAGCCACAGCGAAACGTCCCACTGGCCCTGATTGAAATCGCCGCGCAGACCGGTGGACAGGTTGACCACCGCGTAGCTCGGGATCTGCCCGTAGTCGGAATCCTCGACCGTGCCCACCGCTTTCGAACGGAACGCGTAGCTGGCGGTGACGTAGGGTTCGAAGCCGTTGGCCAGATTCCATTTGTATTCGCCATTGGCATTGCCGATCCATTTCGACGCGCCGACCACTTGATGGCCGCTGAGATCGCAGGACGCCGGTGCGCCCGGTGCCTGGCTGACTTCCGGCGGGCATGGCGCATCTTTGTACGAGAGGTAGCTGACGTCGTTGTACGAGCCGTTGAAGTTCAGCGTCAGGCCGCGCAACGGGATCACCGTGCTTTCGAATTCGACGCCGCGCGAGCGCACGGAACCGGCGTTAGTCAGGTATTGCACGCGGTTGACGTCGTCGTAGGCGTTGGTCTGGTAAGCGTTGACCTGAGTCCAGAAAACGTTGGCGTTGAGTTGCAGACGCCGATCCCACAGGGTGCTTTTGAAACCGAGTTCGGCGTTGTTGGCGCGCTCGGTGCCGATCAGCAGCGAGTCGGCGCCAGCGGTTGGCGCCGAACCCACTGCGAGGTTCACCCCACCGGATTTTTCGCCGTGGGACAGCGTGGCGTAACCGAGCAGATCATCGGTGAAGCGATAGCTGAGGTTGAGCAATCCGGAGGGGCTTGAGCTGTACTGATTCAGATCGCCGGAATCGTAGGCGCCAGTACGTCCGCGGCGTGCCGTGGCCGCTGCACCGGTGACAGTGGCGCCACCGACCGGCGCATCGCGGGTGACCCAGGCGTTCTTCTCTTCATAGGTGCCACGCACCCCGGCGGTGAAGTCCAGGCGCTCGGTGAGGTGCCAGGTGCCTTGGGCGAACAGGGCGAAACTGTCGGTCTTGATGTGGCCGTTGCCGACGCTGCCGACGTTGGCCAGGGCACCGCGTGGCGTGCCGTTCCAGATGTCGGCCTGCGGGCCGTAATAGGCGAAGGATTTGTTGTCCAGATCCGAGCCGAAGTAGTACGCGCCCACCACGTAATCGAAGAACTCGCCCTTGGGCGAGGCCAGGCGGAATTCCTGCGAGTACTGTTTGTCTTCGACCGAAACCCCGGCGTTGTAAGTCGCCGCAACGTTGAGACCGTCGTCGTTGGCCGGGGTGAAATTCCAGAAGCGATAGGAGCTGATCGAGGTCAGGGTGAAATCGCTCGGCAGCGTCCAGTTGGCCTCCACCGACGTGCCACCCTGATGCACGGTGACGTGCTGATCGTTGTCCAGATTGACCTTGCGGTGCGAGCCGTTGACCAGCGTCGCGCCGGCGGCATTGGCCCGCGATTGGTAGAGGTTGACGCCGTTGATGGTCGGTCCGGTGTTGTACAGCACGCGGGTGCCGGCGCTGGAGTCCTCTTCGTTGTAATCGCCGATCCAGCGCAGATTGAAATCTTCGTTGGGCTTGAACAGCAACTGCGCACGGAAGCCATCGCGCGAGCCACCGTTCAGCTCATGACCGTTGTATTCGTTCTTGATGTCGCCGTCGCTGCGGGTTCGATAGGCCGAAAAGCGCCCGGCCAGTTCATCGTTGAGCGGCCCGGAAATGGTGCCCTTGGTCTGGAAGTAGCCGTCCTCGCCGAACGAGGTTTCGATGCTGCGCTCAGGGGTGAAGGTCGGCGCGCGGGTGCTGATGTTGATCACCCCGGCGGTGGTGTTCTTGCCGAATAGTGTGCCCTGTGGCCCGCGCAGGACTTCGAGCTGTTCGATGTCCATCAGGTCGAACACCGCCATCCCCGGACGGCCCAGATACACGTTATCGATGTACAGACCGACGCTGCCTTCCAGGCCGTCGCTCGCCGGGTTGTTGCCCAGTCCACGAATCGACACGCTGGACTGGCGCGCGTGCATGTAGGCGACGTTGACGCTCGGCACCAGTTGCTGAAGATCCTGGATGCGGTAGACGCGCTGCGTCTCCAGGGTCTGGCCGCTGACCACGCTCATCGGCGTCGGCACATCTTGCGAACTTTCCTCGCGACGGCGGGTGGTGACGGTCACGGTTTCCAGCTGCGAGCTGTTGGCCGCGGGTTTGCCGGCCGGCGCCGGTGGCAGGGCTTCGGCCTCGGCGGCGTAGCTGTGAGTCCAGCTGGCACTCCCCGCCAGCAACAAGGCCAGAGGCAGGCGTTTGAGCCGTCGTGGCGTTAAGGGTGACGCAAGGTTCAACGGACTCATGGCGCGGCTCCTGGTCAAAAAACACACAGACATCTTCAGCGCTGCATATTCTTTTCGGTTATTTATTTATGGATTTACAAATATTTACTGCATAAGAGATTGCCTTTATAAGGAGTCGACCTAATGCATATCCAATGCATTTCCCGGATATTTTTTATGTGAAGAATGCATATCGACTTGCGCCAACTTCGTCACTTCATCGCCCTCGCCGAACAACGCAGCTTCGTCGCCGGCGCGCAGGCGGTGAACCTGTCGCAGTCGGCGTTCAGCCGCAGCATTCAGGCGCTGGAACACAGCGTCGGCTGTCAGTTGGTCGATCGCGGGCGCAAGGATCTGCCGCCGACCAAGCAGGGCCAGGTGCTGCTCGAACATGCACGACGACTGGTCAGCGGCGCGCAGCAGATGGCCAACGAGATCAGTCAATTCAATGGGCTGGAGGCGGGCGAGCTGCGCTTCGGTTGCGGCCCGGCGCCGGCGGCCGGATTGATCCCGCGCGCGATCGGCGCGTTCATCGGGCGCTACCCGAAAGCGCGGGTGCAATTTCAGGTCGATGACTGGCAGAGCCTGAGCAAACGCCTGCTCAGTGAGGAGTTCGAGTTCTTCGTCGCCGACACTCGACACTTCGAGGCCGATCCGGATTACCTGACGTACCGCTTGCGGCCGCGCAAATGGCATTTCTGTTGCCGTGCCGGGCATCCGCTGGCCGCTCTTGAACGGGTCACAGCCGAGCAATTGATGAGCTATCCACTGGCGGTGAGCATTCGTCCGCCGAACCTGCGCAAGGTCATCGTCGACCTCAGCGGCCGCCCGGATTTCACCCCCAATGTCGAATGCGAAAACAGCTCGAGCCTGCTCAGCGTGGTGCTGCGTTCGGATGCGATCGGCATTGTCGGGGCGTATTCCGACGCGCTGCATCAGGCCAAGGGTGAGCTGGTGTGTTTGCGGATCGACGGCCTGGCGGATGATCTGGAAGAGCTGTACACCCGCTACGGGATTGTCAGTCGGGCGGGGTATCGCTTGTCGCCGCTGGCCGAGGCGATGATTGAGCAGATCAAGGCGATTGATGCGGTGGATGAGGAGGTGTGTTCGCTGGAGAATTTTGCAGTCTGATCCACCGCCTTCGCGAGCAGGCTCGCTCCCACAGAGTTAGCGTCGATCACAAATTCTGCGCTCACCACAATCCACTGTGGGAGCGAGCCTGCTCGCGAAGAGGCCGTTACAGGCGCCAATGCAATCCCCGCATAAAACCCATTCCCCAAATGCACTTGCCGAACACCCCCGCCGAAAGCGACAACCCTCGCCTGTCTTTCTGACCGGTGAACCCCATGTCCAACCCGCAAAACCCTGTGCGCAATGTGCTGTACATCATGTGCGATCAGCTGCGCCGCGATTACCTGTCCTGCTACGGCCATCCGCATCTGCACACGCCGAACATCGATCGCCTGGCCGCCGCCGGCGTGCGCTTCAGCCGTGCCTACACCCAGGGCACGATCTGCGGCCCGTCGCGGATGTCGGCCTACACCGGGCGCTACGTCAGCAGCCATCAGGTCGCGTGGAACGCCGTGCCGTTGCCGCTGGAAGAACTGACGATCGGTGATTACCTGCGCCCCCACGGCATCCGCACCGCGCTGGTCGGCAAGACCCACGCCACGGCCAATGTCGACGCCCTGCAGCGTCTGGCGATCAACCCGGACAGCGCGCAGGCCGAAGTGCTCAACGAGGTCGGTTTCGAGCCGTACTTCCGCCACGACGGAATCTTCCCCGACGACCCGCTGTTCGACGACAAACGCGAGTCCGCGCCCTACACCCATTACCTGCGCGAGCAGGGCTTCGCCGGGCGCAACCCCTGGCACGACTGGGCCAACGCCGCCGAAGGCGAGAACGGCGAAATCCTCAGCGGCTGGCACATGCGTCATGCGCATTTGCCAGCGCGAATTCCCGAGCAGTTCTCAGAGACTGTCTACACTACAAATCGAGCCATCGACTTCATCACCGAGCAAGGTGAGAAATCCTGGTGTTTACACCTCTCCTACATCAAACCGCACTGGCCCTACATCGTACCGTCGCCATACCACGCCCTGTACAGTACGAAATCGATTCTCGAACCGGTCCGCGCGACGCCCTCCGAAGCGAGCAAACACCCCGTATACGCGGCGTTTCGCCAGCATGAGGAAAGCCTCAACTTCTCCCGTGATTCAGTACGATTGAATGTAATCCCCACCTACATGGGCCTGATCAAGCAAGTGGATGATCAGCTCGGGCGGCTGTTCGATTTTCTGCAGAGCAACGGTCGTTGGGATGACACCTTGATCGTGTTCACCAGCGATCACGGCGACTTTCTCGGCGACCACTGGCTGGGCGAGAAGGAGTTTTTGCTGGAACAGGCAGTGGGCGTGCCATTGATCGTGCGCGACCCGCGCACGGCGGCGGACATCACCCGGGGCACGGTGGATGAGCGGCTGGCGGAAACCATTGATGCCTTGCCGTCTTTTCTCCAGGCACTGGGCCTGCCGGGCGCCGAGCATCGGCTGGAAGGACACTCGCTGATCCCGCTGTTGCACGGGGAAAATCCCGACTGGCGCCGCTACGCCATCAGCGAATACGACTACGCCTTTCAGGCCCCGGCACGCGAGCGACTTGGCCAGCCGATCGACCGTTGCCGCATGACCATGGTGCGCAGCGAGCGCTGGAAATACCTGGCGTACGACGGCTTCCGGCCGCAACTGTTTGATCTGCTGAATGATCCGCAGGAGTTGCGCGATCTGGGTGATGATCCTGATTACGCTGCAGTGCGCGAGGAGCATGCGGGATATCTGTTCGAGTGGGTACGCGGCTTGAAGCGGCGGACCACGATCAGTCATCAGGAGATTGATTTGCGTGGACAGCGGTTTCGCTATGGCGAGCCGGAGACCGAGAAGGTCGTGCAGATTGGCGTTTGGTGAATTAAAAGCTTCGCGAGCAGGCTCGCTCCCACAGGGCCATATGTTGTTCACATCCATCGTGTTCAACACACCTCCACTGTGGGAGCGGGCTTGCTCGCGAAGAGGCCCGATCAGACGCCGACGAGCTCGGCACCTTTAATCGTCTGACTACGCTGCCCGTTCACCCCAACCGGCACTTCCCCCTTGAGCGTCACCCGCCGCACGATACGATCCTGAGTGCCGTAATCATCAATCGCATAATGCTGAGTCGAACGGTTATCCCAGATCGCCACATCACCGGCCTTCCAGCGCCAGCGCACGGTGTTTTCCTGACGGATCACATGGCTCTGCAACAGGCCGAACAGGTGCGCCGAATCGGCTTGCGAATAACCCTTGATGCGTTTGACGAAGTGCCCCAGCAACAAACTTTTCTCGCCGCTGATCGGATGCACACGCACCACCGGATGCTCGGTCTCGTAGACGGTCGAGGTGAAGACCTTGCGATAGCGCTCCAACTTCTCCGCCGACACGTCCGGCTTGGCCCCGGCGTAGTCGTATTCGTTGCTATGTACGGCGACCAGTTTGTCCGCCAGCTCGCGCAGTTCGCTCGGCAGTTCGTTGTAGGCGGTCGCGGTGTTGGCCCACAGGGTGTCGCCACCGAAGGCCGGCGCCACCACCGAGCGCAGGATCGAGGCTTTCGGGTAGGCGTCGACGAAGGTCACGTCAGTGTGCCAGGAGTTGGCGCGCTGGCCCTCGGCCCCGTCCAGCTCCAGCAGATAACGCGTGCCTTCACGCACCGGTACGGTCGGATGCGCCACCGGCTCGCCGAGCAGATGGGCGAAGGCTTCCTGGCGCTGATCGTCGAGCTGAGTCTGCTCGCGAAAGAACACCACCTTGTACTGGATCAGCGCCTGCTGAATGGCTTCGACCGTGGCGGCGTCTAGCTCACCGGACAAGTGCACGCCACGAATCTCGGCGCCGATACGGCCGGCCACCGGATGGATTTCCAGCGCGTGGACAGCAGGTTTTACAGCGAGTGCGGCATTGCTCATGGGTAGACCCTCATCGACTGCTTGCGGTTAGGCGGCAGCGAAACATCGCTCTATCTATATTCCATTTACATCTAATAGATATTCACATGCTTCGTTGACGGAATAAGAGCTTGCATTTAAAACCTCAAGCAACCCTCGTCGCAAATGCCTTCGAGCTATTTTTAGGATGCCGGAAAAGCATATGGATCTCCGCCAGTTGCGCTACTTCATCGCCCTCAACGAACACCGCAGTTTTGTCCGTGCGGCAGACGCGATGGGCATCACTCAACCGGCGTTCAGCCGCAGCATTCAAGGGCTGGAGCAAGAGTTCGGCTGCGTGCTGGTGGATCGCGGCAACAAGGATCTGCGCCCGACACCCGAAGGCCAGGTGGTGCTGCAACACGCCCTGACCCTGGTGCAAGGCGCGGCGCTGCTCAGCGCGGAAGTGACGCAGATGACCAAGCTCGATGCCGGGGAACTGCACTTCGGCTGCGGCCCGGCCCCGGCGGTGAAACTGGTGCCGGATGCGGTGGCGCAATTCATCAACGCGCACCCGAAAGTGCGCACCTGTTTTCAGGTGGATAACTGGGAAAAACTCAGCCGTGCGCTGAGCCGTGAAGAGATCGAATTCTTCATCGCCGACATCCGTCATTTCGAAGCCGATCCGAATTTTCAGACCCAAGCCCTGACGCCCAAGCGCGGGGTGTTTTTCTGCCGGCCCGGGCACCCGCTGCTGGCCAAGGAGAGCCTGTCGACCAACGACATGTTCGACTACCCGCTGGCGACCACATTGATCCCGCCGGGGATTCGCAAACTGCTGGCGAACCTCAGCGGCCGGATCGACTTTTCGCCGACCATCGAGACCGAGCATTTCCCGGCGCTGGTGAAAGTGGTGCTGCAATCGAATGCCATCGGCATCGGTACGGAAGAGGCGTTTTACGAGGACATTGCTCAGGGTTCGCTGGCGCTGCTGCACTGGCGCAACCTGCCGCAGAATCTGGAGAGCATGAACGCGCGCTGCGGGATTGTCAGTCGCACAGGATTTCGCTTGTCGCCGGCAGCGAGAGCGATGATCGAGACGCTGGTGGCGGTGGATAAACAGGAGGTCAGCGTCGCGGTTTGAGGACGCCTTCGCGAGCAAGCCCGCTCCCACAGGGGATCGTTGTGAATACAAAATCTGTGTTCACTGAAGATCCTTGTGGGAGCGGGCTTGCTCGCGAAAAGGCCCGTCCAGACACTGGAGATTCAGAGCTTTGCCGCCGCCAGTTCAGGCGCCACCCAATCACTGACCTTGAACGGTTTGCGAATCAGCTTCTGCTGCGCCGCCAGGTCTACCGAGTCCTGCAACTTGCCGAGGAACACCGGGTCCAGCGTCGACGGGAACACTTCGCTGAGTTTCTGATCCTGAAGGTCCTGGGTCAGGATCACCGGTGGATAACTCGCCAGCCCCGACACCAGTTGCACATAAGCGTCCTTGTTGCTGTCCTGGGTCAGCCACTCCACCGCCTGCTGCTGCGCCTTCAGCAGTTTGGCCACGACCTCCGGGTGCCCGTCGACAAACTTGCCGGTGCCGACCAGCACTGACTGCACACTGCCGGCGCCACCCAGATCCTTGGTATTGAGCGGCAATTCCGCCAGCCCCTTGGCTTGCAGCGCCGTCAGCCCTGAACTGCCCCACGACGCGTCAATCTGTTTCGCCGCCAATGCCGCGACCGCCCCGCTGAAGTCGAGATTGATCACTTTCAGATCCTTCTCGCTCAAGCCCTGACTGGCCAGCGCCGCATCAAACGACAGCTGCGTGGCGGTGCCACGGAAGATCGCCACGCGCTTGCCCTTCAGATCCTGCAGTGTCTTGATCCCCGACCCCGGCACCACGCCCAGATACTGTTTCACCCCACGCGCACTGGCGCTGAGCAAACGCGTGTCGAGGCCATTGGACTTGCCGATGATCGCCGCAAGGTCGCCGCAAGGTCGCCCAGATATGCCAGATCGACCTGACCATTGGCAAACGCTTCGTTGATCACCGGCCCGGCACCCTTGAAGAAGCTCCACTGAATCTTGATGCCCTGATCGGCGAAGGCTTTTTCGAAGATCTGCTGGTCACGCAGCACGTCCACCACACCGCCGCCGCTGTGCTGGGTGCCGGCGCTCAGGTCAGGCACGGCGATCCTGATTTCCTTGAGTTCGTCAGCCTGCGCGTTAAACGCCAGCAGGCCCGCCAGTGCCGGAATGGCAAACAGACTGAAGACTCGTTTGAAGGGACGGTTCATGGGTACGGCTCCTAGATCACGACAGGCGTTGAGGAGCCGAAAGTAGGCCGAAGCATGACCTTCGCTTAAATACTATAAATTCACATTTTTATAGCCTTTAGCGCTAAGCGTGAAATCACGCGGGCTGCAGCGGCGTATGCATTAACAGCATCGAAAATATTCTTCGAATGCATTGGATGCGCGTCGCGCTGCAAGCCTTAAATGGTCTGGCTTATCTCTCAATAGAATTGATTTGAATTTTTATAGATCGATTTTGCATACACCGCTAGCCAATTGTGGGAGCGGGCTTGCTCGCGCAGAGGCCGTGTCATTCACCATCATCGGTGCCTGACACTCCGTCTTCGTGAGCAAGCCCACTCCCACACAGGCACAGCGGTTCGCCATGCAACCCGACAACGGAGGTCACCCATGGCCCGTGATTCCCTGCTCAGCCTGCCGCTGCCCGCGCCACCTCTGAAAAGCCGGCGCGCGTGGCCGAGCCTCAACCAACGTCTGTTGCCATGGCTGTTGCCGATCAGCCTGTTCGCTCTGTGGTGGCTGGCCGCACGCAATCAATGGATGAGCGAGCAGATCCTGCCGGCGCCATCGCTGGTGTGGAACAGCGCCATCGAGCTGTCCCAGGGCGAGTTGTGGAGTCATTTGTGGATCAGCCTGCAACGTCTGCTCTGGGGCTTGCTGGCAGGGATCTCAGCTGGTGCGCTGCTGGGTGCCGCGCTGGGCTTCAGCCGTCGCCTCGAACGCCTGGTCTTCCCGACGTTCGCCGGTCTGGCACAGGTACCGACGCTGGCGTGGATTCCGCTGTTCATGGTGTTTTTCGGCATCGGCGAAGTGCTGAAACTGGTGGTGCTGATCAAGGCCATCGTGGTGCCGGTGACCCTGCACACCCTGGTCGGCGTTCGTGATGCGCAACCGAAACTGCGCGAAGCTGCCGCCGTATTGCGCCTGCCGTCGTACTTGCTGATCCGGCGTCTGGTGCTGCCTGCCGCACTGCCGGCATTCATGGCCGGCGTGCGTCTGGCCCTGGCCGCCGGCTGGACTTCATTGCTGGCGGTGGAGCTGTTGGCGTCCAGCGAAGGCATCGGCTACCTGATGGTCTGGGCACGGCAACTGTTCATGCTCGACATCGTGTTCGTGTGCATCGTGGTCATCGGTGTGCTCGGTGTAGCGATGGATCGCGGCATCGGTTTTCTCGACCGCAAACTGGTGCACTGGCCGCACCCGGCGACTGCGGAAATCCGCCGTGGCCCGCACTATCAAGGCTGGCAGAGGCTGCAACCGTGGCTGTTGCCCCTGAGCCTGATTGGCGTCTGGCAAGTGGCGAGCGATCAGCAGTGGGTCGATGCGAACATCCTGGTCAGCCCGCTGGCGGTACTGGAAACGACCAGGAACGGTCTGCTCGACGGCACGCTGATCAGCGGCATGGCCTTGAGCCTCGGTCGTACCCTTGGCGGGTTGCTGCTGGGCGGCGGACTCGGTTTCGCCCTCGGCCTGTTGCTGGGTCTGTCGCGCACCAGCGAACGGCTGCTCGGCCCGACTCTCGCCGCCATTCGCCAGATCGCGATTTTCGCCTGGGTGCCGCTGCTCACCGCGTGGTTCGGATTGGGTGAATTGGCGAAGTGGGTGTTCGTCGCCCTCGCCGCGTTTTTCCCGCTGTTCATCGCCACCCAGCGCAGCGTCGCCAACCTCTCGCCACAACTCAACGAAGCCGCGCAGGTGCTGCGCCTGAGCCTCGGCCAGCGCCTGCGTCGTCTGGTGCTGCCGGGTGCGGCGCCGGGGATTTTCGCCGGGCTGCGCCTGAGTCTGATCTACGCCTGGCTCGGCACCATCGGCGCCGAATATTTCATGCCGTCCAACGGCGGCATCGGCAGCCAGATGATCGGCGCCCAACAACTGCTGCGCATGGACCTGATCATGGCCGGGATGCTGCTGGTCGGCCTCACCGGCGCCCTGCTCAACCTCATCGGCCAACGCCTGGAAATTCGCGCTACTCGCTGGAGACACGCATGAACGCACCGATTGTCAGCTTCACCCATGTAGGCAAATCCTTCGACGTTGACGGTTTCGAACTGGAGGCGATTCGCGAATTCAACCTCGACATCGCCGAGGGCGAATTTGTCGCCATCGTCGGGTCCAGCGGTTGCGGCAAATCCACCTTGCTGCGTTTGCTGGTGGGTCTGGATACGCAGTTTCGCGGGCAGATCAGCGTCGATGGCAAAGCCGTCAACGGCATCGGCGGCGAGCGCGGCATCGTGTTTCAGGAGCATCGGCTGTTCCCGTGGCTGACCGTGGCCGACAACATCGGTCTGGGCCTGGTCAACGAGCCGCTGAGCACCGCCGAAAAGCAGCAGCGCATCAACGATTTCATCGATCTGGTCGGCCTGCGCGATTTCACCCGCGCCTATCCGCACCAGCTCTCCGGCGGCATGGCCCAGCGCGTGGCGATTGCTCGCGGACTGGTCGCCAGCCCACGGATTCTGCTGCTCGACGAACCGTTCGGCGCGCTCGATGCGTTGACCCGTCAGCAAATGCAGGACGAGCTGCTGGCGATCCGCGACCGGGCGAAAATCACCACGATCCTCGTCACCCACGACGTCGAAGAAGCGATCTTTCTCGCCGATCGCGTGGTGGTGATGGAGCCGCGTCCGGGACGGATCAAGCAAGTGGTCGACATCGCCTTGCCGCACCCGCGTCAGCGCAGCAGTTTCGACTTCCATCAGTTGCGCGAAGAGCTGCTGCACGAACTGACCAGTGACGACCATTACCAACCGAGCCTGCCGGTCCAGATCCGCGATCTGCCGCTGTCGTTCATTGCCTGCTGAGAGGAGCTTTTCGATGCCGCAACGCCCCAACTTTCTGGTGATTCTGGCCGACGATCTCGGCTTTTCCGACATCGGCGCCTTCGGTGGCGAAATCGCCACGCCGAACCTCGATGCCCTGGCCAATAACGGCCTGCGCCTGACCGATTTCCACACCGCGCCGACCTGCTCGCCAACCCGCTCGATGCTGCTGACCGGCACCGACCACCACATCGCCGGCATCGGCACCATGGCCGAAGCGCTGACCCCGGAGTTGATCGGCAAACCGGGTTACGAAGGCTATCTCAACGACCGCGTTGTGGCCCTGCCCGAGCTGCTGCGCGAGGCCGGTTATCAAACCTTGATGAGCGGCAAATGGCACCTCGGCCTGACTGCTGAACTGGCGCCGCAGGCCCGCGGTTTCGAGCGTTCGTTTTCGTTGCTGCCGGGTGCGGCCAACCACTATGGTTTCGAGCCGACCTACGATGAACACACCCCTGGCCTGCTGAAATCGACTCCGGCGCTGTACATCGAAGACGACACCTTTATCGACAAATTACCCAAGGATTTCTACTCGTCGGATGCCTTCGGCGACAAGCTGCTGCAGTACCTCAAGGAGCGCGATCAGAGCCGGCCATTCTTCGCCTACCTGCCCTTCTCCGCACCACACTGGCCATTGCAGGCACCGGCCGAGGTAGTCGAAAAATACCGTGGCCGTTACGACGCCGGGCCCGAAGTCTTGCGTCTGGAGCGCCTGGAAAAACTCAAGGCGCTGGGCCTCATCGAGCCGGATGTCGAGCCGCATCCACTGATTCAACTGAATGCGCAATGGGACGCGCTGAGTGATGAGCAACGGCAGATTTCCGCGCGGGCCATGGAGGTCTACGCGGCCATGGTCGAGCGCATGGACTGGAACATCGGCCGGGTGGTCGATTACCTGCGCCAGCAGGGCCAACTCGATAACACCTTCATCCTGTTCATGTCCGACAACGGTGCCGAGGGCGCACTGCTGGAGGCGTTTCCCAAGTTCGGCCCGGAACTGCTGACCTACCTCAATCAGCATTACGACAACAGCCTCGACAACATCGGTCGTGCCAATTCCTATGTCTGGTACGGGCCGAGCTGGGCGCAGGTGGCGACCGCGCCGTCACGGCTGTTCAAGGCGTTCACCACCGAAGGCGGGATTCGCGTACCGGCGCTGCTGCACTATCCGCAACTGCCGATCAAAGGGCAGATCAGCCACGGCTTTGGCACGGTGATGGACATCACCCCGACCATTCTCGATCTGGCCGGCGTGCGTCATCCGGGCAAGCAATGGCACGGCAAACCGGTGGCGTCGCTGCGCGGTAAATCATGGCTGGGCTTTTTGTCCGGCGAGACGGCGCAGGTGCATGACGAGCACACCGTCACCGGTTGGGAATTGTTTGGCCGCCGGGCGATTCGCCAAGGGTCGTGGAAAGCCGTGTGGATCCCCGGGCCGGTGGGGCCGGCGACCTGGCAGCTGTATGACCTGAGCAGCGATCCGGGGGAAATTCATGATCTGGCGTCGAGTCAGCCGGACAAGCTCAGCACCTTGATTGGGCATTGGCAGAAATATGTGGAGGAGACCGGGGTGATTCTGAGTGCTTCGCCGTTTCAGCCGGATTGAGGTTGCCTGATAGATCGCTTTCGCGAGCAGGCTCGCTCCCACAAACTGGATTTGCGAATACGATCCAGTGTGGGAGCGAGCCTGCTCGCGAATAGGCCTTCACACTCACCCATCAAGCCCGGGCAGTGCGCACCTCTTCCGGCACCAATTCATCCCTGCGAACAAACCGGTTCGCCCGCCCAAACGTGCCGAAATCATTGAACCGCACGCCCATCTCACGCATCACCTTATGCGCCACCGGCACGGTCATCTGCCGGATGTAAAACGGTTCTTTCACCACAAAATGATGAATCCCGTGGCTGCTGCCGAAGTTGAAGCAGAACGCCTGCAACGGCCACAACCACCACGGGTTCAACACCTGGCATTGCTGCAGCACGTTGCCCGCCTCGATGTCGCCGTAGTAATGCATGTTCGAGCTGATGAAGTGCAGGCAAAAGGTGCGCAGCACGTTCGGACCGATGATCACCACTGCCGCGATATCGATCACCTGCATCACCGACAGCGTGGTCGCCGACCATTCAATCGGCGAACCCATGAGGTAGGCGATGCCATTCGCCGCATGAAAACCGAGAAACACATACCACGCGCCCCAATGCACCAGCGCCAGCGGCGCGTAAACCTTCAGGGTACGTTTGATGATGTTGAATTTGTGCGCCCAGGTCTTGGCCCGCAGCATGCGGATGAACGCCGACATCACGTTGTCACCGACCATCAGCAACCGCGCAAAACCCCACGGTTCGCCGTTGGTGATCGCGCGTTCTTCCATGTCGGTTTCGGTGCCGGAGACCTTGTGGTGATTGAGGTGCAGATGGCGGCGGATCCACGGGTTGATCGTGCTCGGCCGCGCCAGCCAGACCAGGCCCATCATCAAATTGTGCGGCACACGCTGCTTGCGAAAATACATGCTGTGGATCAGGTCGTGCTCCAGCTCGTGGGTCAAGGACGCGAAAAACGCATTCAGCAGCAGGCACACCCACCATGCCATGTGACCCGTGATGTACAGCGTCGCCGAACCGATCATCCCGGCCAGGGCGAAGGCCAGAATCCCCGCGCCGAGGGCGTCCTGGTGTTGCAAAATCGGATAGCGCTGACGCAACTCGACGCCCTTGGCCAGCACCACTTCGCGAATATGCGCTGATCGCTGAGCAGCATTGTGTCGCTGGGGACTTGCAGAAGTACGGTCCATGCTTCCATCCTCTGGTTATTGATGTTCGCATCCTGCCCTGCGAACGCTTTATTGATGGTAGCCGTGAACGCCAACCTGTTGACCGGAAGCGCCAATCAGCATGAAGGAACCGACCTCGCTCGCCAGCTGGACCCGTGCCTTGCGCAAGCAACTCGATGCGCTGGGGCTGGACAGTCTCGGCCTGTGCCAACAGGCCGGACTCGATCCGCAGTTGATGGACGACCCGAACGCGCGTTATCCGTTGTCCGGCACCACGCGCCTGTGGCAACTGGCAGTGCAGTTCAGCGGGGATCCGGCGATCGGCCTGCGAGTGTCGCGCTTCGTTAGCCCGACCACGTTCCATGCGCTGGGTTATGCGCTGGTGGCCAGCGGCAGTCTGCGCGAAGTGTTCGAACGCATCGTGCGTTATCACCCGGTGGTCAGCGATGCGCTGGAACTGGAGTTGAGCCGCAGCGATGACCGCTATCTGTTTCGTCTGAAAATTCCGTCAGGCAATCCGGCGCCGGCCTTCGAAGCCATCGACGCGTTTGCCGCGATCTACGTACGCACCTGCCGTAATCGCCTCGGTCGCGATTACGCGCCGCTGGCGGTGTACCTGCGCCGACCGGAACCGTCCGATGCGCATCAGTGGCACAAGGTGTTCCGCGCTCCGGTGCATTTCTCCTGCGCCGAAGATCGCCTGGAGTTTGCCCTCGCCGACTTCGACAGCCACCTCGACGACGCCAACCCGGAACTGGCCGAACACAACGAAGCGGTGCTCAAGCGCACCCTGGCCCAGCTCCAGCCGCTGACCTGGGAGCGCAAGGTGCGCGACGCTATCGAAGAGCAACTGCCCGAAGGCGAACCTAGCGCCGAACGCATCGCCCAGGCGTTGCACCTGAGCCTGCGCAGCCTGCAACGGCACTTGGCGGATGAGGGCTGTCGCTTCGACACGCTGCTCAACGAGAGCCGCGAAAACCTCGCGCTGCTGCACCTGCGCGATCCGCAGTGTTCGTTGAGTGAAGTCAGTTACCTGCTGGGGTTTGCCGACACCAGCAGCTTCAGCCGCGCGTTCAAGCGCTGGACGGGAATGACGCCGGGGCAGTTTCGCGACGGGTTGCGCTGACTGACCCCAGGGTTGGGTCGTCAGTTCCGACGTCTTCGCGAGCAGGCTCGCTCCCACATTTGGAATGCGTTTCACATGTGGGAGCGAGCCTGCTCGCGAAGGCGTCCTTCAATTCACCACAAAACCCAGCCCAAATACCGTGCCCTCCGCATCACTGCTCACCCGCACCCGCCCGCCATGCAACTGCATGATCGACTGCACAATCGCCAGCCCCAACCCACCGGAATCCCCAGGCTGCGCCCGTGAAGGGTCGACGCGATAGAAGCGGTCGAACAGTTTGCCCAGATGTTCAGGCGCGATCACCGGGCCGTGGTTGTGTACCTGTAACCAGCACACGCCCGGCTCATCGTGGCGGCGCAGGCTGATCAGTGTGCCTTCATCGGCGTGACGCACCGCGTTGGCCAGCAGATTACCCAGGGCACGTTGCAGCAGTTGCTGATCGGCCAACAGTTCGCCGTGCAGCAGGTTTTCCAGGCGCAACTGGCGATCATCGGCCAGGGCCTCGAAGTAATCGCACAGCTCGCTGCCGACGCTGTGCAGATCCAGCGTTTGCAAGTCGAGCGCGCGTTCAGCCTGCTCGGCGCGGGCGAGAAACATCAGGTTCTCGGCCATGCGTTTGAGGCGTTCGAACTCTTCCATGTTCGACGCCAGCAGCTCCTGATACTCCGCCGTGCTGCGCGGGTGATTCAGCGCCTGGCCGTTGCTGGCGAGCAAGGTGTGCAGCGGGGTGCGGATCTCGTGCGCCAGATCGGCAGAAAACTGCGACAGCCGCTGCACGCTGTCGTCCAGCCGCGCGAGCATGCCGTTGAGCGCCTGCACCGGTTCGAGCAGTTCGGCGGGGGTGCCACTGGCGGGCAGACGCTGGTCTAGGCTGCGCAGATCAATGCCGCGCACCGCCGCGCTTAACTGGCGCAACGGTTGCAAACCACGGCGCAGCAAAACCAGGCCCAGCGCGAACGCCAGCAACGCGCCAAGCCCGACGGCCAGGTACAGGCGCAAGCGATAACTGGCGAGCATCTGTTCACGTTCAGTCAGTACCTTGCCCGCGATCACTGTCAGCGGTTCGCCGTTCGGCCCTTGGGCTTCACCGGACAACAGCGCCAGCTCGGCACCGTCCGGCGCCTGCCAGGTCAGCACGTCGCGACGCTGCGGCGTTTGCTCGCGTGCGATTGCGTTCAATGGCGGTAGGTCGCGCTGGCGCGGGTTGATCGCAATCACGTTCGAGCCATCGGCGCGCCGCACCAACAGCAGGCTGTCGAGGTTACCGAGCATGTTCTGATAGAGACGTGGCCGCGCCTGCAAGGCGCCGAGGCTGTCACTGTCGGCGAGCAAGGCACGCACCTGCTCCAGACGGCCGAGCAACGCGAGGTCGTCGCGGTAGGCGATCTCCGAGTCGAGCGAGCGGTAGAGAAACACACCAATCGCACTCAACACCAACGCGCAAACCACGGCGAACGCCAGCGCCAGACGCCAGGCGATCGACCTAGACCGCATCGTCGGGCGCCTCCAGCTGATAGCCGACCCCGCGCACGGTGTGGATCAGTTTCGGCATGTACGGATCATCGACCTTGGCCCGCAAGCGGCGCACTGCAACTTCGACCATGTTGGTGTCGCTGTCGAAATTCAGGTTCCACACCTGCGAGGCGATCAGCGTGCGCGACAGCACTTCGCCCTGACGGCTGGCGAGCAATTGCAGCAAGGCAAATTCCTTGTTGGTCAGGGCAATGCGCTGACCGCCGCGACTGACCCGACGCCGCAGCACGTCGATTTCCAGATCGGCGATGCTGTAGGACTCGGCCTCGCGCAGCGGCCCACGCCGCAACAGCGTGCGCACTCGCGCGAGCAATTCGGCAAAGGCGAAGGGTTTGAGCAGGTAATCATCGGCACCCAGTTCGAGGCCGCGCACGCGGTCTTCGATGGCGTCCTTGGCGGTGAGGAACAGCACCGGGGTGGCGCCGCGCTGGCGGATCAGTTGCAGCAGTTGCCAGCCATTGAGGCCCGGCAGCATCACGTCGAGGATGATCAGGTCGTATTCCTGCTGCTCGACGAAATAGCGCCCGTCGAGGCCATTGAGCGCCACGTCCACGGCAAATCCCGATTCGCCCAGGCCCTTTGCCAGGAAATTCGCGGTTTTGGCTTCATCTTCTACGACCAGCAAACGCATGGCACACCTCGATTGATCAGGCACACAGGCTAGGCGCCTTCGGCCCGATTGCCCATTACAAACTTGTAATCCGACTGACGGGGTTCTGACGAAGAGCGGCGGCTAAGGTGATGTCCTTCGCTTTCGGAGCCTGTTCATGACCGTCAAATACCTTGCAGCCAGCCTTGCCCTCGGCCTCAGCGTCAGTGTTTTCGCCGCCCCTGAACTGCCGCGCCACGCTGACCTCGATCTGAAAACCGCACGCCTGCTGGCCGACACCGCGTTGAGCAATTGCACCGCCACGGTATCGGTGCTCGACCGTGGCGGCAACTTGCTGGTGACCCTGCGCGGCGACGGCGTCGGCCCGCACAACACCGCTGCCAGCCAGCGCAAGGCCTACACCGCGCTGTCGACGAAAACCCCGACCCGGCTGTTCGCCGAACGCGCCCGCAGCAATCCGGAAACCGCCAACCTCAACACCCTCGATGAGCTGCTGTTGCTCGGCGGCGGGATTCCGTTGTTCGCCGCTGATGAACTGGTCGGCGCCATGGGCGTGGCCGGTTCCGGCGGCGGCGAGCAGGACGAAAACTGTGCGATCAAGGCCGCCGAAAACGCCGGCCTGACCTTCACCCGTTCCCAATAAGGAGACTGACCATGACTACCCTGCGCATGACCTTCGCCGCACTCGGCCTGAGTGCCTTCTCCAGCCTGGCGCTGGCCGCCGGCAACCCGCTGAGCGTGCACGTGCTCAACCTGGAAAACGGCCTGCCCTCGCCGGGCGTCAACGTGACCCTGGAAAAACACGTCGGCCAGAACTGGCAGCCACTGGCCCAAGGCACCACCAACGAGCAGGGACGCATCGCCGAACTGTTCCCGGCCAAACAGCCTTTCGAGGCAGGCGAATACCGGGTGGTGTTCAAGACCGGCGAGTATTTCGAGAAGAACAAGCGCGAGACGTTTTTCCCGGAGATTCCGGTGATTTTCCAAGTGAAGCAGACTGACCAGCACTACCACATCCCGTTGCTGCTCAGCCCTTATGGTTTCTCGACCTATCGCGGCTCCTGAATCAACACAGATCAAAAATGTGGGAGCGAGCCTGCTCGCGAAGGCGTCGGTTCACTCGACATCACCGTTGAATGACCCACCGCTTTCGCGAGCAGGCTCGCTCCCACAGGGGATCTCAGGTGCCCGTCAAATTGTGGCCAGCGCGCGCAATCGCTCGGCATCGAGAATCTCGATCTCGCCATACCCCAACCCGATAATCCCCTGCCCCTGCAAATCCTTGAGGATCTGGTTGGTGGTCTGCCGTGACAGCGACAGCATCGACGCCAGCTGCTCCTGGGGCAATTGCAGGACCCGGCGTGGCGCATCGATTTCACCGTAGCCCTCGGCGATCATCAGCAAGCGATGCGCCAGGCGTGCCGGGGCCGGCAGCAGGCTCAACTGTTCGAGATTGATAAAGGTCAGGCGCAGTTTGTGGCTCATCAGCAATGCCAGATGGCGCCAGTACACCGGCTGTTCGTCGAGGATTTTCAGCAGCGTGGCCTGCGGGATATTCAGCAGGCTGCACGGCCCGACCGCATACGCATCATGAGTGCGTGGCTGGCCGTCGAACAGGCAGATTTCGCCGAACCAGTGCGGCGCCTCCACCAGGCTCAGCAACGCCTCCTTGCCCTGCTCGCTCACCGCCCCGATCCGGATCGCCCCGTCGAGCACCGCATACAACCCGCACGGCGCATCGCCGCGCTGGAATAAACGCTGCCCCGCCGTCAGCCGCCGCTCCCGGGCCGCCGCCAGCAGACTATCCTGAAAGGATGCCGGCAGATGACTGAACCATTGCCCGGTCAGCAGCCGTGAACGCTTATCCATGATCACTCCCAATTGTCGCCTGCCTGACAGAGCGAACGCCGAACCCGAGGCATGCTGCACGCACCCTACAGGAGGAACAACAATGAAAAGCCTCGTCGACCATCTCAGTCAATACGCCGCCTACCACCGCGACCCGCGCAACATCGCCAGCCACTTTATCGGCATTCCGCTGATCGTGGTGGCGGTGGCGGTGTTGCTGTCGCGACCAGAATGGTCACTGGGCGGTTTGTGGATCTCTCCGGCGGTGCTGCTGGCGCTGGCGTCGGCGTGGTTTTACCTGCGCCTGGAACTGAAGCTCGGCGTGCTGATGAGCCTGTTGATGGGCCTGTCGGTCTGGGCCGGGCATGCGCTGGCGCAGCAGAGCACCATGGTCTGGCTGAGCAGCGGGCTGGCGATGTTTGTGATTGGCTGGGTGATCCAGTTTGTCGGGCACCACTATGAGGGGCGCAAACCGGCGTTCGTCGATGACGTGAGCGGGCTGATTGTCGGGCCGCTGTTTGTCGTGGCCGAAGTGGCGTTCCTGCTCGGCATGCGCCATGAGTTGAAAGAGCAGATCGAGGCGCGGGCGGGGGTGGTGCGGGTCAATCCGAATCGTGCGGCTGTGTAGAGCGCTTTCGCGAGCAGGCTCGCTCCCACAATGGAATGTATTTCCCTGTGGGAGCGAGCCTGCTCGCGAAGCTTTTGCTCTTAAAGGCTGGCGACTTTCTGCCAGACCTTCGGCTTGAAGAACAGGGTTTCACCCTTGGCCAGTCCGATCAGGCTGTCGTGATCCTTCACCACTTCGGCCTCGATCAGATCGGTCTGCCCTTCCACCTTCAACGTCACCCGCGTGGTCGCGCCCAATGGGCGAATATCACGTACTTCAGCGGCATGGTGATCTTCCAGCTCATGTCTGGACAACGACACTTCGTGCGGACGGAACAGCACGTGGTTGTCATCGCTGAGCAGCAAGCGGTTGGAGTCGCCGAGGAAGTGATAAACGAAATCGCTGGCCGGGTTTTCGTAGACGTCGCCCGGTGAGCCGATCTGCTCGATCACGCCCTTGTTCATCACCACGATGCGGTCGGCGACTTCCATCGCTTCTTCCTGGTCGTGGGTCACGAACACCGAGGTCAGGTTGATGTCTTCGTGCAGGCGTGCGAGCCAGCGGCGCAGTTCTTTACGCACCTTGGCGTCGAGAGCGCCGAACGGCTCGTCGAGCAGCAGCACTTTCGGTTCCACCGCCAAGGCACGGGCCAGGGCGATACGCTGACGCTGGCCGCCGGATAATTGCTCCGGGTAGCGATCCGACAGCCAGTCCAGCTGCACCATGTTCAGCAGTTCGTGGACCTTGGTCGCGATCTGGCTTTCACTCGGGCGCTGGTTTTTCGGTTTCATGCGCAGGCCGAACGCGACGTTGTCGAATACCGTCATGTGCCGGAACAGCGCGTAGTGCTGGAACACGAAACCGACGTTGCGATCACGCACGTCGTGGCCGGAGACGTCTTCGCCGTGAAACACGATGTTGCCCTGATCCGGGGTTTCCAGGCCGGCGATGATCCGCAGCAGCGTGGTCTTGCCACAACCGGACGGGCCAAGCAGCGCCACCAGTTCACCGCTGTGGATGTCCAGGCTGATGTTGTCCAGCGCCTTGAACGCATTGAAATTCTTGCTGACGTTACGCACTTCGATCGACATGAATTATTCCTCCGCGGCGCTGGCGCGCAGGCGGTTGATACGGTTTTCGCTCCACTGCTTGAGCAGCAGGATGAAGAGCGCCAGGATCAGCAACAGGCTCGCCACGGCGAACGCGGCCACGTGGTTGTATTCGTTGTAGAGGATCTCGACATGCAGCGGCAAGGTGTTGGTCACCCCGCGAATGTGCCCGGAGACCACCGACACCGCACCGAACTCACCCATGGCCCGCGCGGTACACAGCACCACGCCATAGATCAGGCCCCATTTGATGTTGGGGACGGTGACATGCCAGAACATCTGCCAGCCATTGGCGCCGAGCAGCCGCGCGGCTTCCTCTTCCTGCGTGCCTTGTTCCTGCATCAGCGGGATCAACTCGCGGGCCACGAATGGCACGGTGACGAAGATCGTCGCCAGGACGATGCCCGGCAGGGCGAAGACGATCTGGATGTCATGATCCTGCAGCCAAGGCCCGAACAGGCCCTGAGCGCCGAACATCAGCACGTAGACCAGACCGGCGATCACCGGCGACACCGAGAACGGCAGGTCGATCAGCGTCACCAGCATGCTCTTGCCACGGAACGAATACTTGCTCACGCACCACGCGGCACTGACCCCGAACACCAGGTTCAGCGGCACCGAGATCAGCACGGCGATCACCGTGAGTTTCAGCGCCGACAAGGCGTCCGGTTCAAAGATCGCGGTGAAGAACGCGCCGAGGCCGTTCTTCAAACCTTGCGACACCACGATGAACAGCGGCAGTACCAGAAACAGGAAAAAAATCAGCCAGCCGAGACCGATCAGCACGCGCCGTGAAGTAGCACTGCCACGGCGTGCAGCGTTGGCCGAGGACGCGGCCGCAATAGACGATTGGGACATGGTTCGCGCCTCCTTATGGGGTTTCGATGCGCCGCTGCAGCAAGTTGATCAGCAGCAACAGGACGAAGGAAACCACCAGCATCAGCACGCCGATGGAAGTGGCGCCGGTGTAATCGTACTGGTCGAGTTTGACCATGATCAGCAGCGGCAGGATCTCGGTTTTCATCGGCATGTTGCCGGCGATGAAAATCACCGAGCCGTACTCACCGACACCGCGGGCGAACGCCAGGGCAAAACCGGTCAGCCAGGCGGGCAACAGCGCTGGCAGGAGGATATGGCGAAACACCTGCAACGGTTTCGCGCCAAGGCAGGCGGCGGCTTCTTCGACTTCACGGGGAATGTCAGCCAGCACCGGTTGCACCGTGCGTACCACGAACGGCAGGGTCACGAAAGTCAGGGCGAGGGTGATGCCCAACGGGGTGTAGGCGATCTTGAACCCAAGGTCGGCGGCAAACTGGCCGACCAGGCCGGTCGGGGTGTACAGCGCGGTCAGGGCAATACCGGCCACCGCCGTCGGCAGGGCGAACGGCAGGTCGATCATCGCGTCGATCACCTTGCGTCCCGGGAACGTGTAGCGCACCAGCACCCAGGCCAATAGCGTACCGATGATGCCGTTGATGATCGCCGCACACAGCGCGGTGCCGAAGCTCAGCTTCAACGCTGCCAGCACGCGTGGCGCGGTGATGATCGTCCAGAACTGATCCCAGGTGAGTTGGGCGGCGTGGACGAACATCGCCGCCAGCGGGATAAGCACAATCAGGCTGAGGTACACCAAGGTGTAGCCCAGCGTCAGCCCGAAGCCGGGTATGACGGGGGAGATACGACGCGACATAAAAGTCCTTGGTTAAAAACGCATCAATGTGGGAGCGAGCCCTGTGGTGAGGGGATTTATCCCCGATGGGCAGCGTAGCTGCCCCAAAACCAGAGCTCGCGGTAGATTTGATCCACCGCAAAGGTCGGCATTGGGGCTGCTGCGCAACCCATCGGGGATGAATCCCCTCACCACAAAAGCTCACTCCCACATCTCAAGTGCCTGAACTTCAGGCTCATTTTGATTCAGATTACTGCGCCTGATAGATCTGGTCGAACACGCCACCGTCGTTGAAGAATTTCGGCTGGGCGGATTTCCAACCGCCGAAGTCCTTGTCGATGGTCACCAGCTCCAGTTTCGGGAACTGCTGGGCGTACTTCGCCGCCACGTCCTTGTCGCGCGGGCGGTAGAAGTTCTTCGCGGCGATCTCCTGACCGGCCGGGCTGTACAGGTGCTTCAAGTAGGCTTCGGCGATCTGCTCGTTACCCTTCTTCTCGGCGTTCTTGTCGACCACCGCCACCGGTGGTTCGGCAAGGATCGACAGCGACGGCACGACGATGTCGAACTTGTCAGCGCCGCCGTCTTCTTTCAACGCCAGGAACGCTTCGTTTTCCCAGGCCAGCAACACGTCACCCTGACCGTTGTTGACGAAGGTGATGGTCGAGCCACGAGCGCCGGTGTCCAGCACAGGCACGTGCTTGAACAGGGTCTGTACGTATTCTTTGGCTTTTTCTTCGCTGCCGCCGTTGGCTTTCAGGCCATAGGCCCACGCGGCGAGAAAGTTCCAGCGTGCACCACCGGAGGTTTTCGGGTTCGGGGTGATCACCGAGACGTCGTTCTTGACCAGGTCGCCCCAGTCCTTGATGCCTTTCGGGTTGCCCTTGCGCACCAGGAACACGATGGTCGAGGTGTACGGGGTGCTGGCGTCCGGCAGACGCTTCTGCCAGTCGGCCGGCAGGGTCTTGCCGAGCTTGGCGATTTCGTCGATGTCGCCGGCCAGGGCCAGGGTCACGACGTCGGCACGCAGACCGTCGATCACCGCACGGCCCTGCTTGCCCGAACCGCCGTGGGATTGCTGGATTTTCACGGTGTCGCCGGCATGATCCTTCTGCCAGAACTTGATGAATTCGGCGTTGTAGTCCTGATACAGCTCGCGCGTCGGGTCGTACGACACATTGAGCAGTTCGTAATCCTTGGCAACCGCGGAACCGGCAAACACAGCACTGGCCAGCGCGGCCAAAGCGTAACGGCGAATCGACGACATGGTGAAAGCTCCTGGAATTCTTGGTGGTGGCTTTTTCTTATGTGTTGCTGGAATCGGGTTGCTCATTCAAAGATCGCCGCCTGCGCCAGCGCTTGCGCACAGCCCCCTGCAAAAGCTGGCGCAGGCTGCGATCTTTTTCAGCTCGGCTTGTTACCCGGCTGCTGCAAACGGAATTTCTCTTTGCGTTCGATCTGCACGACCTGGGCGTTGTGCACAGTGATCTCCACCGCGCCAAACCGCAGATCGCGCAGGGCGCTCTGGATTTCACGCAAGATGGTGGTTTCGTCCTGACCGTCAACGCTGCGAAGGGATGCGCTCATGGTGCTGCTCCTTTGAATGGGATGTGCCTGGCAGTGGGCGGCACTGCGTTCGGCGTGGGAGCAATATAAGAGAGGCGCAGATATTCTTAAAAAGACTATTTAAGAATGTTTATATAACTAGAAAACATTATCTGACGGGGCAAGGGTTTGCGCGGTGTTCACCGTGTTTGAAGCCTTTATGAAACCTTGTGGTGAGGGGATTCATCCCCGATGGACTGCGTAGCAGTCCCTGTTTTTTAGGGCAGCTGCGCGACCCATCGGGGATGAATCCCCTCACCACAGGTTTGGTGTCAGCCAGAGCAGGACTGCTAACCGATAACAGGTGCTTTGGTCCAATCAATCTCCCCCGCCGGCACCGGCCGCCCAAACCAGTAGCCTTGCCCCAGATCGCATTCCTGCTCCAGCAGAAATGCCGCCTGCTCGGCCTGCTCGATGCCTTCGGCATGCACCTGCATGCCCATGCTGCGAGCCAGGGCGACGATCACCCGAACGATGGCTGCGTCATCCTCGTCCCACGGCAGACCGGCGACAAAACCCTGATCGATCTTGAGCTTCTGCACCGGCAAGCGCTTGAGCCGCAACAACGATGAGTACCCGGTGCCAAAGTCATCGATGGCCAGGCGAATGCCCAATTCACGCAAGCGATGCATCTGCTCCAGCGCCACTTCCGGGTCATCCATCACCGCGCTTTCGGTGACTTCCAGCTCCAGATACGCCGGATCCAGCCCGGTCTCGTGCAGCACCTGCGCCACCTGCTGGTACAGCTCACGCCGGGCAAACAGGCGCGACGACACATTCACCGCGACAAACGACAACACAATCCCGGCCTGCTGCCATTGACACATCTGCGAGCACGCCTGACGCATCACCCAGGCGTCGATTTCGGCGATCAGCCCGGTGCGCTCGGCGATCGGGATGAATTCCGCCGGTGACACCAGACCGCGCTGCGGATGCTCCCAGCGCACCAGCGCTTCGACGCCGATCAGCCGACTGCTGTGCAAATCGTGAACCGGTTGGTAATAGACGCGCAGCTCCTGCTGCTCCAGCGCGCGACGCAGCTCGAAGGCAATCTCGACCCGTTGCTGCGCATGGGCGGTCAACTCTTCGGTGTACAGCGCGTAGCCGTTGCGACCGCTGCTCTTGGCCTTGAACAGCGCGGCGTCGGCGTTGCGCAGCAATTGATCGGCACTCAATGCATCACTGGGGAACAGGCTGATACCGATACTGGCGTTGATGAACAGCTGATGCCGCTCGATGCTGAACGGTTCCTTCAGCGCATCGAGAATGCGCTGGGCCAGCGCCGCTGCCTGAACCAGTTGTGGACAACTTTCCGCCAGCACCGCGAATTCGTCACCGCCGAGCCGTGCCAGGGTAATCCCGGGGCCGAACAGGTCCTGCAGGCGCGCCGCCACCGCTTTGAGCAGGCGATCGCCGACGTTGTGCCCGAGGCTGTCGTTGATCATCTTGAAGTGATCCAGATCGATCATCAGCAGGGCGCAGCCACGCTTGTGGATCTGCGCCGAGGCCAGCGCCTGCTCGGCGCGGTCGCTGAACAACAGGCGATTGGGCAGGTCGGTCAGCGGGTCGTGGTGTGCGAGGTGCTTGAGCTCGTGTTCGGAGTCCTTGATCGCACTGATGTCGGAAAATACCGCCACGTAGTGACTGAGCCGGCCCTGATCATCGTGAATCACGCGGATGGTCTGCCACTGTGGATAAATCTCGCCGCTCTTGCGCCGGTTCCAGATCTCACCGCTCCATTCGCCCTCGCTCTCCAGCGTGGCGAACATCGCCTGGTAAAAGCCCGGCGGATGGTGGCCGGACTTGAACAGGCTTGGCTGATGGCCGAGAACTTCGTCGTACTGGTAGCCGGTGATTTCCATGAACGCACGGTTGACGTGCACGATCAGGCCCTGACGGTTGGTGACCAGCACCCCTTCGCGGGTGCAATCGAACACGGCTGCCGCCTGACGCAAGCGTTCACGGTCAGACTGACGCTCGCGTAGCCGCGCACCAATGCCGAGAAATTCGCACAATCTGGCCCGTGCCAGGAAAATCAGGCCAGCGCTGACGGCAGCCCAGACGTAACCGTTGATCAGTTGCCATCGCTGCAGATCGACAGACTCATCAAAGAAACTGTTCAATAAGTAACCAGTTCCCTGCAGCCAGACCACAGCAAGCAACAGGTAAAGCAGCGCCGCACGCAAGGCATCGCGGTAAGTGGCAGGCATTCGGCTGTCCATGTCCCTACAAAAAAGGTTGGAATTATAGGTCAAGAAACATCCAGAGACTCTTATCTGAAAGGGCGACTGGTTTTATCTGTGTGCTTGGTGATAATGCAACGGCTGTTTTTATCTTTATCGAGGGCCCTATAGCCTATGTGGTACGAAGGTTTTCTTGGCTTGTCGGCCTGGTCTCTGGTCGCGGTCACCCTGCTGATGACCCACGTGACAATTGTCGCCGTCACGGTCTATCTGCACCGTTACTCGGCCCATCGCTCGCTCGAGCTGAATGCCGGCCTGAAACACTTTTTCCGTTTCTGGCTGTGGCTGACCACGGCGCAGAACACCCGCGAGTGGACTGCCATCCACCGCAAACACCACGCCAAATGCGAAACCGAAGATGACCCGCACAGCCCGGTCATCAAAGGTCTGTCCACCGTGCTGCGCAAAGGCGCCGAGCTGTATCGCGCCGAAGCCGAGAACCCGGAGACCCTGCGCATCTACGGCAAGAACTGCCCGGAAGACTGGATCGAGCGCAATCTCTACAGCCGCTACCCACTGCTGGGCGTGGCGATCATGGGCGTCATCGACCTGCTGCTGTTCGGCACCATCGGCATCACCATCTGGGCGATCCAGATGATGTGGATTCCGGTCTGGGCTGCCGGCGTGGTCAACGGTCTGGGTCACGCCATCGGCTACCGCAACTTCGAATGCCGCGACGCGGCGACCAATCTGGTGCCGTGGGGCATCCTGATCGGCGGCGAAGAACTGCACAACAACCATCACACCTACCCCAACTCGGCCAAGCTGTCGGTGAAGAAGTGGGAGTTCGACCTCGGCTGGGCGTGGATCAAGGTCTTCAGCTTCTTCGGTCTGGCCAAGGTGCAGCGTGTGGCACCGATCGCCCACCGCGTCGAAGGCAAGGGCCATCTGGACATGGATACCGCCATGGCGATCCTCAACAACCGCTTCCAGATCATGGCCCAGTACCGCAAATTGGTGATCGGCCCGCTGGTCAAGCAGGAGCTGGACAAGGTCGATCATTCGGTACGCCATCAATTCCATCGGGCCAAACGCCTGTTGTCGCGGGAAACCAGCCTGCTGGAAGACCGTCATCACTTGCGCATCCAGAACATGCTCGAGCACAGCCAGGCGCTGAAGGTCATTTACGAAAAACGTCTGGCCCTGCAGCAGATCTGGGTCAAGACCAGCGCCAATGGCCACGACATGCTCGCCGCCATCAAGGAATGGGTGCACGAGGCTGAAGCCAGCGGCATCCAGTCCCTGCGTGAATTCGCCGACCAGCTGAAAACCTACTCGCTGCGCCCCGCCGCAGCCTGACCGCCATGAACGAATCCCCTGTGGCGAGGGGATTCATCCCCGATCGGTAGCGCAGCTACCGCAAATTTGTCGACGCGTTCTCATTGCTGAAACGCGTCATCTCTACCGCCCGGCGGGAGCAGGCTCCCTCTCTACAAAAGCGCGGAACTTAGCACCGAAAGCCCTATCTCAAAGACACTTCGCCACCCCGGCGGGCTGTACTGTGGCCGTTGTCGAAATTGCGGCACACCTTTTGAGAAATGTGCCGATGGTCAACAACAATCAAAAAGACTCATCCCTTGCGCAGTGGCCCGAGGCCGCGCAAACCCTGATGGCGCTGATGCACGCTCAAGGCGAAGTCGCCCGGCTGAGCGAGCGCGAACAACTGTTCAGTTCATTGCTGGTGAGCGTCAACGCGGTGCTCTGGGCGTTCAATTGGGAAAGCCGTCAGGTGCTGTATGTCAGCCCTGCCTACGAGCGGATTTTCGGTCGCTCCGCAGGCCTGTTGCTGGCCGACTACAACCAGTGGCGCGACAGCATCTACCCCGACGACCTCGACTATGCCGAACGCAGCCTTGCCGAAGTGCTGCAAAAAGGTGCTGTGGAAGACCGCGAGTACCGGATCATCGCCGCCGACGGTCAGGTGCGCTGGCTCAGCGACAAGTGCTTCATCAACCGTCAGGACGAACCCGGGCAACCGGTGATCATCGTCGGCATCGCCGAAGACATCACCGACAAGAAGCACATGGAAACCGAGCTGCATCGCCTGGCGACCACCGACGTGCTGACCCAGAGCAGCAACCGCCGACACTTCTTCGAATGCGCCAACCGCGAGTTCGAAGAGGCGCGCCTGCAAGGTGCACCACTGGCCTTCCTGCTGCTGGACATCGATGATTTCAAGCTGATCAACGACAGCTACGGCCACCCGGCGGGTGACAACGTGCTGCAACGGATCGCCGAATGCGGACGTGGGTCGTTACGCCGGGGCGATCTGTTCGGGCGCATTGGCGGCGAGGAGTTCGCTGCGGTGTTTCCCGGTTGCGCACCGGACATGGCGCTGCAAGTGGCCGAGCGGCTGCAGCAGGAGATTCAGCGCCTGAGTTTCAACCACGAGGGGCAGACATTCGGCATCACCGTCAGCCAGGGCCTGACCAGCCTCAGGGATGGCGACGACAGTCTCGAGAGCCTGTTCGCCAGAGCGGATGCGGCCATGTACGAGGCAAAACGGCAGGGCAAGAACCGGATCATTTCTGCCTGATCCAGAATTTCAGCCACCCGCTCCCACAGGGTTTTGTGAAAAGTCAGATTACTTACGCATCCGCATCAACTCCGGCAGCCCGATCTTCAGCAGCCGCGCCGTACGACTCCTCGCCAGTTCCTCAACGCCCTCATGCTCGGTCAGACGGGCCATCTGCGCGGCCATGTTCATCACCAGCGCCTCCCGGGAATAGACCCCACCACCGAGCTGGTAGACCGACGCAATCAACTCGCGCAGCTCCAGCGGCAGGCGCCAGCGTGTCCGCAGCGCCGAACCGTAGGCCGCGCCAAACTCCGCCAGCGCGTCACCGACCTCCTCCCACTCATCCAGCTCGCCGCCAGCCTGCTTCCACTCCTGCAAACAACGCAGCAACGCCAGGTCACCGAGACGATGCAGCATGCCCGCGCAGTAGCAGCGCTCCTGATCCAGATCGAGCAGGCGTGCCAGCGTACGCGCGTATTCCGCCGTGTGCAGCGACAGCCCCCAGTAGCGCTCGGCGTAGTCCGCCAGGCACGGGTCACTGAGTCTGGCGCTGCGTTTGAGCGCCAGGCCGAGGATCAGGTTCATGCTCTGTCCGGTGCCAAGGCGATGCAGCGCCTGCCCCAGGGTCTGCACCGCCGCACCATGATGCTGCGCCGCGCTGTTGGCGGCAGCGATCAGCACGGCGGTGATCTGCGGATCGGTGCGGATCTCTTCTTCGAGCAACTTCAAGTCGAGGCCATTCGGGTTGAGGCTGCGTTTGACCGCCACTTGCACATCGGTCATCAATGGCGCGCCGTCGGCCTGCTCGCGACGCCGCTCAAGGAACACCGACAAGGTCATGCCCGGCGCCAGCGTCGGCACTTCGCAGAACACCTCTTCACCCGCATTCAGCAGCAAACCCTGCAGCCGCTCGGTCAGACTTTCCATGTTCAGCGGTTTGGTCAGATAGGCCGTCGGGGCCAACGGGATGGCTTCGCGCACGCTGGCGCTGTCGTTGCGACTGCTCATCAGAATGAACGGCAGCGGCGGATTGCGTTTGCGCTGGCGCACGCTGCGCAGCACGCTCAAACCATCAATGCCCGGCAACTCCCAATCGACAATGGCCAGGTCATAGGGCACTTCGCTGAGTAACGACATGGCTTGCTGGCCATCGGCACACAAGTCCAGCCGCGCATCACAGCGCACGTTGAGCAACACTTGTTTAAGCAGGTCACGAGACCACGGGTCAGCCTCGGCAATCAGAACTCGGGGTACGGCGGGTAAATCAACGGCGGTCATGCGCGCTCTCCCTTGCAATGCCTGAACCTTAGCCAATGCTGGCCTATCGATACAGCGCAAAAGCGTTTGATGTGTATCAGGGGCATAAAAAAACCCGCCGAAGCGGGTTTTTTGTCGAACGGATCACACAGCGCCGGGGCTTACAGCTCCGAGAAGCACTCTTCGATGATCGCCAGACCTTTGTCCAGTTGCTCGTCCGGCGAGGTCAGCGGTACGAGAACGCGCAGCACGTTGCCGTAGGTGCCGCAGGACAGCAGGATCAGGCCCTTGTCGCGCGCCTTGGCCACGACAGCCGCAACGGCGGTCGGGTTCGGCTTGTGGCTGTCGCCGTTTTCGAACAGCTCGACCGCGATCATCGCGCCCAGCGCACGCACTTCACCGATCACCGGGTACTTGGCCTGGATGGCCTTCAAACCGGTTACCAGACGCTCGCCGACAGCCTTGCAGCGGTCCAGCAGTTGCTCTTCTTCGAACACTTCCATCACGGCCAGCGCCGCAGCGCAAGCGATCGGGCTACCGGCGTAGGTGCCGCCCAGGCCGCCTGGAGCGATGGCGTCCATGTATTCGGCCTTGCCGCAGACACCGGCCAGCGGGAAGCCGCCAGCGATGGATTTGGCGAAAGTGGTCAGGTCGGCAGCAACGCCCATCTGTTCCATGGCGAAGAAGGTCCCGGTACGGCCAGCGCCGGTCTGCACTTCGTCAGCGATCAGCAGGATGCCGTGCTGGTCGCACAGGGCACGCAGACGCTTCATGAATTCTTTCGGCGCGACGTAGAAACCACCCTCACCCTGCACAGGCTCGATGATGATCGCGGCGATGTCTTTCGGCTCGGCGTCGTTCTTGAAGATGCGTTCGATGGACGCGATCGAGTCGTCGATGCTTACACCGTGCAGTTCGTTCGGGTACAGCGCGCGGAAGATGCCGCCTGGCATCAGGCCCATGCCGGCCGAGTAAGGCACGACCTTGCCGGTCAGTCCCAGGGTCATCATGGTGCGACCGTGGTAAGCACCGGTGAAGGCGATCACGCCGGCACGGCCAGTGGCGGCACGGGCGATTTTCACGGCATTTTCCACGGCCTCGGAACCGGTGGTCACCAGCAGGGTTTTCTTCGCGAAATCACCTGGCACCTTGGCGTTGATCTTTTCGCACAGCTCAACGTACGGCTCGTAGGCCAGCACCTGGAAGCAGGTGTGGGTCAGCTTGTTCAGCTGTTCGGTCACGGCGGCGATGATTTTCGGGTGCACGTGGCCGGTGTTCAGCACAGCGATACCGCCGGCGAAGTCGATGAATTCACGACCTTCAACGTCAGTCACGGTAGCGTTCTTTGCCGATTCAGCGAAGATCGGGTGAATCTGGCCAACACCACGTGGAACAGCTGCGGTACGACGGGCCATCAGTTCAGCGTTAGTCTTGCTCATTACAGTCCTCATTCACCGCTCATCGGGCGGCGTGGTTCAAGGATTAAGCGGGAGGAATCGGCGGTGGCAGCATGCGATGATCGACTGCCACGGCGTTCCCGGCCGCAGAGAAAATTCCGGTTTGAAACGACGCAAAGGGACAGCGCTCTCGTGCCCTTTGCGTTTACAGCGATCTTCTACCGAGGCTTAGATGCCCAGGCAGAGGTATTTGATTTCCAGGTAATCTTCGATGCCGTACTTGGAGCCTTCACGGCCCAGGCCAGAGGCCTTGATGCCGCCAAACGGCGCGACTTCGTTGGAGATCAGCCCGGTGTTGACGCCGACCATGCCGTATTCCAGGGCTTCCGCTACACGGAACACACGACCGAGGTCACGAGCGTAGAAGTAGGACGCCAGACCGAACTCGGTGTCGTTGGACATGGCGATCACTTCGGCTTCGTCTTTGAAGCGGAACAGCGGCGCCAGCGGGCCGAAGGTTTCTTCCTTGGCGACAGCCGCGTCTTTCGGCACGTTGGTCAGGATGGTTGGCTCGAAGAAGTTGCCTTCCATCGGCTTGCCACCGGCCAGCACGGTGGCGCCTTTGGCCACGGCGTCAGCGATATGCTCTTGCACCTTGGCCACGGCTTTTTCGTCGATCAGCGGGCCAGTGGTGGTGCCTTCTTCCAGACCGTTGCCGATCTTCAGCTTGGCCACCGCCACTTTCAGCTTCTCGGCGAACGCGTCGTAGACCGAATCCTGAATGTACAGACGGTTGGCGCAGACGCAGGTCTGGCCGTTGTTGCGGTACTTGGAAATGATCGCGCCTTCGACGGCCTTATCCAGATCCGCGTCGTCGAACACGATGAACGGCGCGTTGCCGCCCAGTTCCAGCGAGACTTTCTTGATGTCCTTGGCGCATTCCGACATCAGCTGACGGCCGATTTCGGTCGAGCCGGTGAAGGACAGCTTGCGCACGATCGGGTTGCTGGTCAGCTCGCTGCCGATGTCGCCGGCGCTGCCGGAGACCACGCTGAACACACCTTTAGGGATGCCGGCACGCTGGGCCAGTTCAGCCAGAGCGAAGGCGGAGAATGGGGTTTGCGAAGCCGGCTTGAGCACCATGGTGCAACCGGCGGCCAGCGCAGGGCCGGCTTTACGGGTGATCATCGCCGCCGGGAAGTTCCACGGGGTGATGGCAGCAGTAACGCCGATCGGCTGCTTGATCACGATCAGACGCTTGTCCGGCTGGTGGCCCGGAATCACGTCGCCGTAGATACGCTTGGCTTCTTCGGCGAACCACTCGATGAACGAAGCCGCGTAAACGATTTCGCCCTTGGCTTCGGCCAGCGGCTTGCCTTGCTCGAGGGTCATCAGGCGCGCGAGGTCGTCCTGGTTCTCGATCATCAGTTCGAACCAGCGACGCAGCTTGCCTGCACGCTCCTTGGCGGTCAGTGCACGCCAGGCCGGCAGCGCTTTGTCAGCGGCTTCGATGGCGCGGCGGGTTTCGGCGGCGCCCATTTTCGGGACGGTACCGAGAATTTCGCCGGTGGCCGGGTTGTTGACCTTGATCGTCTGACCGTTGTCCGCATCGACCCAAGCGCCATCAATGAAGGCTTGCTGGCGGAACAACTGGGTATCTTTAAGCTGCATGTCGGCTTTCCTTAACAGCACCGCGGCCTGCGCGGAGCAAAATTATGATTGTAGAAAGGCGCCTCGCAAGGCTGCCGTCAGGGAAATCATCTACCGGGTGAGGCGCAGCGATCGTGCGTTATTCACAGCACCTGCGCATCCACACCCCGTCAAAGAGCGTTTGAAATCTCAAACGGATCGTAGGAGCAAAGGGGGTAAAGGACAATAGGTCGTTCGAAAAAAAGAACAAAAACCCAGCGTTTGCCGGTTTTTTCAGATCAACGCGCAAAAAGCCCCGGCCGCAGCCAAACCATAGATCAGTCGGGAAAAAGCGCCAAGCGAGGGTTTTGCAGGACGTTACAGCTTTAAGGAATGCAGCGATTCACACCGACACGCGCACTGACAAAACCCGCCAAAACCCGGCATGGACGCCCCGAGCCGACCTAGGTATGATGTCGCCCGCTGCACCAGTAGCTCAGCTGGATAGAGTACTGCCCTCCGAAGGCAGGGGTCGTGGGTTCGAATCCCGCCTGGTGCGCCATGAATTGAAACGAGAAAGCCCCGGACTGTGATGGTCCGGGGCTTTTTTGTGGCTGCGATTCAGAGGGCACTAATTTTCTTGATAACTGCGCTCGATCAGAACCTTGGCCATTTCCAGATCAGCCTGAGTACGCAGGCTCAACTCCAGATCACCGGTACCCCAGTGACCGATATAGCGCACATCGCGACTGAACCCCTCAACAAGCTCAACCGAATCGGGATCGAGTTTGAGATAAAGCTGCAAGCGCTTGGACTGCACTACCAAGCTGGCGAAGTTTTTCAATCGGCGGTAGGCCACATAGAGTTTCAAGTGCTTTTCTTGAACGTCATCACCGAGCGAATGCAGGTAGCTGTTGGTTTGCTCAAAAAGCTCAAAGACTTCATCCGTCGTCTGAGCGAGTTGTTCCTGCCAGCTCTTGTCCTTTCCAGCAATAGCGAGTTTGCTTGGCTCAGTCTCTGGAGACTTGAGAGCAACCGAGGGCTCTCCAGCGCTTACGGAATTCACCAGCTCAAGCAACAGCAGATCGTCAGCAAACAACTTGTAGCGAATGAGTTCGATATTGCGCTGAATCAGCTGCACGGCGTGCTGATCGTAGCGGGTAAAATCCGCCGCAATACACAGCAACCGCGTTCCACCCCACTCGATCTGCTCGGCAGCGTCCTTTCCTAATTTCTCCATCACCAGCCAGCGAAACTCCGCCTGGTGATCGAGTAACCAGTCGAGATAGAACAAACCCTGGTTGATCACATTTTCATTGCTGTGTCGTTTGTATTCGACGATGACCGGACAGCCATTCTCATCGAGACCCAAGGAGTCGATACGTCCCTTGTGAGTCTTGCCAGTAGCGTATTCAGAAGCGAGAAAACGCACGCCAAGAAAGGTTTCCATATGCATTTCGAGCAGGGTTTGCAGTTGCTTTTCCACAGCGACTGCTCTGCCCGGAAGCTCACATGCACCATTGGCCAAACCCAAACGAAAGAGCTGAATATCGCTCATCTAAATTCCTTTTCAGCGATCAGTCTTGGGGTAAAAAACGAAATCTGCAAAAGTCTTGCTACAAAATCGAAATTCCATAGAAGTGCTACTGCAAAAAAATAACATTTGACGACAAAGTGTTTCGGAGCGATATTGCCTCGCCACCAATCAAGTAGCAGCGCTACTGACGAAAATTTGGGGTGCGGCAGGCTGCAACCTGCCGCGAATGCGTTAACTGACCAGTTAGGAGAGCCAAAGCCGTGCGACTGTATCAAATCACCTATGGCGGGGGTAAGCCGCAAGAGTGCCCATCCCTGTTCGAGCGGATCAAAGGTTACGGCACCTGGTGCCAGGCGATGGATTCCACGTGGATTATCGTCACCCAGGAAACCGCAGTTCAGATCAGGGACAATCTTCGTGATGTGATGGATAGGGAGGACGGCCTGCTGGTTACTCGCCTGCACGGAGAAGCAGCCTGGAAAGGGCTGCCAACCGAAGTGACGCAGTGGCTGAAAACCTGAGCGCCACACCGCACCGTTTAAGACTGTGCGCCAAGGACGGCGATTCTACTTTGAGAGCACTATGCCAACCCGATTATGCACATTGAGTGACGTGGCGAATGTCCGATCTGGCTACACCTTCCGAGGAGCGCTGGAAGACAACCCGGACGGCGACATCAAAGTCCTGCAGATAAAAGACTTGCGCCAGCGTGCCGTGATCGACGCCGACTCGCTGATTTCCGTCAACTGGGAGGGGAGTAAAAACCCTCCGCTTCTGGAAGAAGGCGACATCGCCGTGGTCGCTCGCGGCGATAGCAATACCGCCGCGCTATATAAAGAAGGCCAACGGATAGTGGCGACCAGCCAATTTTTCATCGTCAGCCGCAAAACGGCTGAAATCTCACCGGAATATCTGTGCTGGATGATCAACCTCCCACAAAGCCAACGAAGCCTCGAACGAAACGGCAGCAGCATTCAGGCCATCAGTAAAGCATCGCTGATGAGCATGCCTATCCCGTTACCGTCGCTGGAAACCCAGGCAAAGCTGACGAACTTGCAGCGCCTCTGGGATGAAGAAGATCAATTGATCGCCCAGCTCCATACGAATCGTGAACAAATGCTCCAAGGCATTTACCAGCAACTTATTAAGGATTGACCATGAGCGGCAAAGTAAAACAGGACGACATCAACAAGGCGCTATGGGCGGCTTGCGATATCTTCCGCGGCACGATCAGCGCCGACACCTACAAAGACTTCATCCTGACCATGCTCTTCCTGAAGTACATCAGCGATGTCTGGCAGGATCATTACGACACCTACCAAAAGCAGTACGGCGATGAGCCTGAACTGATCGAAGAGATGCTCAAGAACGAACGCTTCGTGTTGCCGCGTGACGCCAGCTACTACTCGCTGTACGACAAGCGCCATGAACCAGGCAACGGCGAGCGAATCGACCAAGCCTTGCACGCTATCGAAGAAGCCAACGGCACCAAGCTCAAGGACGCTGGCAAAAGCGTGTTTCAGGACATCTCCTTCAACACCGATCGTCTGGGTGAAGAGAAGCAGAAGAACACCATTCTGCGTGACTTGCTCCAAGAGTTTGCCAAGCCTGAGCTAAACCTCAAACCGTCTCGCGTCGGCAGTCTGGATGTGATCGGTAACGCTTACGAATACCTGATCAAAAATTTTGCGACCAACGGCGGACAAAAGGCGGGTGAGTTCTACACCCCGCCAGAGGTTTCCGAGTTGATCGCCGAACTGCTTGATCCACAACCCGGCGATACTATTTGCGATCCGGCTTGCGGTTCTGCCTCGCTACTTATGAAGTGCGGACGCAAAGTACGTGAGCACCACAACAGCAAGAACTACGCGCTCTATGGTCAGGAGGCCATTGGCTCTACTTGGTCGATGGCCAAGATGAACATGTTTTTGCACGGTGAAGACAACCACAAAATTGAATGGGGCGACACGCTACGTAACCCAAAATTACTCGACCAGAATCGTCAGTTGTTGAAGTTCGATATCGTAACCGCTAATCCGCCTTTCTCGCTGGATAAGTGGGGTCATGAAGGAGCGGAGCACGACCCGTATGCTCGATTCAATCGCGGTACTCCACCGAAAACCAAGGGTGACTACGCTTTTATTTTGCACATGATTGAGACGTTAAAGCCAAAAACTGGCCGCATGGCGGTAGTCGTTCCTCATGGAGTATTGTTCCGAGGCTCAACCGAAGGAAAGATCCGTCAAAAGCTTATTGACGAGAATCTTCTGGATGCAGTAATTGGTCTACCAGAAAAGCTATTTTATGGAACAGGCATTCCAGCTGCAATTCTAGTTTTCAATAGGTCTAAAACAGATGAGAGCATCCTATTTATAGATGCCAGCCGTGACTTTAAATCAGGGAAAAACCAAAACGTGCTTAGCGACGAGCACATTCAGAGCATATTGTTAACCTATCGCCACAGAATCAACTCTGAAAAATATAGTCACAGAGCAACATTAGAAGAAGTTAGAGAAAATAATTACAACTTAAATATTCCACGTTATGTTGATACGTTTGAAGAGGAATCAGAAATTGACCTCTCCGCCGTACGAGCAGAGCGAGAGGCTCTCAAATCAAAATTAGCCGACCTTGAACTAAAGATGGACATTTTTCTCAAGGAGTTAGGTTATGGCGCGCAATAATAAACCAACAAACATCCCGAACGGCTGGAAATACGATTACCTAGACAATTTTTCCGTTCGCGGCAGTGGCCACACACCAAACAAAGGGAAGGCAAATTACTGGAACGGAGGGATCAAATGGGTATCTCTTACTGATTCCTCGAAGCTTGATAACGGATTAATTTTTGATACAGACAAAGAAATTTCTAATGATGGCATAGATAACTCATCTGCCATACTACATCCTGCCGGGACCGTAATTTTAACGAGAGATGCAGGTGTTGGAAAAAGTGCTGTATTAGCTCACCCCATGGCTGTAAGCCAGCACTTTATGGCTTGGCGCTGTGATAATAAAAAGCTCAACAATTGGTTTCTATATAACTGGCTTCAAAAAATGAAGCCTGAATTTGAGCGGCAGGCAGTGGGGTCGACGATTAAAACCATAGGACTACCTTATTTTAAAAAAATGAAAATCGCCGTACCACCTTACCCCGAACAAGAGAAAATATCTAAAATACTTTCTACTTGGGACGCAGCCATCTCAACAACAAAAGAGTTAATCAAGAAGAGCCAACAACAAAAAAAAGGTTTGGCACAACAACTATTTGAAGGCCTTAAAAACAAAACAGAAAAAACGCAAAACTTTAAAAGACTGGGAGAAATATCCGATCGAATCCAGAGAAAGTCCAACGATAAAATTCATCCAATCTTAACTATCTCATCCCTCTGCGGATTTGTACGCCAGGACGAAAAATATAGCCGGTTCATGGCAGGAAAAAGTTTAGAAGACTATATATTATTAAGAAGCGGAGAGTTTGCATACAACAAAGGGAACTCTAAAACCTATGAATTTGGATGCGTATTCGAACTTACCGAATTCGAATCGGGACTAGTACCCCACGTTTACTTTTGCTTCAAACTAAAACCAGGCCTTTACAACAAATATTTCAAGTATCTATTTGAAGCCGACTACCTAAAGCAGCAGCTAGGAAAACTAGTCAATACAGGCATCCGAAATAATGGCTTACTTAATATAAAAGCAAGTGAATTCATGAACACAAAAATACCTGTGCCTGATTTCGAGGAGCAAAGACGTATTGCGGAAATTTTATATATAGCCTCGGAGGAGATTAGTTACTTGAAAGAAACGTTAGACTGTCTTCACCAAGAGAAAAAAGCCCTAATGCAACAACTACTCACCGGAAAAATCCGAGTCAAGGTCGAGGCCGTATAAATGACCATTACCGACCTGATCCTCTACAGCACCGAAGACGGTTTGGCGCAGTTCACGCTGCGTGAGATGAACGGTCAGGTCTGGCTCACTCAACTCGAGCTGGCCGAGCTGTATCAGTCCAGCAAGCAGAACATCAGCAAGCACATTCAGGCGGTTTTGGCCGATGGCGAGCTGGCCGAACCGGCAGTTGTCAACTCTAAGTTGACAACTGCCGCTGACGGCAAGGAGTACCTGACGCAGCTCTATGCGCTGCCAATGATCATCGCTATCGGCTACCGCGTGCGCTCGACCCGTGGCTCCCAATTCCGCCAATGGGCCACGCGAACCCTGAGCGAGTACATGCTCAAAGGCTTCGTGATGGACGACGCCCGTCTGAAGGAGCCTCGGTGGGATTACTTCGATGAGCTGCTGGAACGCATCCGCGACATAAGGTCGTCGGAGAAGCGTTTCTATCAAAAGGTTCGTGATCTGTTCTGCTTGGCCGAGGACTATCGCGCCAATGAGCAAGACACCGCACGGTTGTTCGCCGAGGTTCAGAACAAACTGTTCTTTGCCGTAACCGGGCATACAGCTGCCGAATTGATCGTACGCCGGGCCGATGCCAGCGTGCCGAACATGAACTTGCTCAGTTTTAAAGGTGACCGCGTACGCAAAGCGGATGTGGTGGTCGCCAAGAATTACCTGAATGGCGAGGAACTGGATCAGCTCAATCGTCTGGTCAGCATGTTTCTGGACTTCGCTGAACTGCGTGCCAAACAGCGCCAACACCTGAAACTGGAAAACTGGCGGCAGTACATCGACAGTTTTATGGCGTTCAACGAGCAACCGTTGTTACGTACTGCGGGCACGGTGAGCCACGAACACATGAAGCAGGTCGTTCACGAGCGCTATGAGGATTTCGATCTGAAGCGCAGAAAAGCAGAAGCCACAGAAGCGGACACTCAAGAGCTTCAGGCTTTGGAAGAATTGGATAAACGCTTGCGTACCAGCAAAAAGCCCCACTGATGTCAGTGCCACACAAGGAAACTGCCCGATGATAAGCGGCCCAAAATTTCAGGAAGAATACAGCGCGAAACTACCCGCGCTTACCCTGCTCAGCAACCTGGGCTGGACCTTCCTGTCGCCCGAACGAGCGCTGGCCGCCAGATCCGGCAAAACCGACGAGGTGGTGCTGCGTGACGTACTTCGCGAACAACTGAAAAAACGTCGATTCACATTTGCGGGTAATGAATATCCGCTGTCAGCCAAGTCCATCGACAACCTCATCAGTGAGGTGTGTAGTCCCGCTCTCAATGAAGGATTGCAGGCGGCCAATGAAAAACTCTACAACCACTTGCTGTATGGCATTTCGGTGACCGAGTTCATTGATGGCAAACGGGCGAATCCGACTATTGCTTTGATTGATTGGCAGGATCTGTCCAACAACAGCTTTGTGTTCACCGAAGAATTCCGCGTGCTGCGCAGCGGTGGAGTGGATACTCGGAGGCCGGATATCGTTTGCTTTGTTAACGGTATCCCGTTGGTGGTGATTGAAGCCAAGCGCCCGGATGGTCACGCCAAGAAAGGCCCGACCATTGATGCCGGGATATCACAAAGCCTGCGCAACCAGCGCCACGATGAAATTCCACGACTGTTTGCCTACAGCCAACTGCTACTCTCGATCAATGGCAGGGATGGCCGCTACGCAACGTGCGGAACCGATCAGAAGTTTTGGGCGGCCTGGCGCGATGAAGATCTCGGCACTGCCAAACAGCACGCCATCAAGAATCAGCCCCTGAGCGCTGAACAGAAAAACGCACTGTTTTCTCATCGCAATCCCGATGACCTTACTTGGTATGAAGGACTATTGGCGGGCGGAGAGCTGGCAGTCACCGGGCAGGATCAATTGTTGATTGGTCTGCTATCCCCTACTCGCTTGCTGGAGATGACGCGTTACTTCACGTTGTTCGACCAAAAGGCCGGCAAGATCGTCGCGCGCTATCAACAGGTTTTCGGGATAAAGCGATTGATCGAGCGCGTCCGTCTCAAACGCAAGGACGGCGGCCGTGAGGGTGGGGTGATCTGGCACACCACCGGTTCAGGCAAGTCCTTCACTATGGTGTTTCTGAGTAAGGCTTTAATACTTCACGACGACCTAAAACAATGCCGCATCGTGGTGGTCACCGACCGCATTGACCTGGAAAACCAGTTGAGCAAAACCTTCGCCTCAAGTGGTGAACTCTCCGGCAAAAGAGACTGGGTGTCTGCCATGGCGACCTCTGGCACTCGCCTCGCCGAACAGATCGGTCGCGGTCATGAGCGCATCATTTTTTCGCTGATCCAGAAATTCAACAGCGCCACCAAACTGCCGGAATGCATCAATACGAGTTCTGACATTATTGTGTTGATCGACGAAGGTCATCGCAGCCAGGGCGGAGAAAACAACATCCGCATGAAACAAGCGCTGCCGAATGCGGCGTTCGTCGCGTTCACCGGCACGCCACTGTTGAAAAAAGACAAAACCACCAACAAGTTTGGCCCCATTGTTCATGCCTATACCATGCAGAGAGCGGTGGAGGACAAAGCGGTTACGCCACTTCTCTATGAAGAGCGTAGACCTGATCTGGATGTAAACGACCGAGCGATAGACAGCTGGTTTGCACGCATTACCGAAGGTCTTACGGAAGAGCAGAAGACAGATCTGAAGCGCAAATTTGCCAAAAAACAGCGAATCTATTCCGCTGAAGACCGTATTCGGCTGATCGCTTTGGACATCGCCAACCACTTTGTGAAAAACGTCGACAACGGTCTCAAAGGACAGCTCGCCTGTGAAAGCAAGGCTGAGGCAGTCAAGTACAAGAAGTATCTGGATGAAGCAGGTTTATTCGAAAGCGCTCTCGTGATGAGCCCGCCGGATAGCCGTGAGGGCAATCTGGAAGTCGACGAGTCAAACATTCCGGAAGTGACCCAATGGTGGAACAAAAACGTTGGTAGCACTAACGAGCAGACCTATACCAAGCAGGTGATCGAGCGCTTCGAAAAGGATGATTCGCTCAAACTTCTGATCGTTGTAGACAAACTGCTGACCGGATTCGATGAACCAAAGAACAGCGTTTTGTACATCGACAAGCCGCTTAAAGAGCACAACCTTATTCAAGCCATTGCTCGGGTCAATCGGTTGCACCCACTGAAGAAGTTCGGCTTGCTGATTGACTATCGCGGCATCCTCACTGAACTCGACACCACGATTCAGAAGTACCAGGACTTGGCATCCCGCACCCAGGGCGGCTATGACATCAATGACATCGCCGGTCTCTACGATCCGATGAGCAGTGAGTACAAACGCCTGCCCTCTCTCTACAAAAATCTGTGGGCAATCTTTGCCAACGTTAAAAACAAGGGTGATATCGAGCAACTGCGTCATGTGCTGGTGCCGAGGATGCAAGAGCTTGATGGCGAGTTTGTAGATATCAATCTGAAGGTTCGTGAGGATTTCTACGACGCCCTGACCGAGTTCGCGTCTTGCTTGAAAGTAGCGTTGCAGTCGGCTTCGTTTTTCGAAGACACCAGCTTCAGCGAAGCGGATCGAACGCACTACAAGGAAACCCTCCAGCAGCTTTCCAGCTTGAGAATGCTCGCCAAGCAAGACGCGGGCGAAACCATCAGCTACGACGAATACGCCGAACGGGTGCGTAAGCTGCTGGATAAACATGTGGTCGGTGTAGAGGTGCGCGAACCCAAAGGCACATATGAAGTCGGCAGAATGGGGCAGAAACAGCCTGAGGACTGGCCTGAGGAAAAAACCCGAAACGAGACTGACATCATCAAGACTCGGGTTAGCAAGATGATTGAGCAGGATCTTAAAGACGATCCGTATGCTCAGGAGGCCTTTTCCAAACTACTGCGTCAGGCTATTGAGGAAGCAGAAAAGCTCTTCGATCACCCACTCAAGCAGTACATGTTGTTTCACGAGTTCGAGCAGCAGGTGCAAACGCGCAAACTGGATGAGCTACCGGATGCGTTTGAGGGTAACAAACATGCGCAGGCTTACTACGGCGTGTTCAAGAAGACCCTGCCTGATACGTTTGCAGCACTCGATGCACAAGCTCAGGACATGTGGGTCAAGCTAGCCTTCAGCCTGGAGGAAATGGTTGCAGCGTCCGTTGCCGAACACTCGATTAATCCGCAAAACATTGAAGCAGATATTCGCAAGAAACTGCTGCCGCTGATGTTCAAGGAGTGCAAGGCAATCGGTGCTGGAATGGATCAAGCGAAAGTCATCGTCGAAACGGTGGTTCAGATCACTCGCGTAGGACTGGGAGCGGTATGAGCGTTCCCATTCTTCTGCCGGAAGCTCATGGACGCGCTGCGAAACACTGGCTTAGCTTTCACTACGCCGACGAACTCATTGTTGTGGAGCGCGCACCCAAAGCACGACAAGTGCCGCGTATGCTGATCAAGGTCGACCCGGACTGTCGAGTATCGGTACAGGCACCTGCCAGCGCGAACGATGAGGAAGTGCTGCAGGCGTTGAAGAAACGCGGGCGTTGGATCTACCAACAATTGAGGCAATTCCGAGCCAATTCGGCGCACGTGACACCGCGCCAGTACATCAGTGGAGAAAGTCATTACTACTTGGGCAAACAACACGTACTCAAGGTGATAGAGGCCCCTGCTGATGTTCCGCAAGTACGCTTGCTGAGGGGAAAGCTGGAAATCTCTGTCAGGCAGAAGAAGGCCGAGACTGTGCGTGAGCATCTCAGAGCCTGGTACAGGGTTAGGGCTCGTGACGTGTTCAATCGGCGTCTACAAGCTGTACTTGAGCAAACCCTATGGGTCGTAGACGAGCCGCCTTTACGTATTCAGACGATGCAGACTCAGTGGGGCAGTTGCTCACCCAATGGTCGGATTACCTTGAATCCCCACTTGGTTAAAACGCCGCGGGAATGCATTGACTACGTGATTCTTCACGAGCTCTGCCATATCGCCGAACACAACCACAGCGAGCGGTTTTATCGGTTAATGAAACAAGTCATGCCGCATTGGGAAAAGGTCAAAGCTCGGCTGGATGGGATGGCCGCCCTTGTACTTAGCGACTTAGCAACAGTTGAACATAAATAGGCATATGCATTCATGATCGAAAACCGCGCATGCGGCTATCTCTGATGCTCTAGCTCTCAAGCGATGCTCAACTGGGCAACTATCAAGTAAAACTTGACGGTTGGATCCTCTGACTGGTGTCGGGTCAGGCTGCTTTCTTGGGTAGTTTCTGAGGTGGTTTCTTGGGTAGCCCCAAGAAACTCGACCGTTGTTTTTCTAGCATCACTGTCCGCCCCCCCCCAGCGCTCGGTAGTTTGAGGGTGGTGGAGCTCCATGGTTATCCGTCACTCCGTCGTCCAGTCAAACTCGTCGTAATCGTCGTAATCGTCGTCTTCCTCTTCTTCCCCAACCTCCTCGAAAACCTCATCTTCTTCCACGACGTCTTCTTCCGACTGGTTCAGCAGAAACTCCTTGCGCGCCTCAGTAATCGCGCGCCGCATCTCCTCGCCCTTCTGCGGGCAGTTGAGGAGTTGGGCGATGCGGTCGATTTTTGCTGCCACTTTGTTCTCCAGCGCTTCAGCCATGGCCCGATAGTGCGCGTTTTTGCCGGGCAATGCCAAATGGCTGGGTGAACAAGCGGTCAGTTCTGGCGGATTTTTTCGAGTCGCCGGTCGAGGTCCACGCCGGGGTAGCGTTTGTGCAGGTTGTTGTATAGCGCGTCAGCGGCTTGCGACTGACCGGAGTCGCGCAGGCGCAGGACTTCGCGCAGCTGCGTATCTAGGCCGTTGGCTGGGGCGGCGGCGCGTTTGTTGAGTTTGGCTTGGTCGGCGCTGATCGCGTCGCTTTGCATCGGCGCGGCCATTTCCATCATCGGCGCCGGCGCGGACATGGCCGCAGCGGGTGGAGCGGGCAGTGATTGCGCCTCGGGGGCTTGTTTACGCGCCAGTGGTGCAGCCGGTTTGGCCGCCGGGGCGAAGTCGAATTGCGGTTGTGGTTCCGGCGTGTGTGGCACCAGCGACAGCATCAGTGCCACACCGACCACGCTGGCGAATGCGACCTGCCAACGCGGTTTCTGACAGGCCCGCAGCCAGCGTTGCCACAGGCCTGGCTTGGGCACGGGTGTTTCGCGGTGAGCAGCATTGAGGATGAACGCATCAAGGTGCGCCGGCGGTTCAACATTGTGCTGTTCGCGTACATGTTTGATCACAGATTCTTCGGGTGTCTGGCGGGCGTCAGTCATGTCAGTACCTCCTCGGCCAGCAGCCGACGCAGTTTTTGCTGGGCGTAGCGCAAGCGGCTCTTGACGGTTTCCAGCGGTGTTTCGGTGAGGCTGGCGATTTGTGCCAGGTCGAGGTCGCCGTGGGCACGCAGCAGGAACACTTCACGCTGGTCGGCAGGCAAGGTTTGCAGAGCGCTTTTCAGGCGCTGGCTGTCGCGGCTGAGGTTCAGTAATTGTTCGGGATCATTGGTCTCGTCGCCAATCGCATGCAGCTGTTCGTCGTAGCTGTCGTGCAGCGGCTGATGTGCGCCGTGTTTGCGCCAGTGATCGATCAGCCGATTGCGCGCAATCTGGAACAGCCATGTACGAAACGTCGCCCGGCCCTGTGGCTGACTGGTGCTGCGGATCAGGCTCAGCCAGGTGTCCTGAAACACTTCGTCAGCCAGTTCCGGTTTGCCGCTCAATCCAAGCAGAAACCGATACAAACCCTGACGATGGCGCGCGTACAGAATCTCGAACGCCGCGCCGTCGCCCTCGCGATAACGCGCCAGCAGGGTTTCATCGCTGCCGGCGGCCGGGCTGTCTGGTGAAGCAAACAGCTGACTGATGAAGCCTTTCAGACGACTCACTATTCAATCCGTCGCTCAGTGGGCATCGCATTCGATGCGGTTGAGGCGCGCAGGCTTTGCGCCAGTTCCACCAGTTGCACGAACTCGTTGCGCAAGCCGAAGCGGTCCTCGCCCCTAGCGCCACGGGCCAGGGTTTCGGTGTCCTTGAGCCTGAAGTCGCCGGTGTAGCGGGCGTCCTTGAGCTGCTGGGAAAACGCCGCCACCGCCGCCGCGAAACGCAGGTCCTCACTGGCCGGTGCGAGCTGATTGGCAATCGGCCGCTCGATCAGCAGACTTTTCCCACCTTCGGGCTGTTGATAACGCACACGCAGCATCGCCAATTCTCCATCCTTCGCAGCAACCACCTTCTCCGATTTACCGTAGCGCAGCGGTTCCAGCCAGCCCTTCTCACCTATCGGAACAATTTCATACAGCGCGGTCACCGTGTGTCCTGCGCCGACTTCACCGGCATCGACTTTGTCATTGCTGAAATCCTCACGCTTCAAGGTGCGGTTTTCGTAGCCAAGCAGGCGATATTCACTGACCTGCGCCGGGTTGAACTCCACCTGCAATTTGACGTTTTTCGCCACCACCGCCAGGGTCGAACCGAGTTGATCCACCAGCACTTTGCGCGCCTCGCGCAGGTTGTCGATGTAGGCGTAGTTGCCGTCACCGGCGTCGGCCAGCTGCTCCATCAAGTGTTCATTGTAGTTATCCACACCGAAACCCAGGGTGGTCAGGGAAATCCCGGTTTTGCGTTTATCCACAGCCATTTGTTTGAGGCTGTCGAAGTCGCTCACGCCGACGTTGAAGTCACCGTCGGTGGCCAACAGGATGCGGTTGATGCCTTTGGGGATGAACGCCTGCTGGGCCATTTGATAGGCCAGTTCGATGCCCGACGCACCAGCGGTTGAACCGCTTGCGGTCAATTGCTCGATGGCTGTGCGAATTTTGGCTTTCTCGCGTCCGGACGTTGGCTCCAGCACCACACGGGATTCGCCGGCATACACCACCAGCGACACCCGATCCTGCTCGCGCAACTGATCGACCAGCAACTTCAGCGTGCTTTTGACCAGTGGCAGCCCTTCGCGGCGATCCATCGAGCCGGACACATCCACCAGAAACACCAGGTTCGCCGGGGCCAGTTCCGCTACAGCCCGGTCGGAGGCCTTGATGCCGATGCGCAGCAGGCGGGTGTGCGGATTCCACGGGGTGGCGGCCAGTTCGGTGGTTACGCCGAAGGGCGAACCATCGCTGGGCAGCGCGTAGTCATAGGGAAAGTAATTGACCATCTCTTCCAGTCGCACCGCGCCCTCCGGCGGCAAACGTCCCTGATTGAGCAAGCGCCGGACGTTGGCGTAGGCACCCGTATCAACATCAACGCTGAAGGTCGAGACCGGGGCCTCGGCCACGTTGTGGATCGGGTTGTCGGCCAGCGCCTGATACTGCTCGCGCTGCTCGTCGCGATAGCCTTGTGGATAACTTTCCTGGGCGGGCATCGCCGCGAAACTGGCAATCGGCGCCGGACGCGCACTGCGCTTGGCCAGCGCACTGTCGGTAACGAGCGCCTCATGCTGAAGCGACGCCTGTGGCTGGGCCGGCGCCGGAACGGCAGCCGATTCGGGATTGGAAGACACGCCGCAACCGGCGACGGTCAACAACACACCGACGGCAACGGGTCGCAGAAAAGGCAGGGAGCGGGACATGGGGGCTGACCTCGGGATGAAAGTGATCCATTCATCCACTGAGACGGGCAGCCCCTTCAGATCGGGTTAAGCGCCGCTGAAAATATTTTCAGCGGTGATAACGCCGCACCACGCTGCTGTTACGCAGTACGTGTCCTTTGATTTTGTCCATCAGCTCGGCGCGGGTCAGGCCGGCGGGCAAGGCGTCCGGGGCCAGATCCAGGGCATAAATCTGAATGATGTAGTGGTGGGCGCTGTCGCCAACCGGTGGGCACGGCCCGATGTAATGGGTGGTGCCTTTACTGTTGGTACCGCCCATGCCTTCGAGAGCGGATTTGGCGCCGACGCCGGCCGGGATCTGCCGGGTGGTGGCCTTGATGCCGTAGTGAATCCAGTGATCGACGCCAGCACCTTTCTGACCGTCCGGGTCGTGCATGACGATCGCGTAGCTCAGAGTGCCGGCAGGCCCGGCGTTCCAGGCCAGTGCCGGGGACTGGTTCTTGCCACCGCAACCGGTCGCATCGCTCGCGGCGGCCGAGGTGAACAGACGGTTGTCCGAGACACCGGGGATGTCGAGGGTAAAGCGCTCGGCCGCCTGCGCCGGAAACTGCACGCAAAGGGCGACGGCGACGGCCGCCAGCCAAGGGTTGAGAGAGGTCAATCGGGTCATTCCGGGAGTACCTTGTGCAGTTGGGCCTTCGTCGGCCTGCAAACTATAGCTGTACCGTTCGTACCTTGGCAGTGGCAATTGGCTGAACCTCGCACGGCGGCGCAAACTCGTAAGAGAAATGCCTGTCAGGAGCACGAACATGAGCCTGCACCGTGTAGCCCGTGTCGCCGATGTCCCCGAAGACCGTGGCCTGCAAGTCGAAATCGGCGAACGCAAGATTGTCCTGCTCCACGCCAATGGCCAACTGCGCGCATTTCAAGGCGAATGCCCACATGCCGGGGCGCCACTGGCTGACGGCGCGCTGTGCAACGGACGCCTGATCTGCCCTTGGCACAAAGCCGCGTTTCGCACCGAGGATGGCGCGTTGTGCGAACCGCCGGCCCTCGACAGTCTCAAGCGTTATCCGCTGGAACTGCGCGGCGAGGAAGTCTGGGTCGATGATCAACCGCTGCCGGATGCGCACACGCCTCCGGCCGACGATCCGCGCACCTTTGTGATTGTCGGCGCAGGTGCAGCGGGCACGGCATGTGCGGCGGCTCTGCGGGAGAAAGGTTTCGGCGGCCGGATCGTCATGATCGACCGCGAAGCGGACGCCGGTTACGACCGCACGGTGCTGAGCAAATTCGTCCTCGCCGGCGAGATGTCGGCGCAGGAAACCCCGCCGCTGCGCGATGAAAGCTTTTATAAGGAGCAGCGCATCGAACGCCGGCAAGGCGAAATTTCGGCCCTCGACGCAACAACGAAAACCCTGCATTTGAAGGATGGCCAGACCCTTGGTTACGACGCCGCGGTGCTCGCCACCGGCGGCGAGCCCAATCCGCTGCAACTGCCCGGCGCCGACCTGCCGCAGGTGTTCGTCCTGCGCTCGAAAGCCCAGGCCGAACAGATCATGCGCACCGCCAAACCCGAGCAGCGGGCGCTGATCATCGGCGACAGCTTTATCGCCCTCGAATGCGCCTCGGCCCTGCGTCAGTTCGGCCTCGATGTCACGGTCATCGCCCGCCACGCCATCCCGTTTACCGCGCAGTTCGGCGAAGCGGTGGGCAAGGCGATCCGTGCGCTGCATGAACAACACGGGGTGAAATTCATCACCGATCACGAAGCCCGGGAAATCACCGGTGATGGCAAAGTCGAGGCGGTGCTGCTGGATAACGGTTTGCGCGTTTCGGCGGATCTGGTGCTGGCGGGGGTTGGTGTGCATCCGGCCACAGAAGCGTTCGCTTCGCTGCCAAGGGAGAAAGACCAGTCACTGCGCGTCGATGCTGGTCTGCGGGTCTGCGAAGGTCTATGGGCGATTGGCGATATCGCCACGTTCACCCTGAGCGGCCAGCCGCAACGCATCGAACATTGGCGCCTGGCCCAGCAGCACGCACGCATCGCTGCCGCCAACATGTTGGGCGCCGATGAGCATTATCTGGATGTGCCGTTTTTCTGGACCTGGCACTTCGGCAGGAACTACGACTACCTGGGCCACGCCAGCCAGTGGGATGAAATCGAGTTCAAGGGCGAGCCCGAGCATCCGCCCTTTATTGGCTTGTTCGGCCACAACGGCGTGGTGGTTGCCGCTGTGGCTTGCGAGGAGGAGCGGGCCATGGCGATGCTGGCCGAACGGATAAAGCAGCCGCTCACCATGGAGGAGGCTTGGCGGCTGATTCGCAGCTGAACGCTCGACGATGTGGAAACTCAGGTGGGCCGATTTATCGGATCACGGTTTGCGTCATCCTCGGCGTGCAGAAAGATCACCCGGGGATGTTCCAGCGGCGCCAGCGGTGGCGGCAATTCCGTCGGTGCCAGTGGACGAAAGTTCAGCACCACATGGCTGATATCACCTTCCTGGTCGTTGTGGATGGTCATCACTCCTGGGGTACGCAGCTTCTCCAGGCGGTCATCGCACAGGCGGAAACTCTTGCTCAGCCCTTCATCATCGACCACCGGTGCCGGCAGGCGACGCTGGGCGAAGCTTCTGCTTTTGCGCTGCTGATAACGCGCCCAACCAATCAGGATCACTGCGTTGACCAGCGCCACCCACAGGTAGATCTGCAACGTACCCAGAGCCTCGAATGCCGAATTATCGATGCGCGGCCCACCGGCGTGGGTCTCGATCAACGGCCACAGTCCGCGAATCAGCAGAAACAGCAGGCCGACCCAGGCCAGCACGGTGAGGACCACATCGACCACCACCAGGAAGGGCCGCTGGCGGGTCCGGATGATTTTCATTTGATGACCTCCTCTTCGTCGTCGCCGACCGGTTTGATACCCCGGTCAGGGCTGACCCAGCGTGCACGCTTCTGGTGTTGACCAAACAGCACTTTGGGGAAACTGACCAAGGTGGTGAGCAGGCTGACCAGCCAGAACGCGATCGGATACCAGACCACCCAGAACATGGTTCGGCCCAGACCCGGCTCGTAGCGCCGGTCGATAATGATGCTGACCGCGAATTGCACCAGGCAGACGAACGCCAGCAACAGGCCGGTGAACGCCGGGGGCATCAGGTGATGCACGGCAATCGATTCCGGCATGACCACGAACTTGCCCACGCCCCAAAAGATCACCGATAGCAGGAAGGTGAAGGCCCACCCGGTCGACAGGCAGTACTCGAACAGCAGTGGCCACAAATAACGATGACGGTACTGCCAGATCCCGCGAATGTTCTTGAACAGCACCTCGGCACCGCCCTGGGCCCAGCGCAGGCGCTGCTTCCACAGACCGCGCAGGGTTTCCGGCATGAGGATCCAGCACAGCGCGCGCGGCTCGTAGAAGATGCTCCAGTGATCGAGTTGCAGCTTCCAGCTGATGTCGATGTCTTCGGTGATCATGTCCGGGCTCCAGTAGCCGACCCGGTTCAACGCGGTACGACGAAACGCGACGATCACCCCGGACACGGTGAAGATCCGCCCGAACACCCGTTGCGTACGCTTGATCAGACCGATGATCGACGAGAACTCACCGACCTGTACCCGCCCGACCAGGGTCGAACGTGTGCGAATCCGTGGGTTGCCGGTCACTGCGCCAAGCCGCGCGTTGTCGAGCATCGGCGCCACCAGATAGGCCGCCGTGTTCGGCGCCAGCAGCGCGTCACCGTCGATGCACACCAGATATTCGCTGCGCGCAGCAATCGCACCCATGCGCAGGGCCACAGCCTTGCCCTGGTTTTCTGCCAGATGCAGCACCCGCAGGCGTGGGTCTTCCTGGGCGAGCCGGTCGAGCACTTCGGCGGTGTTGTCCTTGGAGCCGTCGTTGATCGCGATGACTTCGATGTTCGGGTAGTGCTGGGCCAGCGCCGCGTGAATGGTGTCGGCAGCGTTTTCGCCTTCGTTGTAGCAAGGGATCAGGATCGAGATCAGCGGCTCGCCTTCCAGTGGCGGCGGCAAAGTGTCGTCCTTCCATGGCCAGTGGCGTTCCCAGTGCAGCCAGAAATACAGGCCGCCGGCAATCCACAGGCCGGACATGAACAACGGGTAGAAGAACACGAAGTCCATCAGGAATTGCCCGGTGACCAGGAAGATCAACCCCAGCGGCACGCCGAGGACGAGCGCCAGAACAAGCAGGGCTAACAGTCTATCCAGCATGTCATGGGTTCCATTTGTTGGAGAGCGCAGGCCTTACGGTTTTCAGGTCCGGCAGGTTGTCGAGGAAGTTGTCCGGGTAGTAACCGAAACTGGTCGCACCCTGACGCTTGAGCCGGCCCATCCAGTCGGCCAATTGGGTGCCGTCGATGTCGGCCTGATCCTTTTTCGTCCAGTCGCGGGCCTGCAGTTCGAAGACTGTGCGATCCAGTGCACCGGGGCGCTGTTTGATCTTCGCCACCAGTTCTTCAAGCCACGGGCCGGATTGCGCCTGGGTCTGTTTTTCCATCAGCGGCATGGCCATCGGCGCCGTCCAGTCGTAGGTCACGAGGAAGTCGTCGAGGTTCTGCGCAAACCAGGCTTCGCTCTCAGGATTGAGCACCGGTTCGGCGAAGAGGTTGCGTGCGGTCAGAACCTGCGGGCCACGGATCGCACGCACCTTGGCAGTCAGTTCGTTGGTGAAATCGATCAGGTATTTACTCTTGAAGCGCGTCCAGCGCTGCATCGCCGCCGGATCATCGCGCAGGGCGGCGATCGAACCCGGCAAACCGTGCGCCGTATAGGCTTTCAAGGCCTCCGGACTGGCGTCTTCGAAGTCCGAGAGCACCGCGTCGTCGTGATAAAGGATGCCGTCGACCGAGGTCAGACGCGCCACGTCTTCGTAGATTTCACCGATGATCCGCCGTACTTGCGGATCGAATGGCGACAGGCGTTGATACTGGCCCGGATCGACCGAGGTGCTGCCGGTCTTCGGATCCCAGCGCGTAACACGCGGCAGCTTCGAATCGAGGCCGAAACTCAGCACCGGCATCCACGCGAACACTTTCACGTGCGCCCGAGTGCGCAGTTGCCAGGCAACGCGATCGAAAATGTCGGCGCGCACCGGCAGATGACGGTTAGGGAAGTACAGCGAGTGCACCAGCCCGTCGCCCTTCGGATCGGCGAAGGCCTGCAGGAACACGGTGTTGGCGCCCATGTCGGCCATGCGCTGGATCAGCTTGCCAAGGTTGATTTCCTGCTGCGCCGGATCCGGGTCATAAACGTTGTCGAGATCGACGTGCACCACACGCATGGCGAAATCCGACTGCACGCCAACAATGCTGTTGGCGAAATGCTCGCCGTCAGGATCGGAGGCCACCAGGAAACGCGGGCTGCTCATCAGGTTGTCGAGAGCGTCGAGACCGTCGTCCAGGGTCAGGGCCATTTCGTAGCCCTGCTCGCCGACCACGGTCAGCGAAGTACCGTCCGCCGTGCCGTACGGCCAGACCCAGACTCGCGGTTTCTTGCCGGTGACCTTGCGGATCTTCTCCGAAATGGTCGCGACGTCATTGCGGATTCGTGCCTGGAAATCGGCCTCGGATTCGTAGCGTTTGGTGACTGGATCGTAACGGCGGGTGGCCGCCGCCGGCTGCATGTTGCCTTGCGGGTTGGCGAGGATGCCTTTGTGGCTGGCGTCAGTGTGTGCGGCGATTTCCACCAGACCCGACTGCGAGATTTCCCGCACCTGATCCCAGGTCAGGAAGTCGGAGCGTGCGCGGGGTGCGCCGGCAAAATCCACCGGTTGATTGAGCGGGGTGTCGATCCAGGTGCCGACCGGTGCCAGCAAGGCGTGCCAGTTGTAGGCACGCAGCACCGGCAACACGCGGGTATAGAAGCTCGAATAACCGTCGTCGAAGCTGAGCAGGATCGCTTTGGCCGGCAGTTCCGGGCCGCCCTTGCGCGCCGCCATGATCTGGTCGACGGTGACCGGTTGGTAGCCGTTCTCGCGCAGCCACGCGAGCTGCTCGATCATGCGCTCGGTGCGCACCGCCACCACGGCCTGATCGGGGTCGCGATCTTCGACGTCGTGATAGGCGATGCCCAGCACGTGGTTTTTCGGCCAGGGTTTTTCACTGGCCGCCAGCGGACGTTGCGACGGCGGCGCGAAAGCCGGGGCTTGCTGGGCGCAGGCGCTGATCAGCAGCACTCCCAGCAGAAGGATGAAACGCGTCATCAAAGGCATCTTCAAACTCTTCTAGAAGCGGAAAGTGAGGTCGACAAGCAGACGCAGATCGGTCTCCCGATCACCGTCGTAGGGCCGGTTGATCACACTGAACAAGCCGCCCACCTCGAACACGTCGTTCCAGGCATAACGCTGGCCGTAGCCGAGCATCGCCATGCCGCCGGTGCTGTGGTCACGCTGGCTGTAGGTACCCGCACCGGCCTGGAATTGCTGGCTCCAGGAGGTTTCGTAGCGGTGGTAAAGCACATGGTTGACGTTGACCGTCGGCATGACGCTGAAGTCCGACTTCGGGTTGAAGTACGGCACATCCTCGGAATTGGAGTTGTGGCTGGTGCCGACCTCCAGACCGGCATCGACCTGTACGTTCGGCGCGCTGTAGACGCCCTCGCGCCCGGTGAGCAAGGCCTCGACGCGGTTGTTGCCATCACTGAAGTGCGACGGGCTGACCGACAGGCGCCACTCGCGGCTCTCGTTGGCGCGCCAGCGGATGAACGCGTTGCCGCCGTTGGCCTTGATGTCGCTGTTGAGCGCACGCAACGGCGTCTCGGCCGACAGGTAGGCGAAGCTGCCGCCGTACTGCCAGTGGTCGTTGATGTCGCGGGCAATCGCGATGCGTGCGCCCTGTTTGGCGCCGTAACCGTAATCGTGATTGGAAACTTCGGCTTCCAGGCTCATGTCACGGGTGCGCCGTTCCAGGCCAACGCGCTGGAAGCGGTCGGTGCCGGTGCCTTCGGCGAAATCGCCGGTGGCATAACCGGCGCCGACGAACACCCGCCAGTCTTCATCAATCGGCGGGCTGTACAGGGTGCTCTGGATGCCGAAATCGCGGCTGCCACTGACCGCGCCCGCACCACCGCTGCCGCCGCCTCCGTTGGCCTTGCCGCCGTAGGCTTCGACGCGCAGTTCGGACATGTCGTGCACTTCGCGCTCGCGGGCCGCGCGCTGCACCTGACGGTTGTCGGGGAAACGCTCGACCACGTCATCGGTCAGCGCATCCATTTGCCGCCATTCCTGCAGGGTCATCGCGGTACGCGCCTGAGCCAGCTCCAGGCCCATGTCGCGGGGGGCCATGCTTTCGGTTTCCTTGAGCTGGTTTTCGGCGCGGCGTGGCCACTGTCGGGCCAGGTACAGATCGGCCTGGGCCAGACGCAATCCGAGGTTGCCCGGGGCCTGATCGACCAGTGTCTGCAGGCGTTCCTCGCCGTGCGGCAGATCGGAACCGTAGGTACCGGCCTGCGCCGCCAGTTGCTGCGCGTCCATCCATTCATCGTTGGGGTTGCCGATCGGCAGGCCCTTGAGTTCGACTCGCGGTTTCTGCGACTTGGCCAGATCGTCAGCGACCTTGCGGGCCTCTTCGGCGCGATCACTTTCCAGCAGCGAGTAGTACAACGCGGTGGTGTCTTCGAGGCGATCACCGACATCGGCGTCCGGCGCCGACAGCACCTGGCGATACAGGTCAGTGGAGACTTCCGGCTGGCGCTGATCCAGATACGACGCCGCCACCCAGCGCAAGGCGTAGGTCGGAATCTTCACGCCTTCGCTTTGCAGCTTCTGATATTCATTGATCACGTCTGCGGTGCGCGCCCGCGCCTTGAGTGCGCCCATGCGGTCGATGCGCCAGCGAATCACGTCATCGTGGGCGCTGGCGTCCGGGGTCCAGGTGGCGAGCAATTTGTCGTAATCGGCCAAGGCGCGGTCGGCGATCACATAGCGTTCTTTTTCGCTGCGGGTGGCGAGTTCGGCCAGACGCACGCGTTCGGCAGCCAGATCACCTTCGAGGCGGCGCAGGGTGACCGGGTCGATCAGCCCCGGACGTTGATTGGCCAGGCGCAGCGCCGGTTCCGGCAGCCGCGCCTTTTGCAGGGCGACCACGTATTCACGGGCGACTTCCGGCTTGCTGCCGGCACGCATGAACGCCTGATCGTATTCAAACAGTGCGTCGTACTGCTTGCCGGCGCGGGTCAGGGCATAGCCCAGTGCGAGACGGCGTGAGGGATCGTCGGGTTTGGCGGCAACCAGAGCCTTGGCGCGGGTCACGGCTTCGTCGGGTTTACCCGAGTCAGCCTGAGTCAGCGCCAGCCCCAGTTGCAGGTCAGCGTTGTCCGGCTCCAGCGCCAGCGCCTTGTTGTAAACCTGGGTCGCCTGCTCCCAACGCTTGAGGTTGCGATAGGCGCGTGCGGTGGCGGTCAGTGCCTGCACCGGCAGCACCCGGTCACGGCCCTGGGTCTCATAGACCTGCACCACCTCGGCATCGAGGCCGGCCCAACTGGCGATTTGCAGGTGATCGCTGATCTGGCCGGTGGTCGATTGCCCCGGTGGCACCTGGCGCAGCACGTTCAGCGCAGGCGTGGTCTGCCCGGCACGGGCATCACGCACCATCTGATCATAGGGCGTATCGGCAAACGCCAGTGCCGGCCAGAGCAACTGGCTGCACAGCGCAACGCGAAACAACGGGCGTAAACCACGATGTAAAACAGGAACATCAATACGCGGCATTCGTCAGCATCCTTACATGGCCAGCCGGGTCGCAATGCCCCCCTTGCCCATTCGTAACGGAGACCGAGTCAAAAGAGACCCAGCCAAGCTTAGTCAGGCAGTCTTGCATGCAAGCGTAGTCGAATATCCAGAACGCAATAATTGTTCAGAATCGCGGTGCCGGCTCAGACAAAAACCCGCACACCAGACAGCAAAACGCCCGGCGTCTGTGGATCAGAGGCCGGGCGTTGTTATTTAGAACGCAGGATTACTGCACTTGCGTGACGCCAGCGAACTTGCTCATCAGGAAGCCGACGAACTGCTCGACGGTCATTTTCTGGCCGTTGAACTCCACCTGATTGGCGGCGTAATGCAGCTTGGTCACGACGTTGGTGCCATCGACGGTCGCCAACTGCGAACCGACGGCCATGCCGGAGAACATGTCGGCACCGGCGCTGGCCTGGTCGACGATGGCTTTGGCGTCAGTCTGACCGTCGAGCTGCGCTTGCACGCTAAGCAGATCGATCAGCATCGGCTTGGACACCTGAATGTTCAGGTCCAGCAGCGCGACCAACTGTTTACCCAGTTGATCCGGCGGCAGATCCATCGACTGTGGCTTGGTCAGATCAATCACCAGGCTGGCGCGGCTTTCACCGTTGGCGGTTTTCAGCGACAGGTTTTCCAGCGCGATCTGTGGACTGGCGGCCAGCAGTTTCTGCAGGTCAGCCTTGACCTGTGCCGACTCGGCTTCGGTCAGGTTCAGTTCCGGTGCCGGCAGGCCGGCTTCGGCAGCGGCCGCCGCTTCCTTCTCGTACGGCTGCAATTTGGTCTGGTAGATCTGCATCAGCGACATGGTCGACGGGATGTCGAGGTTCTTCAGGCTCATGGCCATGTTGGCCGAACCGATTTTCTTGTCGTTGAGGGTGACTTCACCCACCTTGTAGTCAGCGCGGCCCGAGGCATTGCTGCCGCTCTCTTCAGTGAGGTTCTTCATTTCGAAGTTCTTCACGCCGAGTACCGACTGCTTGGCACCGAAGGTGGTTTTGCTGCTGGTCAGCTCCAGGGTGTTTTCCCCGGTGTAGTAGCCGTAGCTGCTCTTGGTAAGGTTGCTGGCCAGGGTCAGACCGTTGAGTTCGACCTGCACCGGTGCCTGATCCTGCGACACGGTGACCAGTTTCAGGTTGTCCATGTAGCCGTCAGCCTTGACCTTCTGCGCCTGGGCACTGGCGGAGATGTTCATGGTCAGGCCGGAGAATTTCAGGCTCGACTGCTCGTCCAGCGCGGTTTCCAGCGGCAGCAACTCGAGGCTGCTGGTGGTGGATTCGTCGTAGCCGATGTTGGTCACGCCCTTGAGCGGCGCGGCGCCCTTGGTGGCGGCAAACCATTTTTCGGTGGCCGGGCTCTTTTCCAGCTCGTAATTGCTGGTGGCCATGACCGGCAGCCACTTCAGCGATACCAGGCGCGAGAACGGCAGTGGGCCGTGCTCGATGTGGTCGACGAACAGCAGCTCGACCGGCTGGTCGCCGAACATCTCGCCCTCGCCCTTGAGACGGTAGTGCGCGGTGCTGGTAAAGGTGTGCCGCTCCAGCGACACCAACTCCAGCGACGCGGTGCCATTGGAGCCGGCCATCGCGGTCTGCAGCTCTTTGTTGGCGTTGCTGACGGCGTTGTTCAGTACGCCTTCAATCTTGGTCCCGGTGTACCAGGCCCCGCCGGCGCTGATCGCACCGATGGCAACAACAATCCCGAGAAGCACGCCTGCTGATTTATTCATGAATGACCTGATCAATGTCCGTGGCTGAAAATGTGGTCGTCTTCCCTGAACCCGTGACCGGGTCGCGGCTCGACTCCGCTGAAATTAGCGGTGGAGATTAGCACTGGCAGCGCGAGGCGGCCCAATGTTTAAAGGTTAAAGAGTGTCTATGGGGAGTGTGGACAGCTGACAGGCGGGGAGAGTTGCAGTGTTTTTGAGGACGCTATCGCGAGCAGGCTCACTCCTACAATTGAAATGCGTTCCCCTGTAGGAGTGAGCCTGCTCGCGATAGGGCCACTGGATTCCCAGAAGATCAGGAATACTGCACCTCGATCTCATCGAGTTGATGATCGAAGCTCTTCAACCGCGCCGTCCAGGTATACACCAGCACTTCAAAGTCGCGATCGATCACCGCCCCGCCCGGCCCGTCAGCGCGCGGGTCACAGAAATCCAGTTGATAGCGCTCACGGGCCATGGCCGTGGCGACATCCGACAGTTCGCGGGCATTGTTGAGCCAGTGCCAGCCTTCATCGGCAATCTGCTTGTCGAGCTCCAGACACTGCTTTTTCAGGGCTTCGAGGCTTTTTTCCAGCGGCGTGCCGGTGAGTTCGCCCATGACTTCGGCGAAGGTCCGTCCCGGTTGCCAATAGCTGCCCCAGAAGTAGCGGTCGAACACGGTTTCGACCCGGCGCAGGGCGACTTTGGTGTCCCAGATCAGCACCAGGGTCTTGCCTTGTTCAAGTTGTCTTTTCTTGACTCGCTGCACCTGGATCGACGCCCAGGCCACCACGACAATTGCCATCACCGCGATCAACGCCGTGGCGCTGTCGAGGAAGACCATGGCCTTGTCGATCTGATGGGCCAGCATGATGCCGTAGAAATAGGTGGCCGATAGCAGCACTAGCGCTACCAGGGCGCACCAGAAGCCGAGAGCGTAAGGGTTTTTCATTATTGGTTTCCCCTAGACCAGCGCTAGCAATGTGCGCTGAAAGGGTGCGTTGCACGTGGCACCCCTTCAACACTTCAAAGCATAGCAACGGCTTCAGGGTTTGCTGGCGCTTGAGGCTTGCGTTCGTCCGCTTTCCCAACCGCCACCAAGGGCGAGGAACAAATCGATCTGGCTCATGGCGACCTGGGTGTTGGCGGCGGCCAGCTGCGCGGTGACATCGGTGTAGGTGCGGGTCGCCTGCAGGTCGGCGAGGAACGACTCGCGCCCGGCCTGGAAGAAGCGGTGGGTCTGGTCCGCCGCCAGTTTCGCCGACTGCTCGGCATCGGCCAGAGCGTCGCGGCGTTGCAGCAGCGCGCTGTACTGGGCCAGACCGGTCTGGGTTTCGCGGATGGCGTTGAGCACCACTCCGTCGAAATGCGCCAGTGCGGCCTGGGTGTTGGCCTCGGCTTCACGGATCCGCGCACGGGCGCCGTTGGTCGGCACCTTCCAGCTCAACGACGGTCCGAAGCCCCAGCGGTTGGTCGACGGATCGCCCAAGTCGTCAATAAGACCGACGGTGCCGATGGTCGCGCCGATGCTGATGTCCGGGTACAGCTCGCCCGTGGCGACGCCGATGCCCGCTGTCGAGGCCGCCAAGCGACGTTCCGCCTGACGGATATCGGGACGACGCTTGAGCAGCGCCGCACCGTCGCCCACCGGCACCAGTTGGGCAATTTTCGGCAGTTCGGCACAAGTGGCGGTACCGGCCGGCAATTGCTCGACCGGTTTGGCCAGCAGCATCGACAGGCGGAACAACCCGGCCTGACGCGCTGCCTCATAGCGCGGCAGGTCGGCGCGCAACGACTTGAATTGGGTTTGCGAGCGGGTGACCTGGGTTTCATCACCACGCCCGGCATCGCGCAGGCGCTGGATCAGCGTAGTGCTCTGCGATTGCAGGTCGAGGGAGTGCTGGGCAATTTCCCGCTCTTCGTTGGCCGCGCACACTTGGGTGTAGGCGCGAACCACGTCGGCCACCAAAGTGATGCGTGCGGTGTCAGCCGCTGCTTGAGTCGCATCGGCGTTAGCCTTCGCGCCTTCGATACCGCGTTGCAGGGTGCCCCATAGATCGAACTGATAAGACGCGCTGATGCCAATATCGCCGACGTTGTCGACCGGGACTTTTTCCGGCAGCAAGAACGCCTGCCCGGATTCCTGCAAACGCTGCGCGCCCATCTTCACGCCTGCGCTCCAGCCACCCGCCGCTTCAGCCTCATCGACTTGCGCGCGAGCCCGTTGAAGGTTCGCCGCCGCTACGCGCAAATCGGTGTTGGACGCCATGGCCTGCTGCACCAGTTGATCCAGACGCGGGTCCTTATACAGTCGCCACCAGTCAGCCGGTACCGGCGCTGACACCACCGGTTTGCCCTCCACCGCCAGTTCGCCCTGAAAGTCCTTGCGCTGCACCGCCGCGTCAGCGGGCAGCTGATAGTCCGGCCCGACCATCTGACAGGCCGAGAGCATCATGCCCAACCCGGCGATCATCAGGGCCTTGTTCATTGCACAGGCTCCTGCGTTTTATCGTCGATGATCGACACGGTGGCGGTCCGCCCGGCGATCATGCGGAAATCTTCCGGCACCTCGTCAAAGGCGATGCGCACCGGAATCCGCTGCGCCAGGCGCACCCAGCTGAACGCCGGGTTGACGTTCGGCAGCAGGTTGTTGCCGCTGGTGCGGTCACGGTCTTCGATACCGGCGACGATGCTTTCGACATGCCCACGCAGCCTGGCCTTGTCGCCGATCACGCGGATATCCACCGACTGCCCGACATGAATGCCGTCGAGTTTGGTTTCTTCGAAATAACCGTCGATGTGGAACGAATTGCTGTCCACCACCGACAACACCGGACGCCCGGCGGTAACGAATTCCTGCACCCGCGGCGCACGGTCGTTGACGTAACCGTCCACCGGGCTGCGGATCACCGAGCGATCAAGATTGAGCTGCGCGCTGTCCACTGTCACCAGCGCTTCGGCCAGCGCCGATTGCGCGCGGGCAACTTTCGACTGGCTTTCTTCCAGTTGTTCGGCCGGCACCAGATTGCCCAGGCCACGGTTACGCTTGGCTTCGCGCTGGGCTTGAGCCAGGGTTTCCTCGCGATCGGCAACCGCCGCTTTAGCCTGACGCAGGGCCAGTTTGAAGCGGTCCTGATCGATGCTGAACAGCACCTGACCGCGCTTGATCAACTGGTTGTCCTTGACCTCGACCTGCTGGATCAGCCCGGACACGTCCGGAGCGATCTGGATGATGTCGGCGCGGATGTGGCCGTCGCGGGTCCACGGCGCAAACATGTAATACATCACCATGCGCCAGACGAGGACGACGGCAAAAGTCACGATCAGCAGGGTCAGGACCACGCGACCGATAGTCAGAAACGGTTTTTTCATGTCATCAGGTATCGACTGAGTGAGTCCACGCCGTACAGCAGCACGGCGTAGAGCGCCACGTTGAACAATGCCCGGTGCCAGACCAGACGGTAAAAGTGCACACGCGTGAGCACGCCGTGCACCAGCAAAAACAACACATAGGTGATGCCCATCAGCACCAGCAGGGTCGGCAGGAAAATCCCGCTGATATCCAGATCACCGATCATAGGGGCGCTCCATCGGGCAGCGGTTCTTCGGCATCGCTGGTGCTGACGAATTCCACGCCGGGCAGCAGCGCCAGGCGCAAACCGCTCAGGGCATGCAACAGGTTTAGCCGGGTTTCTTCGTCGCCGTGGCCTTTGAGCGCGCGGCGCGCACGGTCCATGGTCATCAGTAGCGGGCTCGGCGCCGGCAAGCGTTCGCCGGCCTTCAGACACGCGCGAAAATACTCGCCGACCTCAGCCACCACTTGTTGCAGCAGTGCATTCGGCGCGCCTTCTACCCGCGGGGTGTAGGCCAGCAGATCGAGCAGGTTGAGGCCGACGCGCACTTCACGCATGGCGATGCCGGTGTCCTGGCCGGTCATGGCCAGACGCGGCAAGTGCTGCATCAGACGATCGAGCAACTGCACGCCCAGATGCCGATGTTCGGCCAGATTGGCCGGCTCGGTCATGCGTACGATGTCTTTCCAGCTGAAGCGGGTCAGACGTTTGGCGGCCAGCTCGACGCCGAACGGGCGGGCGATCAGGGTCCAGATGAACGCGAACAACAGGCCCAGAGGGCCGGCCAGGTTGGAGTTCACAAAGGCGAAGAAGTCCGCGTCGTACGCGCCCTGAATGCTGATGAACGACGAGGTGTTGACCAGTGTCAAGAGCATGCCGAGGAAGAAGCGCGGCTGCACCGTCAGGGTGCCGACACAGATGAACGGAACCGCAAACGCCAGTACCAGCATCGGGAAATCGTGCAGGTTCGGCAGAATCAGAAACAGGTAAAGGCTGGCGAACAGCACCGACATCCCGGTCCAGAAAAAGAACCGGTAGATCTGCGGCGCCGGGTCGTCCATCGAGGCGAAGAAACTGCACGCTACCGCCGCCAGAATCACCGCGCTGCCACCGTCCGGCCAGCCGAGCAGAATCCACAGCACCGAAGCGACGATGATCGCCAGAACGGTCGAGGCCACCGAATACAGCATCATCCCGCGGTCGAGAAATGGCGTCAGCCGCCCGAGGCGCCAGTGCCGGTAAACCGCGCGCCAGCTGTCCTGGCGCTCGCAGAGAATCGCGTCCTGCAAACTGCGGCAGTCCTGCCACAGATCGATGAATTCGCCGAGGCGATAAATCGCGTTGGAGAACAGCAATTGCTTGCGATCTTCCAGCGCCTCGCAGCTTGGCTGCAGGGCCTGGAGTTGATCCTTGAGCGCCTGCCACCGTTCGAGATCGGCGTCGTTATGGCCGAGCCATTGCTGGGTCGCGGTCAGCAGCGGGGCAAACTTTTCCACCAGTTCCGGGGTACGCCGTTCGAGGGCGTAGAGCGAGTCTTCCAGAGCGTCGATCACCGGCAACAGGTGGATCATCCGTCCACGCAATTCCTTGGTGTTGCGCACGGTTTGCGGTCGAGCGCCTTCGTGGGGCAACTGGCCGATCATCAATTCGAGGCTGTTGAAATTGGCGACCATGGCCATGCGCAGCGCGGCGATCTGTTCCGGCTGCACGTCGCGGCTGAGAAACTTCAGGCTGTAGGTGGTGGCGTCGGCGAACCACTTGCCCACCGCGTCGTTGAACACCGGCGCCAGACGCCGCGGCCAGAACATCGCGCCGACCACCGCCGCCACGGCGATGCCGAGAAAAATCTCTTCGGTGCGCGCTTCCGCCACGTCCCACACCGCCAGCGGATTATCCACGGTCGGCAGGGCGATCAGCGGCAAGGTATAACCGGCCAGCATCAGTGCGTAGTTATTGGCGGTACGCAGGTGCAGCGACAGGAACAGCAAAATCCCCGTCCACAAGGCAATCACCACCACCAACACGTACGGACTCTGCACGAACATCGGCACGAACAGCACCGCCGCCGCCGCGCCGAGAAAAGTGCCGATGGCGCGGTACAGCGCCTTGGAGCTGGTCGGCCCGAGAAACGGGCTGGAGACAATGTACACCGTGGCCATCGCCCAATACGGACGCGGCATTTGCATGAGCAAGGCGATGTACAGCGCAATCATCGACGCTGCAAAGGTACGGACCCCGTAGAACCAGTCGCGGGCAGGCGGGATGCCAGAGAAAAAACCGTTCAAGAATTGATCACCACAGGCGGATTGGCCGCCTCAAAAGCTCGCAGTACCCGAAGCGTAGCCTCCAGATCACTCTGGTCGATGCCTTCGAGCACTTCATGACGCAGACGTACCAGCTCGCTTTCCACCGCTTGCACCAGTTCACGGCCGGTGTCGGTCAGGCTCAGGCACTTGGCCCGACGATCCTGCGCATCTTCGGTGCGGCAGACGTAGCCGGCGTGGCACAACTGATCGAGCAGACGCACCAGCGACGGACTCTCCATCCCGGCCGCCTGCGCCACCTGCACCTGACGCACGCCCTCGCCCAACCGCCCGATCATCAACAACGGCACGGCGCAGGCTTCGGAGATTCCATAGTTGACCAGCGTGGTCTGGCAGATCTTCCGCCAATGCCTGGCGGCCACCACCATGGCACTGCTGATGTTCATCTGGAGAGCGTCGAGGGAATTCGGCACGGGAAAATGCACACTGTTAGTTTGCTAACTATCAATATCGCATTGGCGGGGAATTTCAGTCAAGTTTTGAAACAAATAGGTTGTCAGGGGAGAAAAAAACGCCGAGGTTGGACGACTCAGCGTTTTTTGGCTTTCTCATAGACACTGCTGCGCTCGCGTTTTCCCACAGCGACTACCGAAACGACGATTCGCTCATCTATCACTTGATAGACCAGACGGTAACCAGAAGCCTTCAGTTTGATTTTGTAGCAGTCAGGCATTCCATGAAGCGCATCAGCCGATACCCTTGGCAGCGATAACCTTTCAGCGAGCTTTTTCTTGAATTGATCTCGCAGCGTATGACCCAGCTTGCTCCACTCCTGATGAGCAGACGGCAGAAATTCGAGCTTATAGGTCATCCAGGTTTACCGAAATGGGGGTTTCATGACTGCGGGAACGGACGATCTCAGCCAATTCCAAATCATCAAGCCGCTCCATCATGGCTTCGTAGACATCGGCTGGCACCATGTAACCCATGACGCGATTATGGTTCAGCACAGCCACAGCACCACCATGTGCGCCACTCAGCACTGCTGATGGATTTTTCTTCAATTCGGAAACACTGACCGCCATATCGGCAAGAACACTTTGCATAATAAAAGACCTTAATTGAGGTCGTGATATTGGTCTATTTATACCTTCCATACAACCGAAAATGTGCTCAGCCGCCAAGTGGTCATCCCTCCCGCCCCTTGCGCAACAGCACGTTCAGCTGATCCACCACCTCCGCCCAATCCGCATCATCAAGAATCTCGCCGCGCAAGAAGTCCGCCTGACTTTCGCTCCAGAAAAACGCGTCCGCCAAGTGCAGTTCGGGTTTGAGCGGGGAATGGGTGGCGATGAATTGGTCGATGCTCACCGGGTCGCTACTCAGGCCGAGCTGCTCGAAGAGGGATGGCAGGCTGTGGGTTGGCTGCTCCATGGAAGACTCCTTCAAAAATGCGGTGGGTGGGAGATCATTCGCGAGCAGGCTCGCTCCCACAGGGGATTGCGGTCAACCTGTGGGAGCGGGCTTGCTCGCGAAGGCGTCCGCGAAAGCGCTACAAAACTTAATGACTCAACTCCCGCACCTCGGCACGCGGCACCATTTTCAGAAACTCGGGCATGCTCATGTGCAGCAGGTAATTGTGGTTGCCGGCTTCCAGGTAGATGTCTTTCTGCCGGGTCAACAGCGGGTCGATGACCATGTCCAGGCCGTAGGAATCACCGAGCGGCGGCACCGCGCCGCGTTCGCAGTCATCGAAGATATGCGCCAGGTTGCTCTCCCGGGTGATCTGCCATTCGCCGCGAATGCGCACTTTACTCAAGTCCAGATGCCGACTGGCCGGCAGCACGGCCATCAGGTAATGCCCGTGGTGGTCGTCGAGAATGACTGACTTGGCCACGCGTTCGGCGGGCACCCCGGAAACCCGCGCGGTTTCCAGGCTGCTGGCCGAGTGGCGGTGGGCCACGATGTCATATTCGCAATGCGCCCGGTTCAGGCTGCTCTGCACTTTTTTTGCCATACGCATGCTGCACCTCGGTGTCCCGCTGAACGTTGTGCCTGTTCTGCTGAGTCTAGTTCGGCCAGTTGCTGATGAAGGGAAATCCGCTCATTGGACACATCCGCTTATTGATCAAAATTCATCCGACGTCAGGCTCAACTAGACTTAAGGAAACACCCCCATGACTCTCCCGGAGGGTCACGTGAACAGCCGATGTTGCACGTTTTTCCTGATACTGCTGGCCAGCGGCTCAGCCCTCGCGGCTGATGTCCTGCCGACGGCGGTCAATCCGGTCGGCCTGTGGCTGATCACCCTTGGCATTGCCTTTCTGATCGCCGAAGCAGCGCTGCCCAACTACGGGGTGATCGGCCTCGGCGGAATCATCATGTTCGTCATCGGTGCGCTGATTCTGGGCAACGCCGAGTTGCCGGTGCCGATGATCATCGGCCTTGGCCTGGTCAGCGCCCTGCTGCTGATCGCGTTGATCGTCCGCGCCTTGAAAACCCGCCCGCGCCACGCCGTCAGTGGCGATGCCGGGCTGGTCGGCAGCGTGACGGCGGTGACCACCGTGCAAGCGCAAAACGCCCACAACGGCTGGGTGCAATTGCAGGGTGAACACTGGCAAGTGCAGAGCACGACACCGCTGCACGCCGGGCAATCGGTGCGCGTGGTCGGGCGTAAGGGCTTACTGCTGAAAGTCGCCGCGACTGACGCGGTGCGACACGGAGAGTGATCATGGGTCTGCAAATCGGTTTCGTTGCACTGCTGCTGTTGGTGATCGCCCTCGCCGGGTCGACCTTCCGCATCCTGCGTGAGTACGAGCGCGGCGTGGTGTTCCAGCTCGGACGGTTCTGGCAGGTCAAGGGCCCGGGGCTGATCCTGCTGATTCCGGTGGTGCAGCAAATGGTCCGGGTCGACCTGCGCACCGTGGTCCTCGACGTGCCGCCACAGGATGTGATCACCCGCGACAACGTCTCGGTGAAGGTCAATGCGGTGCTGTACTTCCGCGTGCTCGACCCGCAGAAGGCGATCATTCAGGTCGAAGACTTTCTCTCGGCCACCAGCCAACTGGCGCAGACCACCCTGCGCGCGGTGCTCGGCAAACATGAGCTGGATGAACTGCTGGCCGAACGCGAGCAGTTGAACATCGACATCCAGCAGGTGCTCGACGCCCAGACCGACGCCTGGGGCATCAAGGTCGCCAACGTCGAGATCAAGCACGTCGACCTCAACGAATCGATGGTGCGTGCGATTGCCAAACAGGCCGAAGCCGAACGCGAACGCCGGGCCAAGGTGATCCACGCCGAAGGCGAACTGCAGGCCTCGGAAAAACTCATGCAAGCCGCCGAAATGCTCGGCCGCCAGCCCGGTGCCATGCAATTGCGCTACATGCAGACCCTGAGTTCGATTGCCGGCGACAAGAGCTCGACGATCGTCTTTCCGTTGCCGATCGAATTGCTCAAGGGGATGGCGGATTTGTCGGGCAAATCCTGAGCCTGCGATCACCCGCCCGGTTTATCGGCGCTCGGCTCCCTCACGTACAAACGTGCAAATGCGCCGCCTGCATGGACATCGCTCTGCCGCTGCCAGCCTTCAGGCAACGCGGCAAACTCATCGGGTTCATCCAGCGTGCCGATCAACCACATCCGCGTGCTGCCCTTGGACACGTCGCCAAGCTGATCGAGGAAAACCTCCTCGCCGACCAAAGTGCCAAATCCGTAGGCATTGGGACGCGTGGAACGCCCATCCGCCGCTGGTGGCGTATACAGACGGATCTGCGCGTCAGTGCGGTTGTAGTAGATGTAGCTGAGGTACCACATCATGTCGCTGGTGACGATCCGGTCACCCTCGGTGAAGTGTCGATTGACGTAGTCGACCAGCACGCTGAACTGATCATTGCTGTCGACCGTGGCGTTGTTCTTCACACCCACCAGTTCGACCCCGACGAACAGCACCAGAATCGCCAGCGCCAGAACGCGAGAACCTATGTACAGCCGATCAATCGCCAGCGCCACCAGCATCGGCAACCCCAACGCATAGGCCGTCAAATACCGCTCGATGAACACCGGCGAGATGAACGACACGCCAAACACCAGCAGAATCGGCATCACGCTGTAGCACAGCAACAACAAGCTGCCGCGAAATACGCTGCGATCACGATGCAGGGCAACGGCAATCACGGCTACCAGCGCCAATGGCAAAAGCAAAAACAGCCACCCCGGCAAGGTCATGCCGTCGTCCTGGATCAGCAACGACCAGACCATCGACGGCAATGAGCTGACGGTCACCGGATCTTCCCAGCCTATGTCATTGCTGGCCTTGAGTTCCGGGATGTGCTGCAGCAGATCAAGCAGGTTGGGCACCCACGGCATGTACAGCAACGCGATGCTCAAGTTGGCCAGCCACCAGGCCGGACGCTGTATATGCCGCAGCCGATACCCCGGCTGCACGCGCACCGCTGTCAGATACAGCCAGTGGCTGATCACGCACAGAACGGTGAAGTAGTGGGTGTAGAACGCTGCCGTCATCAGCAGCGCATAGGCCACCAGATAGCGATGCCGACGCGGCTGGCGCACCCAGTAGACCAGCGCGATCGTCGCGCCGATCAGCCACATGCCGAGCAGCGAATACATGCGCACTTCCTGGCTGTAGCGCACGGCCGTGGGCAACAACGCCAGCAACAGCCCGGCCAGCAACGCAGCGCGACGGGTGGCGAGCAGATCCACCAGCCACACACCGAGACCGACGGTAATGATCCCCGGCAGCGCACTCATCAAGCGAATGGACAGGATGCCGTCACCGAACAGCCCGATCCAGCCGTGCAGCAGCAGGAAATACAGCGGTGGGTGCACATCGTGGCCCGCTAGCCCCCAGATCTCGGCCAGTGGAAACTGGCTCAGCAGGACGCTGGAGCCTTCGTCGAACCAGATCGCCGCCGCCGTCAGGTCGAAAAAACGCACCGCCGCCGCGAGCAGCATGATCGGTAACAACCAGTGCTCTCTGGCCCAGCGAAGCAGACGCAAGGCCACCAGCCATGCACCCGGGACCGCGCGCGGATCCTGCGTGTCGCCAACCGGCGTTTCTCTGTGTGCCGCCATTGCATCCTCTTGCTGTGCCGGAATATCGCGAACGGATGGAGCCGAACCTGCCCGTCACTTTAGGTCAGCCACAGGAGAGCCGTCGATGGCGGTGTGCGCTTTCACGACATCCGGCACCCCGGCCAATCCCAAACAGCCCTCGGCATTTCCAGTTCAGGCCATCAGCGCCGCGCCACCTCCCCCGCCGGATACACCGACTCCCAGCCCCCGCCCAACGCCCGGTACAACCCGACCATCGCCAGCGAAACGCCGGTCGAGCTTTCCACCCACTGCTCCTGAGTCGCCAGCAACGCGCCTTGCACGGTGAGCACGTTGACGAAATCGACCACACCTTCGACGTACTGCTGCTGTGCGGTGCGCAGGGCGATCTGGTTCTGGCGTACGGCTTCGGCGAGGCTGTCGCGGCGGCGTTGGCTGGCGTTGTAGGCCGTCAACTGGTCATCGATTTCATGCCAGGCGCGCAGCACGGTCTGCTGGTAGGCGATGGCCGCTTCCTGTTGCTGGGCTTCTCGCAGTTGAAGCATGCCGCGCAGCCGTCCGCCGTCGAACAGCGGCAGGCTCAATTGCGGGCCGATGCCGAATGCGCGCGAGCCCCAGGAGCCGAAATCGCTCAGTTGCATCGCTTGCGATCCGAGGTTGCCGGACAGGGTGATGCGTGGATAGAAATCCCCCTTGGCCACGCCGATGTTGGCGGTGGCGGCATGCAGACGCGCCTCGGCCTGCCGGATGTCCGGCCGGCGTTCGGCCAGCTGCGACGGCAGGCCGATGGCGACTTGCAGCGGTGACTGCGGCACCGCGCCGTCTGTGGATAACTCCTTGGCCAGGGCCTGCGGCGGTTCGCCCATCAGCAGGCTGATCGCGTTGATCAATTGCGACTGACGCTGCTCGAGGGCCGGCAGGCGCGATTCGATGGCGGAAACCTGCGCGGCGGCTTCGGCGACGTCGAGATCGGTTGCCACACCATCGCTCAGGCGCAGTTGCGAAAGCTTGAGGCTGTGCCGGGCGACGTCGAGGTTCTGCTCGGTGACGGCGCGAGTGTTTTGCACGCCGCGCAGCTGGATATAGTTCTGCGCGGTTTCGGCCAGCACTGCCAGCAGCACACCGCGTCGGTCGTTTTCGGCGACTTCGAGGTTGGCATCGGCGGCTTCGGTTTCACGGCGCACGCGGCCCCAGAAATCCAGTTCCCAGGACGCGGAGAAACCGGCGTCCCACAGGTTGAAAGCGGAATCGCCGTTGTGCCCGGACGGGTCATTCAGGCCTTCGCCACTGTTGCGTTTACGCGCGTAGCTGCCGGTAGCGGCGGTGTTCGGGTAGCGATCCGCGGTGATCACCTGGCGCGCGGCACGGCTTTGTTGCAAGCGGCTGCTGGCCAGTTGCAGATCGAGGTTGCTGTTCATCGCCCGCTGGGTCAGAGCTGAGAGTTGCGGGTCGTGAAAAACCTCCCACCAGCGTTCGTTCAGCGGTTCGCTGACAGCCTGGCTGGGGGCGGATTTGGCGGGTTTGGCCCAGTCGGCGATCTGCGTGGCTTCGGGCTTGCGGAAGTCCGGGCCGACGGTGCAGGCACTGAGGCCAAGAGCGAGCAAGGCACCGAGTGCGAGTTGCTGCCACTGGCCTCTTCGCGAGCAAGCCCGCTCCCACATTGGGTAATGCGTTCCCCCGGTGGGAGCGGGCTTGCTCGCGAAGGCGTCAGTTCTATCAAAACTGTTCATCGCTGAGTCACCTCACGTTCCGCCGGCGCCGAACGGCGAGTATCGATACTCGCCTCCACCGACATGCCCACACGCAAACGCTCGGCCAACGGCTGACCCGGTTCAAGTACGATCTTCACCGGAATCCGCTGCACGACCTTGGTGAAGTTACCCGTGGCGTTGTCCGGTTTCACCGCGGCGAATGTCACGCCAGTCGCCGGGGCGATACTTTCGACGCGGCCGCTCAACGCTTCGCCGCCGAGACTGTCGACGCGTACCTGCACGTCCTGCCCCGGCTGCACGTCGGTGAGTTGGGTTTCCTGAAAGTTGGCGACCACATACGCCTGACGCAACGGCACCACCGCCAGCAGCTTGCTGCCCGGCGTGACATAAGCGCCGACACGCACCGCGCGCTCGCCGACCATGCCGTCCTGCGGCGCAGTGATGCGCGTATACGACAGCTCGAAACTGGCGATTTCCAGCGCCGCCTGCGCGTGCTTCAGATTGCCTTCGGCAGCATCGCGCTGCGCCGTGAGAATCTCTACCTGCTTACGCTCGGCCGCCAGTTTCGCGCTGGCGGTATCGAGCCGAGCGGTTGCCTGATCAATACGCGTGCGGGCCTGTTGCGCGTTCTGCACCGTGCCGGCACCTACACCGGCGAGGTGGTTGTAGCGATTGAGTTCCTGCTGGGCGAAGGCCATTTCTGCCTTGGCCGAGACCACCGAGGCCTGCGCCTGAGCAATCACCGACGTCTGCCGCTCCAGCGTGGCCTTGGCGTTTTGCAGCTGAGCGCGGGCGACCAGGGTTTGCGCATCGGCCGCTTCAGCGGCGGCGCGCAAATCGCGATCATCGATCAGCGCCAGCAACTGCCCGGCCTTGACCTGCTGGTTGTCTTCCACCAGCACTTCCTTGATGAATCCGGCCACGCGCGGCACCACCAGGGTGAAGTCGGCGGAAACAAACGCATCGTTGGTGTTTTGCTGGGTGCGCTTGCCGAACAGTCCCGGCACCGCCAGGTACAGCAACACGCCGACCGCCAGTGCGGCCGCCACGGCCACCGCGAGTTTTTGCTTTGCTTGAGTCGTCATAAAAACCTTCGGTATCAGTGAAGCAATCAGGTCGGCGCACGGGGCGGAAAGATCCGCGTCGGCAGCCAGAAAATCAGCAGGATCAGCGCCACCGCGACGCCAGCCATGCACACATAGAGATCAGAGGAAGTCAGCACCACGGCCTGTTCATGCAGGCGATGGGCGAGCCCCGGGTCGCTGCGATCGGCCAGCGGTGAGTTGCCGAGGTTGTCGATCAACATGGTCGAGTGGAAATGCAGGCGCGCAGTGGTCAGCGCCTCAATGACTCCGGTGGCGATCACCGCCGCCAGGCCTTTCACCGTGTTGAACCACGCGGAGGCGAACGGCCCGTCCTGCGGCTGGATGCTGCCGGTCGAGAGCATCAACAGCGGCAGCACCGACATTGGCTGACCGAAAATCTGCAGCCATTGCAGGACGTAGAAATTGTCGCGGATCCACTCCGAAGTCAGCAGCGAGCCCCCCATGCAGGACAGGGTCAACATGCTCAAACCGATGCCGAGCACCCAGCGGCAATCGACCCAGCGCAAGTTGCACAGCGCCGCCACCAGCGGCAGCGCGATCAGTTGCGGCAACGCGGCGATCAGCATGATCGGCGCGGTCTGCACCGGGCGATAACCCTGGACCTGCGCCAGATAGCTCGACGGGATCAGCACCACCGCCTGCAACACCACCAGCACCCCGGCCAGGGTCATCAGTGCAAACGACAGGTTGCGGATGCCGAGCATCTGCAACTTGAAAAACGGAATCGGCTGCGACCATTCATTGATCAGAAACGCCACCAGCAACAGCGAACCGGCGCCGAGCAAACCGCAGATCAGGCTCGACTCGAACCAGTCCAGCCGATTGCCTTGCAGCAAGCCGATCACCAGCATGCAGATCGCCGGAAAGCCCAGCAGCAGGCCCTTCCAGTTGAAGGTCTTGAGGCGCTCCAGGCGCAGCGGATCCTGCGGAATCCCCCAAGCGACCATTGCCATGGCAATCAGGCACGGCACGATGATTTGCCAGAACGTCCATTGCCAGCCGACGTATTCACTCCATAAGCCAGCCAGCGGCGTGCCGAGACCCGGGCCGAACGTCGCCGTCAGCGCATAACCGGCCAGACCATAGAGTTTGAAATTGGCCGGCAGAAAGCGCAGCGCAACGGTCATCAGCATCGGCGGCAACGCGCCGCCGGCCAGCCCTTGCAGGGTGCGCATCAGCAGCAGGCTTTCGTAATTCGGGGCGAACGGGCACAGCACGCCGAGCAGCGTGAACAGGCTGATCGCGCAGAGGGTGAAACGGCGCAGCGAAAAGGTCACCGAGCACCACGGCGCGAACGCCATCGCCGCCACCGAGGTCGCGGCGTAGCAGGACACCAGCCAGGTGCCTTCGTCATAACCGATGTTCAGCGCGCCCCGAATGTCGGCCAGTGCGACTTTGGTCACCATTTCGTTGAGGCCCGAGACCAGCACCGCCAGCAGCACACCAACCAGGCCGGTGATGATCCGCGCCCCGAACACCGGTGGCGCAGCCGCCGTCGCCGGACTGGCCGCAGCAATGGGCGCCGGAACCGACAGGGATGTCATGGATACACACTCCGGAAGGAAAAATACCGGAGCATTTTAGTAAGGCTTACTGCTGACGAAAATTGACTTATTGGCAGGTTATAAGTGCGCTCAGTGCAGCAATGAATATCCAATGTGGGAGCGGGCTTGCTCGCGAAAGCGGTGGATCATTCAACCTGTGCGGTGCCTGACACGACGCCTTCGGGAGCAAGCCCCCTCCCACACGGACTCTGCTTGTATCAGGGTTGCGTGGCCAGCCACGTCTCGTCACAACACGCCTTGAGCGTTTCGCGCAGCCAGCGGTGCGCCGGGTCCTTGTCGAAGCGCGGGTGCCAGGCCTGAGTCAGCATCAGCGTCGGCAACGGAATCGGCAGATTGAACGAACGTAGCTTCAGGCCCAGTCGGCGCACGCTGAGCAACGCTTCCTTGGGCACCGGCAAGATCAGGTCGGAATCGGGCAAGGCAAACATCGCCGCGTGGAAGCTTGGCGCAATCACCGCCACCCGCCGCTCCAGACCCAAGGCGTTCAACGCGGTGTCGATGGGGCCGCGAGCAATGCCACGGCGCGACATGCTGATATGCGAGTAACCGGCATAGCGCTCAGCAGTGATTTCGCCGTCGAGCAGTGGATGATCCTCTCGCACCAGGCCGACGAAATGCGTGGAAAACAGGTTCTGCACTTTGACTTCCGGGGTTACCGGACGGGTGTTGCTGACACTCAGATCAATCCGACCTTCGCGCAGCGCTTCGTCGTCGCCATCGCCCTCGGGGACGAAGCGCAACTCGCAGTGTGGCGCCTGCTGGTCGAGGGTATCGAACAGCTTGCCGCCATATACGCCAATGAAAAAGTCGTTGGCGCGGATGCTGAAGCGCCGGCGCAGGGTGCCCAGATCCACGCTGTCGGCGGAGCGAAACAGCAGCGCCGCCTGCTCGACGACATCGCGCACCTGCTCGCGCAATTCGAGGGCTTTGGGGGTCGGCACCAGGCCGCGACCGGCGCGTACCAGGATCGGATCGCCGATCGCCTCGCGAATGCGCGTCAGGGTGCGGCTCATGGCGGCGGGGCTGAGGTTCATCCGCCGCGCGGCGCCGACCACACTGCCCTCGTCGAGCAGAGCGTCGAGGGCGACCAGAAGGTTCATGTCCGGGAGTTGCATGCAGAGCACTCGTGGCTGATCTGGATTGATCCGGGCGCAATGCTAGCAAACATCCTTCAACTTCGCGGCGGCTGTAAGGACGCCATCGCTGGCAAGCCAGCTCCCACAGGATTTTCGGCGGTCACAGAATGAGTGAACGCCACAATCCCTGTGGGAGCTGGCTTGCCAGCGATGGGGCCAGCTCAGTCAATACACATCAGCGCTGCATGCCCCAGCGTTTTACGGTCACCCGCTCCAGCGTATCGAACACCAGATTCTCCACCAGCAACCCGATCAGGATCACCACCGCCAACCCGGCAAACACCTTGTCGGTGTACAGCTCGTTGCGATTCTGGAAGATGTACCAGCCCAACCCGCCCTTGCCACTGGTGGCACCGAATACCAGTTCGGCGGCGATCAGCGTGCGCCAGGCAAACGCCCAGCCGATTTTCAGCCCGGCGAGGATCGACGGCAGCGCTGCCGGGATCAGGATGAACAGCACAAAACGCATGCCCTTCAGCCCGTAATTACGCCCAGCCATGCGCAGGGTTTCCGAGACACCGAGAAAACCGGCGTAGGTGTTCAACGCCAGCGCCCACAGCACTGAATGCACCAGCACGAAAATCAGACTGTTCTGCCCCAGCCCGAACCAGAGCAAGGCCAGCGGCAGCAAGGCAATTGCCGGCAGCGGATTGAACATTGAGGTCAGGGTGCTCAGCAAGTCGCGACCGAACTGGGTCGACACCGCCAGCGTGGTCAGGGCGAACGCCAGCACGATGCCGATCAGATAGCCCTTGATCAGCACCACCAGCGATATCCACACCTTGCCCAGCAGCTCGCCGCTGAGCAGGCCGTCGTACAGCGCATGGCCGGTCTGCAGAAAGCTCGGCAGCAACAGGTCGTTGTTCTGCACCCGGGCGATCACTTCCCAGAGGATCGCCAGCAGAATCAGGATCAGGCTCTTACGCAGCCAGCCCTGTTGCCACAGGCGTTGCGCCAACGGCAATTCGCGCTCAAGCGGCACGCTGGTCAGTGGTTCAAGGACCGTTTCAAACTCTTGTCGTACAGACGATGGTTGGCTCATCGGGCAATCCCTCCAGAACGCTCAATAAGCGATACGAATGTCGTTGAAGTCATGGTCACGCTCGGTTTCCGGCGACTGGCCTTCATCGAACAGCAAACGGTGAATGCGCCGCGCCGATTCCTGAAACGCTACGCCGCCGAGGCTTTGCAGATCGTATTGATGGCTGTGCACTTCAGCGCGCACCCGCCCCGGATGTGGCGACAGCAGCAGGATGCGATTGCCGACCACCAGCGCCTCTTCAATCGAGTGAGTGACGAACAGCAAGGTGAAGCGCACCTCCTCCCAGAGCAGCAGCAATTCTTCCTGCATCTTGCGCCGGGTCAGCGCGTCCAGCGCGGCGAACGGCTCGTCCATCAGAAGGATTTTCGGCTGCATCGCCAACGCCCGGGCAATCGCCACCCGCGCCTTCATGCCGCCGGACAAGGTGTGGGGATAGGCGTCGGCGAATGCCGCCAGTCCGACTTTTTCCAGATAGTGCAATGCACGTTCTTCGGCGTCTTTTTTGTTCAAGGTTCGCGAGGCCAGCAGCGGAAACATCACGTTCTGTTTCACGGTTTTCCACGGCGGCAGTTGATCGAATTCCTGGAACACCACGATCCGGTCCGGACCGGGTCCATCGACCCGCTGACCTTGCAGGCGAATCTCGCCTTCGCTCGGCGCAATGAAACCGGCGGCCGCCTTGAGCAAAGTCGACTTGCCGCAGCCGGACGGGCCAAGCAGCACGAAGCGATCTGCCGGATCAATTTCGAAACTGACCTGATGCGTGGCGCGCACCACCCGTTGCGGGGTGCGGTATTCGAGGCTGACGTTATCCACCGCCAGCAGCGCTTGCGTACTGGCGACCGGGTTGCTGGCCGCGTGGCCTTGCAAAGGGGCATTCATCTCGATCAGCTCCCCTGCAGCGGTTTGGCGTCCTGGAAGAAGTAGTCCTTCCACGATTCCGGTTTGTTCTTGATCGCACCGACGCGGTAGAGGAATTCGGCCAGTGGATAGGTATTTTTCGGCGTGACGCTGAATTCGAATTGCGGGTTGTCGATGATTTTCAGCAGCTCGGCGCGGTCGATCTTGGCCTTGGTCACGCGGATGTACGTGTCCGCCGCCGCGCCCTTATCGTTCTGCGCAAATTGCGCGGCTTCGGTCAGCGCTTCGACGAAGGCCTTGTAGGTTTTCGGGTTGTCGTTGCGGAATTTCTCGGTGGCGAACAGCACGGTTGGCGAGTTCGGGCCGAGGATGTCGTAGGAGTTGAGCACCACGTGCACGTTCGGGTTCTGCAGCGCCTGATCCTGGAACGGTGGGTTGGAGAAATGCCCGGTCAGCTCGGTGCCGCCGGCAATCAGCGCAGCGGTCGCATCCGGGTGCGGCACGGCGATGGTGTACTTGTCGAGGCGATTGAATTCCTTGTCACCCCACTGTTTGGCCGCCGCGTATTGCAGGAAACGCGACTGCACCGAAACGCCCACCGCCGGCACCGCAATGCGGTCCTTCTCGGTGAAATCGGCAATGGTTTTGACCTTGGGATTGTTGCTCACCAGGTAGTACGGGAAGTTGCCCAGCGAGGCGACTGCCTTGACGTTCTGCTTGCCGTGGGTGCGATCCCAGATGGTCAACAGCGGGCCGACGCCGGCGCCGGCAATGTCGATGGAACCGGACAACAGCGCATCGTTGACCGCCGCGCCGCCCGAGAGCTGCGTCCAGTCGACCTTGATGTCGAGGCCTTGCTGCTTGCCGTACTTTTCGATCAGGCCCTGATCGCGCACCACATTGAGCAATAAATAGACAATCCCGAACTGTTCGGCGATGCGGATTTCACCTTCGGCGTGGGCCACGGTCGGCGCCACCAGGCTGCCGGCAAGCAGGCTGAAACCCAGGCCGATGGCCGCCGCCAGCGGTGCGAATGGAAGACGTTTGGACATGATCGAATCTCCGGCAAATCAGAAAGGCGCGTCGCCCTGAATGGTCGTGCGATACAGCTTGCGGCGCAGGTGCGCTGGGCAGCCGGCGGCGAGGTGGATCAGCGAACGGTTGTCCCAGAACACCATGTCGTGGGGCTGCCACTGGTGGCGGTAAATGTTTTGCGGCAGCACGCTGTGGGCGTAGAGCTCGGCGAGCAGTTGTTTGCTCTCGTCCTCCGGCAGACCGACGATGCGGGTGGTGAAGCCTTCGCTGACGAACAATGCCTTGCGGCCGTTTTCCGGGTGGGTGCGGACGATCGGATGCACCACTTCGGCGACCTGCGCCAGTTGTTCCGGGGTCAGGGTCGGACGCCAGTTGCCTTCGAATTTGGTTTCGCTGTAGCGCGCGGTGTAGGAATGCGCGGCAGAGCGGCCTTCCACGGCTTTGCGCAGCGCCTCGGGCAGGTTGTCCCAGGCTTTGTGCATGTCGGCGAACAGCGTGTCGCCGCCCTCGGACGGCAACTCCTGGGCATGCAGCATCGAGCCGAGACTCGGCAGCTCTTTATAGGAAAGGTCGGAGTGCCAGAACTTGCCGGCGTCGCCCAGACCGATGTTCTGGCCGTTCTCGACGATGTTGGAAACGATGAGGATTTCCGGGTGATTGGCCAGCAGGAACTGCTTGAGTACGTGAATCTGCAACACGCCGAAGCGGCGGCTGAAATCGATCTGCTGTTGCGGGGTGATGCGCTGGTCGCGGAACACCACCACGTGGTGATCCAGGTGCGCACGATGAATGCGCGCGAAGTCCTGATCGTTGACCGGCCGGGTCAGGTCCAGGCCGATGATCTCGGCACCGACGGCACCGCTGAACGGACGAATTTCAAAGGTTTGCGGCGCGGCAGTCGCGGCGCTTGGGGTGGCAGTAGCTGCGGACATCTTTCAATCTCCCACGCACGGCGCGCTCACAGGCGCGCACGTCGATCAGACACTCACGCTGGATTGCGTGTTGGTTCAGGTCGTGCGGCGCGCCGATTGGTCGGCAGGTACGCAGGTGGATGACTTTAAAGCTATAAGAACTGGAAATTAAATACCGTTAATGAATAACTATATGGCGGATGGTGAGGAATGGACTGGATGGTGAGTGACGGTTTGTGTCACTTCTAGGCGTAATGTGGCAACTTCACTGGCGCCTTCGCTGGCAAGCCAGCTCCCACAGTTTCCGATGTCGAGCACACAATCGTGTTCCAACCGAAAACTCTGTGGGAGCTGGCTTGCCAGCGATGAGGCGGTAATGACCACTAGAGAATTAACGCTCGTGCAACGCCTCGGCCCGCGCCCGGATGATCGGCTTGAGCAGATAACTCAACACCGACTTCTTGCCAGTGATGATATCCACCGACGCAACCATCCCCGGGATGATCAGCAACGGCTTGTCATCTGTGCCCAGATGGCTGCGCTCGGTGCGCACCTTGATGATGTAGTAGGTGGTTTTCTTGTCTTCGTCGGTGATGGTGTCGGCGCCAATCTGCTCCAGTTTGGCTTTGAGCCCGCCATAAATGGTGTAGTCGTACGCGGTGAATTTGACGATCGCTTCCTGCCCCGGATGCAGGAACGCAATGTCCTGCGGACGGATCTTGGCTTCGACCAGCAAGGTGTCATCCAGCGGCACGATTTCCACCATGTCGCTGCCCGGCTGGATCACGCCGCCAATGGTGTTGACCAGCAACTTGTTGACGATGCCGCGTACCGGCGAGGTGACCAGCGTCCGGCTGACCCGGTCTTCCAGGGCCTTGCCGGTGGCCTGGGCCTTGTTCAGGTCGGTGCGGGCTTCGTTGAGCTGGGTCAGCGCATCGCTGCGAAATTTGCCGCGAGTCTCGTCGATCTTGCGCTGGACTTCCTTGATGGCCGATTCGGCGCGCGGGATCGCTAGCGTGGTGGCGTCGAGCTGACCACGGGTTTCGACTTCGGCACGCTTGAGCCGCAGCACTTCAACAGGTGACACCGCGCCCTGCGCCACCAGCGGCTCGGACATGTTGATTTCCTGACGTTGCAGGCCCAGTTGCTGGCGGTATTGCGCCTGTTTGGAGCTGAACTCGCGCAGCTCTTGCTGACGCTGGATCAACTGCTCCTGCAAACCACCGATCTCGTCGTGCAGTTGCTGACGCCGGCTGATGTACAACGATTCTTCGCTTTTCGCCTGACCCGGCACGGCTTTGAGCACGTCTTCCGGGAAATTCAGCGGACGGTCATCGACCTCGGCGCTCAGACGCTCGACGCGCAGCAGCATAGACAGCCGATCAGCCTCGGTTTCGCCGACGTTGGAAGCAAATCGCGTGTCGTCCAGACGAATCAGCGGTGCGCCGGCCTCGACGATCTGACCTTCCTTGACGAACATTTCCGAGACAATCCCGCCCTCAAGGTTCTGGATTTTCTGGATCTTCGACGACGGAATCGCCTTGCCGTCGCCCTTGGTCACTTCGTCGATCACGGCGAAGTTGGCCCACAGCAGCAGGAACAGGAAGAAGCCGATGATTGCCCAGATGGTCAGGCGCACGACGCGCGGGGCGTCCTCGATCAGCGCCTTATTGACCTCCGGCAGCGGCTGGCCCTGCAGCGAGGCAGAACCCTTGAAGTAGCGACGGATCGACTCTTTGACACCCGACTTAAGCAACACTGATCTGCCCCTTCTTCAACGCTTCCATCACGGCGGCTTTCGGGCCATCGGCGAGAATCTGTCCACGGTCGACCACCAGCAGGCGGTCGACCAGCGACAGCAGCGAGGCCCGGTGCGTCACCAGCACCACGGTCTTATTTTCAACGACGGCGGCCAGACGCTGCTTGAGGCGTTCTTCGCCGGTGTTGTCCATGGCGCTGGTCGGTTCGTCGAGCAGCAGGATCGGCGGGTTGAGCAGCAGCGCCCGCGCCAGAGCAACGTTCTGCCGTTGGCCACCGGACAGGTTCTGCCCGCGCTCGCCGACTTGCAGCTCATAACCCTGCGGGTGCAGGCGGGCGAATTCGTGCACGCCGGCCAGTTCGGCGGCTTGCAGTACCAGCTCGTCTTCTACATAGCGCGCGCCGGAGACCAGGTTGTCACGCAGGGTGCCGGCCAGCAGCTGGATGTCCTGCGGCACGTAGCCGATGTTGTAGCGCAGCTCGCTGACGTCGATCTGGCGGATGTCCACGCCGTCCACCAGCAATGCGCCGTCGTCCGGTTGGTACAGGCCGACCAGCAGTTTCGCCAACGAACTCTTGCCCGAGCCGCTGCGGCCGATGATGCCGATCTTCTCGCCGGGACGAATCACCAGGTTGATGTTCTTCAGCGCCGGGTTCTGCTGTTCCGGGTAGGTGAAGTTCAGCTGACGACACTCGATCGCGCCCTGCAGCACCTTGCGGCTCAGCGGACGTTCTTCGAAATTGCGCTCCTGCGGCAGCTCCATCATCTGGTCGACGGAAGTCATGGTTACCCGTGCCTGCTGGTAGCGGGTCAACAGACCGGACAGCGAGGCCAGCGGGCTGAGCGCACGGCCGCTGAGCATGTAGCAGGCAATCAGACCGCCCATGCTCAGGTTGCCGGCGATGATCTGGTACACGCCGAAGACGATCATGATCACCCCGGCCAGTTGCTGGATCAGCAGGGTGATATTCATCGCCAGACCGGAGAGCATTTTCACCCGCAGTTCGAGGCGGCTGAGGGTGCCGATGGTCTGCTCCCACTGATACTGGCGTTCGCTTTCGGCGTTGTTGACCTTGACCGCGTCGAGGCCGGCGAGGGTTTCGATCAGGCTCGACTGACGCTCGGCGCCGAGCGCCATGGTGCGTTCCATGGTCGCGACCAGCGGCTTCTGCAACGCATAACCGATCAATAGCGCAATCGGGAACGCCAGCACCGGAATCCACACCAGATGCCCGCCGAGAATCGCGATGACGATGAAGATCAGGATGGTGAACGGCAGGTCGATCAGGCTGGTCAGGGTCAGCGAGGCGAGGAAGTCGCGCAGGCTCTGAAACTCATGGATGTTCTGCGCGAAGCTGCCGACCCGCGCCGGGCGGTACTTCATGGCCATGCCGACGATCCGCTCGAACAGCGTCGCGGAGATGATCAGGTCGGTTTTCTTGCCGGCCAGATCCAGGCACAGGCTGCGCAGGCTCTTGAGAATCAGATCGAAAATGTAGGCACCGGTGATGCCCAGCGCCAGCACCCACAGGGTCGCTTCGGCCTGGTTCGGCACCACGCGGTCGTAGACGTTCATCACGAACAGCGGTGCGGCCATGGCGATGATGTTGATCAGGAAACTCGCGGCGATCGCATCGGCATACAGCCAGCGTGAACGCTTGAGGGTGTCGCGAAACCACGAGCGTGCACGCGGGATCAGCGTGCCGTGGTTGACGTCGAATTTGTGCTGCGGCTGGGCGAAGAACACTTTGCCGGTGTAGTCGTCAGCCAGCAGTTCGCGGCTGACCACCGATTCGCCGCCGTCGCTTTCGCTGAGCAGCACCCGGGCTTCGTTGTCACCTTGCCAGCCGAGCAGGACGGCGCTGCGGCCATCCTTGAGTAGCAACAGCGCCGGCATGGCAATCGCCGGAATCTCTTCCAGCTTGCGTTGCAGCACCCGACCCTGCAGCCCGGCGCGAGCCGCTGCGCGGGGCAGCAACTCGACACTCAGGCGCTGCTTGGGCAGCGGCAGGCCAGTGGTGAGCATCGCGGCACTGGCCGGCTTCTGGTGCAACATGCATAGAGCGAGCAAGCCATCCAGTAACGGATCGTCGTGCATCGCGCGCGGATCATGAATGAGTTGAACTCGACTGACTTCTGATTCCACGCTCGGCACTCTTGGCTAACAATTGAACAATGAAGGTTCTGCTCAATTCATACCGGGCAGTTGAACCTTCGGCTTCACATCGTTCTGCACGACGGATGCCAATGGTGCGACCACTCCCTGGCTCTTGAGCAACTCGCCCATGGTCGCCTTGATTCGATACTGAGTAAATAACTGAATGTTCTTGATCTCGGCCAGACGGCGCGAAGCGGTGAACAACTCGTTTTCGCTGTCGAGCAAATCGAGCAGGGTGCGCTCGCCGAGGCTGAACTGACGCTGGTAGGCGGTACGCACGGCGGTGCTGTGATCAACGTACTGCTGAGCGATCGGCACCTGCGCATTGGCGTTGTTCAGGGCGTTCCAGGCCAGGCCCAGTTCTTCGTTCAACTGACGCAGGGCGTTGTTGCGGATGTCCAGCGCCTGGTTCGACAGGTACGACTTGGATTCCAGATCGGCCTTGTTGCTGCCGCCCGCGTACAGGTTGAAGCGCATGCGCAGCATCGCCTGCCACTCGTTGTTGTGGCCGTTCTGACCGTCGAGATCGTTGTCGGCAGTGCGACCCAGCTCGGCGTCGAAACGTGGGTAGAACGTCGACTTGGCGGTTTCGTACTGCTTCTCGGCAGCAGCGATATCGGACTCGGCCGAGCGCAGGATCGGGCTGTTTTCCAGCATCTGCGTACGGGCTTCATTGAGGTTGGCCGGCATCATCGCCATGAACGGCGCCGGGCGCTCCAACTGGTCAGGCATCTGGCCGACGGCACTGAGGAAGTTGGTCTCGGAGTCGGCGAGGTTGGTCTGTTCGGTGATCAGGTTGTTGCGGGCCTGAGCCATCCGCGCTTCAGCCTGATCAAGGTCAGCGCCGCTACCAACGCCGCGCTGGGTGCGTAGCTGGATCTGATCGTAAATGCGTTGGTGGCTCTTGAGGTTCTCTTCGGCCAGACGCACGAATTCGCGGCGGGTCAGCACGTCCAGGTAAACCTGGGCGACGGTCAGCGCGGTGCGCTCGGAAGTGCCGAGCAGCGAGTAGGCGCGGGAGTTGACGGTGGCTTGTTGACGCCCGACTTCGCTGGACGTGGCAAAACCGTCAAAAACCATTTGCGAGAGACGTAAACTTGACTCGCTGCGGTTCAAAGTTTCCCAGTGGTTGCCGCCACCGTTGGCGCGCGTGGTCACGCTGTCAGTGCCCTCACGGCCATAACCGCCCAGCAGATCGACCTTGGGCAGGTATCCCCCTTTGGCTGCCTTTAACTGATAATCCGCGGCCAAACGACTGTTGACCCCCGCCTGGATTTCCGGATGGACATCCAGTGCCTGTTGCATGGCTTCTGGTAAGGATTGTGCTTGGACGAAAGAGGCGGCGAGGGCGAACGGTAGAGCCTTGAACAAGTGCAAACGCATGGTAAAGATTTCCCAGGACTTCTTGTCTTGAATCACAGCAAAACGTGCTGCTGCGTCGGATGATTGGCAACCGGAATGACCGTATGTCGGAAAGTTCAAAATAGGAACTGGATCACACGCTGAGGGACAGGTCGCCGCGGAAATATCAATGTGACATTAGTGGGGCGATTGTTTAGGATGGCACCCAGAAGGTCAATAGTTTGGCATAAAGTTAATAGCGAAAGAATCTAGCCAAATTATTGACGCAGAACAGCGTCAATCTTGATTCGCAAATTTTTAAAGTACGTCCAGACTGAATCGGCGCCAAAGCCATCAGGCTATGGAAGTCAACTGAACGTGACACCCGGAGAGTCTTCAATGAGCAGTGTTGTTGCCATCGTCAAAAGCATTGTCGGTCAGGTATTCGTGGTCTCCCCCGAGGGTGTACGCCGCGTGCTCGTTGAAGGCGATCGCCTGTTCGTCGGCGACCAGATCGATACCGGCCTCTCCGGCGCCGTGTCGCTGGAACTGGCGGATGGCCGCACCCTGGACCTGGGCCGTGAAACCCAGTGGAGCGCCAACGCGCCCGACTCCAGCACTGACCTGGCCGAAGCCACCGCGCAGGCCGCGCCGTCTGTAGCCGAGCTGCAGCAGGCCATCGCTGCCGGTGCCGACCCGACCACCGCCCTTGAAGCCACCGCTGCCGGCGCTACCGCCGCAGGCACTGGCGGCGCGGCAGGCGGCGGCCACAGCTTCGTGATGCTCGATGCCACGGCTGGCCGCGTCGATCCGACCATCGGCTTCCCGACCGCGGGCATCAACGCCGGTGCACAAGCGGCACAGAACATCACCGGTGGCCAGACCACCGACACCACCACCAACGCCCTGCGTGAGTCGACTCTGAGCCTCAGCGCCACGCCGACCATCACCGAAGCCGGCGGCGTGCTGGTGTACACCGCGACCCTGACCCAGGCGCCGTTGACCGACCTGACCATCACCCTGTCCAACGGCTCGGTGATCGTGATTCCGGCCGGCTCCACCACCGGCACCGTCAACGTGCCGCTGGCACCGAACGACACCGTTTATAACGATCCGACCCAGATCAACGTGACCGTCACCGGCACTACCGGCGGCAACGGCATTACCGTGACCCCGCCGACCACCCCGGCGACGACTCAGGTCACCGACACCATCGACACCACCACCGTCACCCTGACTGCTGGCAACAGCGTCACCGAAGGCGGTCAGATCACCTACACCGCGACCCTGACCAACCCGGCACAGACGCCGGTCACCGTCACCCTGTCCAACGGTTCGACCATCACCATCGAAGCCGGCCAGACCACCGGCACCGTCAACGTGCCAACTGCGCCGAACGACGTCTATAACAACGGCAGCACCGTCAGCACCACTATCACCGGTGCCACTGGTGGCAACTTCGAGAATCTGGTACCAAACACGACGCCAGCCGTAACGAACATCGTCGATTCGCGCGACACCACCGGCCTGACCCTCACCGCCACCGGTGCCGTGGTCGAAGGTGGCCAGATCACCTACACCGCGACCCTGACCAATCCGGCACAGACGCCGGTCACCGTCACCCTGTCCAACGGTTCGACCATCACCATCGAAGCCGGCCAGACCACTGGCACGGTCAACGTGCCGACCGCGCCGAACGACGTCTACAACAACGGCGGCACCGTCAGCACCACGATTACCGGTGCGACCGGCGGCAACTTCGAGAATCTGGTGCCGAACACCACGCCGGCGACCACCACCGTTACCGACTCCATCGACACAACCAACCTGTCGCTGAGTGCCACCGGCACCGTCGCTGAAGGCGGCTCGATCGTTTACACCGCGACCCTGACCAACCCGGCCGGCACCCCGGTGACCGTGACGTTGAGCAATGGCTCCGTCATCACCATCGAGGCTGGCAAAACCACCGGCACTGTGACCGTTCCCGCGCCTGCGGATGACGTCTACAAAGACGCCGGCAAGGTCGAAGTCAGCATCACCGGCACCACCGGCGGCAATTTCGAGAACCTGGTGCCGAGCACCGTTCCGGCTGTTACCGAAGTCACTGACACCATCGATACCTCGACCGTCAAACTGACTGCCGATACTTCGGTCGCTGAAGGCGGCACCGTCACTTACACCGCCACCGTCGGTGCACCTGTGACCGGTTCGCCGGTTGTCGTGACCCTGGCCAACGGTCAGACCATCACCATCGAAGTCGGCAAAACCACCGGCACCGTGACCACCACCGCGCCGAACGATGCGTTGACCGGCAACCCACCGCTGACCAACGCCATCACCAATGTCAGTGGCGGTAACTACGAGAACCTCGTCGCCGATAAAACTCCGGTTTCGACCACCGTTACCGACACCGTCGACACCACCAACCTGTCGTTGAGCGCGACTGGTACCGTGGCTGAGGGCGGTTCGATCGTTTACACCGCGACCCTGACCAATCCGGCCGGCACCCCGGTGACCGTGACCCTGAGCAATGGCTCCGTCATCACCATCGAAGCCGGTAAAACCACCGGTACCGTGACTGTTCCGGCGCCTGCCGATGACGTATACAAAGACGCTGGCAAAGTCGAAGTCACCATCAACGGTGCAACCGGCGGCAACTTCGAAAATCTGGTGCCAAGCACTGTCCCTGCGGTCACCGAAGTGACCGATACCATCGACACTTCGACGGTCAAACTGTCCGCTGACACCTCGGTCGCCGAGGGTGGCACCGTCACTTACACCGCGACCGTTGGTGCGCCTGTGACTGGCTCGCCGGTTGTCGTGACTCTGGCCAACGGTCAGTCCATCACCATCGAAGTGGGTAAAACCACCGGCACCGTGACCACCACCGCACCGAACGACGTGCTGAACGGCCAGGCGCCGCTGAGCAACTCGATCACTGGCGTGAGCGGTGGCAACTACGAGAATCTGGTCGCCGACAAGACGCCGGTCAGCACCACCGTGACTGATACCGTCGACACTACCAACCTCTCGCTGAGTGCCACTGGCTCCGTCGCTGAAGGCGGCTCGATCGTCTACACCGCGACCCTGACCAACCCGGCCGGCACCCCGGTGACCGTGACCCTGAGCAATGGCTCCGTCATCACCATCGAAGCCGGTAAAACCACCGGTACCGTGACTGTTCCGGCGCCTGCCGATGACGTCTACAAAGATGCCGGCAAGGTCGAAGTCAGCATTACCGGAACCAGCGGTGGCAATTTCGAGAACCTGGTGCCGAGCACCGTTCCAGCTGTCACCGAAGTCACTGACACCATCGATACTTCGACCGTCAAACTGACCGCTGATACTTCGGTCGCTGAAGGCGGCACTGTCACTTACACCGCTACGGTTGGTGCGCCGGTGACTGGCTCGCCGGTTGTCGTGACTCTGGCCAACGGCCAGACCATCACTATCGAAGTCGGCAAGACCACTGGCACCGTGACCACCACCGCGCCAAACGATGCATTGAACGGTCACGAGCCACTGACCAACGCGATCACTGACGTGAGCGGCGGCAACTACGAGAATCTTGTAGCGGATAAAACCCCGGTTTCGACCAGCGTCACCGACACCGTCGACACCACCAACCTGTCGCTGACTGCGACCGGCACCGTGGCGGAAGGCGGCTCGATCGTCTACACCGCAACCCTGACCAATCCGGCCGGTACTCCGGTAACCGTGACCCTGAGCAATGGCTCGGTCATCACCATCGAGGCCGGCAAAACCATTGGCACCGTAACGGTTCCAGCACCTGCCGATGACGTCTACAAAGACGCCGGCAAAGTGGAAGTCAGCATTACCGGAACAACCGGCGGCAACTTCGAGAATCTGGTGCCGAGCACCGTCCCTGCGGTCACTGAAGTCACCGACACCATCGACACCTCGACCGTCAAACTGACCGCCGATACTTCGGTGGCTGAAGGTGGCACCGTCACTTACACCGCCACTGTCGGTGCGCCGGTGACTGGCTCGCCGGTTGTTGTGACCCTGGCCAACGGTCAGACCATCACCATCGAAGTGGGCAAAACCACTGGCACCGTGACCACCACCGCACCGAACGATGCGTTGACCGGTCACGAGCCACTGACCAACGCGATCACTGACGTGAGCGGTGGCAACTACGAAAACCTGGTCGCTGACAAAACCCCGATTTCGACCAACGTCACCGACACCGTCGACACCACCAACCTGTCGCTGACTGCGACCGGCACCGTGGCGGAAGGCGGTTCGATCGTCTACACCGCAACCCTGACCAATCCGGCCGGTACTCCGGTGACCGTGACCTTGTCCAACGGCTCGGTGATCACTATCGAAGCCGGTAAAACTACCGGCACCGTGACCGTTCCAGCACCCGCCGATGACGTTTACAAAGACGCTGGCAAGGTTGAAGTCACGATCAAAGACGCCGCAGGCGGCAATTTCGAGAACCTGGTGCCGAGCACCGTTCCGGCTGTTACCGAAGTGACCGATACCATCGATACGTCGACGGTCAAACTCACCGCCGACACTTCGGTCGCTGAAGGCGGGACTGTCACTTACACCGCCACCGTCGGCGCACCGGTAACCGGCTCGCCGGTTGTTGTGACCTTGGCTAATGGTCAGAACATCACCATCGAAGTGGGCAAAACCACCGGCACCGTGACCACCACCGCGCCAAACGATGCGCTGAACGGTCACGAACCGCTGACCAACTCGATTACCGGCGTCACCGGTGGCAACTACGAAAATCTGGTCGCTGACAAAACTCCGGTTTCGACCACCGTTACCGACACCGTCGACACCACCGACCTGACGTTGAGCGCCACTGGCTCCGTTGCCGAAGGTGGTTCGATCGTTTACACCGCGACCTTGACCAATCCGGCCGGTACGCCGGTGACCGTGACCCTGAGCAACGGCGCCGTGATCACCATTGAAGCAGGTAAAACTACCGGCACCGTGACCGTTCCAGCACCAGCCGATGACGTCTACAAGGACGCTGGCAAGGTTGAAGTTACGATCAAAGACGCCGCAGGCGGCAATTTCGAGAACCTGGTGCCGAGCACGGTTCCAGCCGTCACCGAAGTCACCGACACCATTGACACCTCGACCGTGAAACTCACGGCCGATACTTCGGTCGCTGAAGGCGGCACTGTCACTTACACCGCCACCGTCGGCGCACCTGTCACTGGCTCGCCGGTGACCGTGACCCTGGCGAACGGCCAGACCATCACCATCGAAGTGGGTAAAACCACCGGCACTGTCACCACCACCGCGCCAAACGATGCGCTGAATGGTCACGAACCACTGACCAACTCGATCACCGGCGTCACCGGTGGCAACTACGAGAATCTGGTCGCTGACAATACCCCGGTCAGCACCACCGTCACTGACACCGTAGACACGACGAATCTGTCGCTCAGCGCCACCAACTCGGTCGCCGAGGGCGGTTCGATCACCTACACCGCGACCCTGACCAACGCTGCAGGCTCGCCAGTCACCGTGACCCTGTCCAACGGTTCGGTGATTACCATCGACGCGGGCAAGACCACCGGCACCGTGACCGTTCCAGCACCAGCCGATGACGTCTACAAAGATGCCGGCAAGGTTGAAGTCACCATCAACGGTGCAACCGGCGGCAACTTCGAGAACCTCGTTCCGAGCACTGTTCCGGCAGTGACTGAAGTCACTGACACCATCGACACCACGTCGGTGAAACTGACCGCAACCGAGTCTGCTGCTGAAGGTGGCACCGTCACCTACACCGCGACTGTCGGTGCTCCGGTAACCGGTTCGCCTGTGGTCGTGACCCTGGCTAATGGTCAGAACATCACCATCGAAGTCGGCAAAACCACCGGCACCGTAACCACCACCGCACCGAACGATGCGCTGACCGGACACGCGCCGCTGACCAACGCCATCACCAACGTCAGCGGCGGCAACTACGAAAACCTCGTTGCCGACAAGACCCCGGTCAATACCACGGTCACCGATACCGTCGACACCACCAACCTGTCGCTGTCCGCGACCGGCACCGTGGCTGAAGGCGGCTCGATCGTTTACACCGCGACGCTGACCAACGCTGCCGGTTCGCCGGTTACCGTGACGTTGAGCAACGGCGCCGTGATCACCATCGACGCGGGCAAAACCACCGGCACCGTGACCGTTCCCGCACCTGCCGATGACGTCTACAAAGACGCCGGCAAGGTCGAAGTCACGATCAAGGATGCTGCGGGCGGCAACTTCGAGAACCTGGTGCCGAGCACCGTTCCGGCCGTCACCGAAGTCACCGACACCATCGATACCTCGACCGTGAAGCTGACCGCCGATACTTCGGTGGCTGAAGGCGGCACTGTCACTTACACCGCGACTGTTGGCGCTCCAGTGACTGGCGCACCTGTTGTTGTGACCCTGGCCAACGGTCAGACCATCACCATCGACATCGGCAAGACCACCGGCACCGTGACGACCACCGCTCCGAACGATGCGCTGAACGGTCATGAGCCGCTGAACAACTCGATCACCAATGTCAGCGGCGGCAACTACGAAAACCTCGTCGCCGACAAGACGCCAGTCAGCACCACCGTGACCGACACCGTCGACACCACCAACCTGTCGCTGAGCGCGACGCCGGCGGTGAACGAAGGCGGGCAGATCACCTACACCGCCACCCTGACCAACGCCGCCGGCACTCCGGTGACCGTGACCTTGAGCAATGGCGCGGTGATCACCATCGACGCCGGCAAAACTTCCGGCACCGTGACCGTCGATGCGCCGAAGGATGACGTCTACAAGGACGCCGGCACCGTTGAGGCGACCATCAAGGGCGCGACCGGTGGCGACTTCGAAAACCTGGTGACCAGCAACACCCCGGCCGTGACCACCGTCAACGACACCATCGACACCTCCACCGTGTCGTTGACCGCCACCGCCAACGTCGCCGAAGGCGAGACCGTGGTCTACACCGCGAGCGTCACCGCACCGGTAACCGGCTCGCCAGTTGTGGTCACTCTGTCCAACGGCCAGACCATCACCATCGCCGTCGGTGAGACCACCGGCAGCGTGAATTTCGTTGCGCCGAACAGCCCATTGGCGGGCGGCAGCTCGCTGAGCGTCGCCATCGACAAGGTTGCCGGCGGCAACTATGAGAACCTGGTGGCCGACAAGACACCGGCGAACACCTCGGTGTCGGACACCGTCGACACCACCAACCTGAACCTGACCGCCAGCGACTCGGTGGCCGAGGGTGGTTCGATTGTTTACACCGCGACCCTGACCAATCCAGCCGGTACTCCGGTGACCGTGACGCTGTCCAACGGCGCGGTGATCACCATCGAAGCCGGTAAAACCACGGGCACCGTGACCGTTCCGGCACCTGCCGATGACGTGTACAAAGACGCCGGTAAAGTCGAAGCGACCATTTCCAGCGCTACCGGTGGCAACTTCGAGAATCTGGTGCCGAGCACCGTTCCGGCGGTCACCAACGTGACCGACACCATCGACACCACCACGGTGAAACTGACCGCGACTGAGTCCGCCGCTGAAGGCGGTACCGTCACCTACACCGCGACCGTTGGTGCACCGGTAACTGGTTCGCCAGTGACCGTCACTCTCGCCAACGGCCAGAACATCACCATCGAAGTGGGTAAAACCACTGGTACCGTCACCACCACCGCGCCGAACGATGCGTTGACCGGTCATGCTCCTCTGACCAACGCGATCACCGGCGTGACTGGCGGTAATTTCGAGAATCTGGTCGCCGACAAGACGCCGGTTTCGACCACCGTTACTGACACCGTCGACACCACCAACCTGTCACTCAGTGCGACCGGCACCGTGGCCGAGGGTGGCTCGATCGTTTACACCGCCACCCTGAACAACGCGGCTGGATCGCCAGTGACCGTGACGCTGTCGAACGGTGCAGTCATCACCATCGACGCCGGTAAAACCACCGGCACCGTGACCGTTCCGGCGCCAGCCGATGACGTTTACAAAGACGCCGGTAAAGTCGAAGCGACCATTTCCAGCGCTACCGGTGGCAACTTCGAGAACCTGGTACCGAGTACCGTTCCTGCGGTCACTAACGTCACCGATACCATCGACACCACCACGGTGAAACTGACCGCGACTGAGTCCGCCGCTGAAGGCGGTACCGTCACCTACACCGCGACCGTTGGTGCACCGGTAACTGGTTCGCCAGTGACCGTCACTCTCGCCAACGGGCAGAACATCACCATCGAAGTGGGTAAAACCACCGGCACCGTGACTACCACTGCGCCGAACGATGCGCTGACCGGCCACGCGCCGCTGACCAACGCCATCACTGACGTGACTGGTGGTAACTACGAAAACCTCGTGGCGGATAAAACGCCGGTTTCGACCAATGTCACCGACACCGTCGACACCACCAATCTGTCGCTGAGTGCGACCGGCACCGTGGCCGAGGGTGGCTCGATCGTCTACACCGCGACGCTGACCAACGCTGCAGGCTCGCCGGTTACCGTGACGTTGAGCAACGGCGCCGTGATCACCATCGACGCCGGTAAAACCACCGGCACCGTGACCGTTCCGGCGCCTGCCGATGACGTGTACAAGGACGCTGGCAAAGTCGAAGCAACCATTTCCAGCGCCACCGGTGGCAACTTCGAAAACCTCGTACCAAGCACTGTTCCTGCAGTGACCGAAGTCACCGACACCATCGACACCTCCACCGTGAAGCTCAGCGCCGATACTTCGGTGGCTGAAGGCGGCACCGTGACTTACACCGCGACCGTCGGTGCACCGGTCACCGGTTCGCCGGTTGTCGTGACCTTGGCCAACGGGCAGAACATCACCATCGAAGTCGGCAAGACCACTGGTTCGGTGACCACCACAGCACCGAACGATGCGCTGACCGGGCATGCACCACTGACCAACTCGATTACCGGCGTGACCGGTGGCAATTACGAGAATCTGGTCGCCGACAAAACGCCTGTTTCGACCACCGTTACTGACACCGTCGACACCACCAACCTGTCGCTCAGTGCGACCGGCACCGTGGCCGAAGGTGGCTCGATCGTTTACACCGCGACCTTGACCAATGCCGCTGGCTCGCCAGTCACCGTGACTCTTTCGAACGGCGCAGTGATCACCATCGAAGCCGGTAAAACCACTGGCACCGTAACCGTTCCTGCGCCGGCGGACGACGTTTACAAAGACGCCGGTAAAGTCGAAGCAACCATTTCCACTGCTACCGGTGGCAACTTCGAAAACCTGGTGCCGAGCACTGTTCCGGCCGTCACCAACGTTACCGATACCATCGACACCACCACGGTGAAACTGACCGCGACCGAGTCTGCCGCTGAAGGCGGTACCGTCACCTACACCGCGACTGTCGGTGCCCCAGTGACCGGTTCGCCGGTCGTAGTGACGTTGGCCAACGGCCAGAACATCACCATCGAAGTGGGTAAAACCACCGGCACCGTCACCACCACCGCGCCGAACGATGCGTTGACCGGTCATGCTCCTCTGACCAACGCGATCACGGGCGTGACCGGCGGTAATTACGAGAGTCTGGTGGCTGACAAAACGCCAGTCAGCACCACTGTGACCGACACTGTCGATACGACCAACCTGTCCCTGAGCGCTACCAACTCGGTTGCCGAGGGTGGTTCGATCATCTACACAGCGACCCTGACCAACCCGGCTGGCTCGCCAGTGACCGTGACCCTGTCGAACGGCGCCGTGATCACCATCGAAGCGGGCAAAACCACTGGCAACGTGACCGTTCCGGCACCAGCGGACGACGTCTACAAAGACGCCGGCACCGTTCAGGCAACGATCACCAATGCCACCGGTGGCAACTTCGAAAACCTGGTGCCGAGCTCCGTTCCGGCCGTCACCAACGTCACCGACACCATTGATACCACCACGGTCAAACTGACCGCGACCGAGTCTGCTGCTGAAGGCGGTACCGTCACCTACACCGCAACCGTCGGTGCACCAGTCACCGGTTCGCCGGTTGTGGTGACCTTGGCCAACGGTCAGAACATCACCATCGAAGTGGGTAAAACCACCGGCACCGTCACTACCACCGCACCGAACGATGCGCTGGCCGGTCATGCACCGTTGACCAACGCGATCACCAACGTCAGCGGCGGCAACTACGAGAACCTCGTTGCCGACAAGACCCCGGTCAACACCACGGTTACTGACACCGTCGACACCACCAACCTGTCGCTGTCCGCGACCGGCACCGTGGCCGAGGGTGGCTCGATCGTTTACACCGCGACGCTGACCAACGCTGCCGGATCGCCGGTTACCGTGACGTTGAGCAACGGCGCCGTGATCACCATCGACGCCGGTAAAACCACCGGCACCGTGACCGTTCCGGCGCCTGCCGATGACGTGTACAAGGACGCTGGCAAAGTCGAAGCGACCATTTCGACTGCTACCGGTGGCAACTTCGAGAACCTGGTGGCGAGCACTGTTCCTGCAGTCACCAATGTCACTGACACCATCGACACCACCACGGTCAAACTGACCGCGACCGAGTCTGCTGCTGAAGGCGGTACCGTCACCTACACCGCGACCGTTGGTGCACCGGTAACCGGTTCGCCAGTGACCGTCACTCTGGCCAATGGTCAGAACATCACCATCGAAGTGGGTAAAACCACCGGTACTGTCACCACTACTGCGCCGAATGACGTGTTGGCCGGTCATGCACCGTTGACCAACGCAATCACCAACGTCAGCGGCGGCAACTATGAAAACCTCGTAGCCGACAAGACCCCGGTCAGCACCACCGTGACCGACACTGTCGATACAACCAACCTGTCGCTCAGCGCTACAGGTACCGTGGCCGAAGGTGGCTCGATCGTTTACACCGCGACCCTGACCAACGCTGCTGGCTCGCCAGTCACCGTGACCCTGAGCAACGGCGCAGTCATCACTATCGACGCCGGTAAAACCACTGGCACCGTGACCGTTCCTGCCCCGGCTGATGACGTCTACAAAGACGCCGGCACCGTGCAGGCAACCATCACCAACGCCAGCGGTGGCAACTTCGAAAACCTGGTGCCGAGCACCACGCCAGCCGTGACCAGCGTCACCGACACCATCGACACCACGGGCGTGAAACTCACCGCCACGGGTACTGTGGCCGAGGGTGGCACCGTCACCTACACCGCCACTGTCGGCGCTCCGGTCACCGGTTCGCCAGTGACCGTAAGCCTGTCCAACGGCCAGACGATCACCATCGACATCGGCAAAACCACCGGCACCGTGACCACCACTGCGCCGAACGACGTGTTGACCGGCCACGCACCGTTGACCAATGCGATCACCAACGTCAGCGGCGGCAACTACGAAAATCTGGTAGCCGACAAGACACCGGTCAGCACCACCGTGACCGACACTGTCGATACGACCAACCTGTCCCTCAGCGCCACCAACACGGTCGCCGAGGGCGGTTCGATCATCTACACCGCGACCTTGACCAACGCGGCTGGTTCGCCGGTCACTGTGACTCTGTCCAACGGCGCCGTGATCACTATCGACGCCGGTAAAACCACTGGCACCGTGACCGTTCCTGCCCCGGCTGATGACGTCTACAAAGACGCCGGCACCGTGCAGGCAACCATCACCAACGCCAGCGGTGGCAACTTCGAAAATCTGGTACCAAGCACCGTACCGGCCGTGACCAGCGTCACCGATACCATCGACACCACTACCGTGAAGTTGTCTGCCACCGGTACAGCGGCTGAAGGCGGCAACGTCGTCTACACCGCCACCGTCGGCGCGCCAGTCACTGGTTCGCCAGTCGTGGTGACTCTGTCCAATGGCCAGACCATCACCATCGACATCGGCAAAACCACCGGCACCATAACCACCACCGCACCAAACGATGCGCTGACCGGCCATGCGCCGTTGACCAACGCCATCACTAACGTGACCGGCGGCAACTACGAAAATCTGGTAGCCGACAAAACCCCGGTCAGCACCACCGTGACCGACACCGTCGACACCACCAGCCTGTCGCTGACCGCGACCGGTACCGTGGCCGAGGGTGGCTCGATCGTTTACACCGCAACCCTGACCAATGCCGCGGGTTCGCCAGTGACCGTTACGTTGAGCAACGGCGCAGTCATCACCATCGACGCCGGTAAAACCACCGGCACCGTGACCGTTCCGGCTCCAGCGGACGACGTCTACAAAGACGCCGGCACCGTGCAGGCGACCATCAAGTCGGCGACAGGTGGCAGCTTCGAAAACCTGGTGCCAAGCACCACGCCAGCCGTAACCAGCGTCACCGACACCATTGACACCACTGGCGTGAAACTCACCGCCACGGGTACTGTCGCCGAGGGTGGCACTGTCACCTACACCGCCACTGTCGGTGCGCCTGTGACTGGCTCGCCAGTTGTCGTGACCCTGTCCAACGGCCAGACCATCACCATCGACATCGGCAAAACCACCGGCACCGTGACCACCACTGCGCCGAACGACGTGTTGACCGGCCACGCACCGTTGACCAATGCGATCACCAACGTCAGCGGCGGCAACTACGAAAATCTGGTAGCCGACAAAACCCCAGTCAGCACCACCGTGACCGACACCGTCGACACCACCAGCCTGTCGCTGAGCGCGACCCCGGCGGTGAACGAGGGCGGCCAGATCACCTACACCGCCACCCTGAGCAACGCTGCCGGTTCCCCGGTAACCGTGACCCTGAGCAACGGCTCGGTGATCACCATCGACGCCGGCAAAACCACGGGTACCGTGACCGTTCCGGCTCCGGCTGACGACGTCTACAAAGACGCCGGCAGCGTGCAGGCGACCATCACCAACGCCAGCGGTGGCAACTTCGAGAACCTGGTACCGAGCACGACACCGGCCGTGACCAACGTCGCCGATACCATCGACACCACCACCGTCAGCATCACCGGCAGCACCTCGGTGACCGAAGGCCAGACCGCCAGCTACACCGTCAGCCTGACGCACCCGGCGCAAACCGACGTGACCCTGAAGATCGTCTACAGCGGCACCGCTGCCGACGGTTCGGACTTCACTGGCGTGTACACCGTGAAGATCCCGGCGGGCGCCAGCAGCGCGCAGTTCAACGTCGCGACCATCGATGACAAGATCACCGAAGGCACCGAGAACTTCGTGGTCAAGATCGACTCGGCCACCGGCGGCAACTTCGAGAACCTGGCCGTCAGCAGCACCAACGGCAGCGTCAGCACCTCGATCATCGACAACGATGCGCCACCGGTCATCGACCTGGATGCCAACAACTCCAGCGGCGCCACCGGTGCCGACTACAAGGTGACGTTCACCGAAAACACCCCGGGCGCCGGCGTGTCGATTGCCGACACTGACCTGACGATCACCGACCCGGACAGCACCATGCTGACAGGCGCGACCATCGTGCTGACCAACCGTCAGGACGGCGATGCGCTGAACCTCGGCAACAGCGTCAACGGCATCACGATCAATGCCAACAGCACCAACGGCACCGTGACCTTGACCCTGTCGGGCAACGCGACGCTCGCCGACTACATGCAGGCGATCAAGAACATCAGTTTCACCAACAGCAGTGAAAACCCGAGCACCGTGCCACGGATCATCACCGTGACCGTGACCGATGGCGGCAACTACTCCAACACCGCGACCACCACGGTCAACGTGGTGGCGGTCAACGATGCTCCGGTGGCCGCGCCAAGCAACGTCACCGGCACCGAAGACACCCCGCTGATCCTCGGCTGGTCGACCTTCGGTGTGACCGATGTCGACAGCCCGGCCAGCAGCCTGGGCATCAAAATCACCCAGCTGCCGGGCGAAGGCAAACTGCAATACCTGGACGGTTCGACCTGGAAAGACGTCGCCAACAACCAGACCTTCAGCAAGGCTGACATCGACGCCGGCAAGCTGCGCTTCATGCCGGATGCCAACGAATCGGGCGTCAACGGTTACGGCGGCACCGGCATGGGCAACAACCAGGCCGACTACGCACAGATCAAGTTCCAGCCAACCGACGGCCAGCTGCTGGGCAATACCGGCACCGTGAAGATCGACATCACGCCGGTGGCGGATGCACCGACCGTGAGCGTGGCCGATAACAGTGTGAAGTCCACCGGACTGGTCAAGGAAGTCTGGACCGGCCTGTCGGGCCTGGGCACCAGCGGCAACGGCGCTGACTCGACCACGTTGAAAAACGTGATCGACGGCGCTGGCACCCCGAACTCCAGCACCAACGTGACCAACGTGCAGTCCGACGGCAGTGTGACCGCCGGCACTGCGTCGAAAACCTCGGGCCTGATCTATCTGGAAGCCGGCAAGACCTACAGCTTCAGCGGCGTGGCTGACGACAGCCTGCTGATCACCATTGGCGGCAAGAGCGTGGCGTCGGGTACCTGGGGCGCGGGCGGCGCGATCAGTGGTTCGTTCACCCCGACCACCAGCGGCTACTACACCCTGGACATCTACCACCACAACCAGAGCGGCCCGGGCAGCTATGACGTGAACCTGTCGGTCAACGGCAGCACGCCAATCGACCTGAGCAGCGCCGGCGTGCCGATCTACACCGGGGTGCAGGATCTGGTGAATTCCGGTGTGACCGTCTCCGACCTGCACGGCACCAACGGCGAAGGCTATTACGACGGCTACAAGCTCAACACTGGCGCCGAAGGCACCACGGTGAAACTGTCGGCGATCAACACCGCGCTGACCGATACCGACGGTTCGGAAACCCTGAGCGTGAAGATCAGCGGCGCGCCGGTCGGCTCGGTTCTCTCCGACGGCAACGGTCACACCTTCACAGTCACCGCGAGCAACGGCGAAGCCAACGTCACCGGCTGGAACCTGGGCAGCCTGACCGTAACCCCGCCGACCTACTACAACGGCCAGTTCAACCTGACCGTGACCTCGACCTCCACTGAAATGGTCGGCGGTTCGGCCAGCAGCACCGCGACGATTCCGGTCACCGTGGTGCCGGCGGTGTACAACGCCGTAGTCGGCACCTCGGGCGACGACACCTTCAACGGTACCGATGGCAACGACATCATGGTCGCCGACATCGGCGGTCTGACCGTGGTGCCGGGCACCAACTACAACATCGCGTTCATGGTCGACAGCTCGGGTAGCATGAGCACCTCGTCGATCAACGCGGCCAAGGACTCGCTGACCTCGGTGTTCAACACCCTCAAGCAGAGCCTGGGCGGCAGCAACTCGGGCACGGTGAACATCTTCCTGGCGGACTTCGATACCCAGGTCAACAAGTCGGTGTCGGTGAACCTCAACGACCCGAACGCGCTGACCAAGCTCAAAGCCGTGCTCGACTCGATGGCGTCCGGCGGCGGCACCAACTACGAGGACGTGTTCAAGACCACGGCCAACTTCTTCCAGAGCGCGGAAGCTGTGGCGAACACCGGGGCGAAGAACCTCACGTACTTCATCACCGACGGCCAGCCGACCTACTACCAGAGCGGCGAGCAGACCAACCCGACGCTGTACGGCAGCGTGAAGTTCGACAGTGTGGTGACAACCAGCAACTACAAGCTGGGCGACACTTTCAGCACGTACATCGACAACACGCATTACCTGAGCATCACCGCCAGCGGTTATGCCCAGTTGCAGACTTACACTGCCCGTTATGGCTGGAGCACCACCAACCTAGGCACTGTTCACGCTCAGGGTGACGGCACTTACGAGTTGTCGAGCCTGGCCGGTAGCGGCAGCAGTACGGATTCGGCGACAACCTCCAACTCCAACAGCAGCTTCGCCCTGCTCAGCGGTCTGTCGAACGTCGAGGCGATCGGTATCAACAGCGGTGTCAGCCTCAACGACCTGAAACCGTATGACTCGGATCACTCGCCGCAAACCAACATCGATCCGAAGGATCTGGCCAACTCGATCATCGGCCATACCGAAGCGACGATGCCGGGCAACGACACCGTCAGCGGTGGCGACGGCAACGACATCCTGTTCGGCGACCTGGTGAGCTTCAACGGCATTGCCGGCGAGGGTTATCAGGCGATGCAGGCGTTCGTGGCGCAGCAGACCGGGGTCGACGTCAGCAAGGTCACCACCAGCAACGTGCACCAGTACATCACCGAGCACTATCAGGCGTTCGATGTGTCCGGTGCACATGACGGTAACGACACACTGTTGGGCGGCGCAGGTAACGACATCCTGTTCGGCTCGGGCGGCAACGACCTGCTCGACGGCGGCAAGGGCAATGACATCCTGCTCGGCGGCACCGGCAATGACACGCTGATCGGCGGCCAGGGCAACGACATCCTGATCGGTGGTTCCGGTGCCGACACTTTCGTCTGGAAAGCAGGCGACACCGGCAATGACGTGATCAAGGACTTCAACGCCAACGAAGGTGACCGCATCGACCTGCGCGATCTGTTGCAGGGTGAAACCGGCAGCACCATCGACAACTTCCTGAAGATCACCACGGTTGATGGCACGTCGTCGCTGCAAGTCAGCTCGGCGGGCAAGTTCAACTCCGGCGACGCGGCAGCCGCCACGCCGGACGTGACGATCAAACTGGAAGGCAACAACTGGTCGAGCGCCAACATTCACAACCTGATTGCCGGCAGCGATCCGACCATCAAGGTCGACCACAACAACAGCTGATGCGTGAACAAAACGGCCGCCCCTTGGGGCGGCCGTCACGTTTGCGGCTAACTCGGCGGTGACGATTTCGTCGCCACCCCGCATACTCGCGCGCAGTTGGCCTATGCTGCTGACAGCATGACGCTGGATCTTTCTGAGGGATGCTCAATGTTTTACGTGCAACGCGATGCGCAAGGTCTGTTGATTCGCGTGGAAGCCGCGGCCTACGCCGAGGCCACGGAAACGCTGCCGGCCGACAGCCATGAAATCCAGGCCTGGTTCGCCAATGAAGTGGTGGAAACCAGCCTGAAACAGCTCAAGCAGAGCGACCTGGAAATGATTCGGGTACTCGACGACCTGATCCAGGTGCTGACCCAGAAGGGCGTGATCCGCGTCACCGACCTGCCGCCGGCGGCGCAGGCCAAGTTGATGGACCGCACCCAGGCGCGTGAGGCGTTGGGCGGGTTGAGCCAGTTGATCGATGATGATGAAGGTGGGCTGATCTGATCCCGCATATTCGTTGAATGATCTGGCCCCTTCGCGAGCAGGCTCGCTCCCACATTTGAAATGCTTCCAATGTGGGAGCGAGCCTGCTCGCGAAGACAGCATCACTGACACCGCTGCACTAAAAGTTTAGCTCCAGGGTTTGGGCTCACCAAACAACTGTCCCTGCACCCCATACAAGCCCATCTCGCGAATCACCGACAACTCACCCTCGGTCTCCACCCGCTCGGCAATCAATGGCAGGTCGATGCTGTGCGCCGCACGCTGGATCGCCTCGATGAACAGGCGCTTGTCGCTCTCCTGATCGATCGCGCGAATGTAACTGCCATCGATCTTCAGGTACGCCAGCCCCAGCCGCGCCAGGTTGCCGATCATGCTGAAGCGTCCACCAAAGCGCTGCAGGCTCAGGGAGAAACCGAGTTCACGCAGGCGCCGGGTCAACTGCTCCAGCACCGCTTGCTCCGGCAATTGCTCCTCGCCGATCTCCAGCGTCAGGCGCTCGCCGAGGTCGGAGTGCGCGCGCAGAATCTCGAACACTTTGTTCAGCGCTTGTGGATCGGCCAGGGTTGCCGAAGACAGGTTCAGCGCCAGCGAATCTTCATGCGCCTTCATTTGCTCCAGCACGCGCTCGAGCATCAGACGGTCCAGTCGCGCGGTCCAGCCAAAACGCTCGAGCCACGGCAGGAAACGCCCGGCCGGGATGGTCTGGCCCTGTTCATCCAGCAAGCGCGAAAGCACTTTGTAATGCAGCACCAATTGCGTGTCCTGAGCGGCCACCACCGGTTGGAAGTACAGCTCGAAACGCTGCTGATTCAGTGCCTGATCGAGCAAGCGATGCCAGGCATGGTGATCGTCACCGACGTCCGCCACCAGGCTCTGATCGATGCACGCCCAGTTCTGCTCGCCCTGTCCCTCGGCCTGCGCCAGCGCCTGATCGCCCAGGGTCAGTACCGCTTGCGGTGAATCGCCGTGAGCAAACGGAGCGAGGCCGATGGAGGCCACGGCCGGCACATCGGTTGCGCCAGTGGCATGCAGGCTGCTCAATGCGCTGTCGAGATTCTGCGCCAGTTGCAGCGCTTCTTCGCGCACCAGTCCCGGTGCCAGCACGGCGAATTCACCGCCGCGAATCCGGGTGACGAGGTTTTGGGTTTCCGGGTATTTGGCGCATTCGCGGGACAGTTGCTCGCCGACGGCTTTCAACAATTCATCGGTGCGCTGACCGCCCAGACGCTGATTGAGCCCGGCCAGATCCTTGACCCGCAACAGCAGCAGGTAACCGGAACTGGCCTGCTCCGGGTTGCTCACGCGGTTGTGCAGTTGCATCTCGAAATAGCGCCGGTTGGCCAGCCCGGTGAGGTTGTCCTGATAAGACTCGGCACGCAGTTTTTCGCTGCGCTCGGCCTGCTCCTGGAACAGCGCTTTGAGCTTCTCGACCATCTGGTTCATCGCCTGCACCACGCGCCGCAGTTCCGGGGTACGCGGCAACTCCGGCAGGCTGAGGAATTCGCGGCGGGCGATGGCGTGGGACTGTTTGACCATGTAATCCAGCGGGCGCAATTGCCGGCGCAGCAGCAACGCGCCGAGCACTGCACTGACCGCGCCGCACAGCAGCAGCCAGCCGAGGCTGCCCAACGCGCTCTGCCACAGCTTGGCCACGGCAAACATCGGGTGACTGACCACCTCGACCCGCGCCGCCTGCTCCCAGCCACGGCTGACCAGCGCGTCGCCACCGGCCGGCTCCAGGCCGATCAGTTTGACGAACCAGTCAGGCACATTGCTCACCGCCGGAATCCCGCTGCGCTCGACAATGGTCTGGTCGGTCTTGAGATCGACCACGCGGATGCTCGCGTAATAGCCGCTGTCGAAAATCGAGCTGACCAGCAGCTCGACCATCGCCGGGTCGTCGATATTCGGCGTCAGCGACAACGCCAGCGCCGTGGCGGCGTCCTGGGCATGGGAGCGCAGCTGGTTGACGTACTGGGTGCGCGAGCTCTCCAGACTGACCATGAAGCTGCCGGTGAAGGCGACCACCAGGAACAGACAGATAGCGATCAACAGCTGTTTGAACAAAGACATCTGAGCGCGTGCTCCTAGTTAGTCGTTTCGACCGGGAAACCTTCGGCCTGCATTTTCTTCAGCACATCCTGCCAGCGCGACAGGCGTTTGGTGTCACCGACCTTCTTGTTGCCCTTGGCTCCCGGCAGGTACAGACCTTCAGCATTGAAAGAGTAGACCGGCAGCAAATCGGTTCGCTGGGACGCAGGCTGAATCGGATCGATCAGGCTGTCGAGCACCAGCGGCATGGCATCGGGGGTGGCGTAGTAAGTCAGCACCATGTGTGCGCGATTCTGGCGCAGTGCCTTGACGTAGGTGATGCGCAGCTTGTCACTGGAGACCCCGAGATGGCGCAGGCTGAAATACTTGGCGATCGCGTAGTCTTCGCAATCGCCGGCGCCTTTCCACAACGCTTCGATGGGCGTCTCCCAATAATCGACCTGCCCCCACAGATCGATATCTTCTACATAACGCACCTGTTTGTTGAAAAACAGGTTCACCACTTTCAGCTTTTCCATCTCGCTGACCTGTTTCTGCGTGGCCAGCAGGTTTTGCCAGGCATCGATCCGCTGCTGCCCGGCACCCAACGGGCCGTAGAGCGCCGTAGCCTTGCGGCTGATCGCGGAAAAATCCCAATCGGCATGCAGGCCGCCCAGCATGACGCCGGCCAGCAACAGTGCGCAGCCTAGCCAGCGCAGAGTCCGGGGGATCGTGAAACGTACCGCCACAGCAGGTTTCCAGGGGGCAGGAAGGAAAGCGTTTGATGGTGAAGCTTAGCCCGGCAAAAAACAATGGCACCATGAGATCATCGCCATCGCGCTAAACTTCATTCAGGACAGCAATCCTTTACATGGTTTGACAACCTGTAGAGCAATCACTAGTGTCTTTGGATCCAAATTCCGTCGTCATTCAGGGTGAGTAGTTGTGACACAGAAGCCCAAACCGCTGCACAGCATCAAAGTCGATGGGCCGATTCCCGCACACCTTGCCCGCTCGATCATCGAAGAAACCCTGCGCTCGGCGATCCTTGACGGTCGCTTGCCGTGCGGCACCGCCCTGCGCCAGCAGGATCTGGCCGACCTGTTCGGGGTCAGCCGCATGCCGGTGCGCGAGGCTCTGCGCCAGCTCGAAGCGCAGGAACTGCTGAGCGTCACCACCCACAAGGGCGCCGTTGTAGCGCCGCTGATCCAGGGCGACGCCACCGAAACCTACGAGTTGCGGATCCTCCTCGAATCCGAAGCCATGCGCCAGTCGATCCCGTTGCTGACCAGCGCCGATCACGCGCTTGCCGCCGGCTATATCGAAGAACTCGAAACCCAGCACGACTACAGCGAAATCGGTCGGCTCAACCGTCTGTTCCACATGGCCCTGTACAGCAAGGCACCGAATAAGCGTCTGCTGCGGCTGGTCGAAGACGGCCTCAACGAGGAGGAGCGCTTCCTGCGTTTCAATCTCGAAGCCATGGGCCTGGGCAAACTCTCCCAGGAAGATCACCGCGCCATGCTCCAGGCCGTGATCGAGCGCGATGTCGAGCTGTCGGTGAAGTTGCTCACACATCACCTCAACCGTGGCGTCGACGTGATCACCCGCTTCCTCGCCAGTCCCGCCGGACAAAACCGCAAGGCCGTGCGCTGACACCCTTCACGCCGGTCTCAGGCCTTCGCGTCTGACCGGCGAATAACCCGCTTACAAATCCTCTCCCCGATCCTCCGCAAACCTGGTGGCGGATCCGCGTGTTCGCTCTAACCTCCCAGCGCTCGCAAGCCCGGCATTGCGGCTCGGCGCGGACGAATCGGTCATAGCCGTCCCGCCAATTTACCCGCACTCTTTAACGGCCACCCCATGAAGAACGGGCGACGCGCCGCACCGCCGGCGCAGTCCCCGCACCAGGAACCTACGGAAGGAGCCTTGCCACGGGAAAAAGGGAAGTTACGGCGCCGTTTCCGGCCCACTTTCATTCCTATACATCACATTCAATTTCCGCTTCTTGAAGTTGCTTTGAGTGAGGCATTCACTCTTGTCTTCAATTTTGGCCATTATTTGCCGAAAGGAGCAACTACGCCCAAATAAAACTAAACTCAATAGTTTTATCAGGCCAACTCATATTTAAAAAACAGCCAACTAAAAATAATTAAAAATAAACTTGTTAAGTTATTTGACGATGTATTAGCTTTTTATTGCCGAGCAGGGTTAACCCCGCAAACACGGCGCAGCTCTGCATTCAGCCGATAGCTTTGGCAAATAGTCGCCAACGCATGGCCGAGAGCTTTTCATGCACTTTGCAAACTTTCATTAATCCGAATGAGGCCCGCGTTCGCCAATAGAAAACATTTCAAACTTATCAAGTCCGTGTTGATGCACTGAACGAGAAACTCCCTCTATTCCAATAACACCGAGGTTCGCCATGATGCCAACTAAAGAACAACTCGCCCTGAAAAAAGCGCAATTGAGCGTTCACCCGATCTTTACCGAGATCGATTCGTTATCGGTACTGCGCCGGTTCATGGAATCCCACGTCTTCGCCGTGTGGGATTTCATGTCGTTGACCAAGCGCCTGCAACAGGAACTGACCTGTACACGGCTGCCATGGTTACCGCCACGCGATCCGCATGCTGCGCGGCTGATCAACGAGATCGTGCTCGGCGAAGAGTCCGATGATCGTCCCGCCCACGGCCATTACAGCCATTTTGAGCTGTACCTGGACGCGATGCGCGAAGTCGGTGCGAGCACCACGGCGGTCGAACGGTTTGTCGCGCTGCAACAGGAAGGCGTGAGTTACGACGTCGCCCTGCAAAGCGTTGAGGTTGATCCGGCAGCGGCGAAATTTGTGCGCGAGACGCTGAACACAGCGCTGCATGCGCCAGGCCACAGCGTCGCCGCCGCGTTCCTGCATGGCCGTGAGAGCGTGATCCCGACGATGTTCCAGCGCATCCTCGATGACTGGGGGATCGGCATCGAACAGGCACCCACCTTTCGCTATTACCTGGAGCGCCACATCGAGGTCGACTCCGAAGATCACGGCCCGGCGGCAGAGCAACTGCTGGAGCGCCTGGTCGACGGTGATCCGCAGCGTGAGGCCGAAGTCTACGCCAGCGCCATCGCGGCGGTGGATAGCCGCATCGCCCTGTGGGACGGCCTGCGTCTGAGCATGCGTGAACCCTTGGCGGAGGTGGCCCAATGAACGCCGCCGATTACCAATCCTTCGCCGACGCCTGGGAAACCCGCGCCACCATCCGCACCCGGCCACGGCGTGTTCTGGAAGACGATGAGCGCCTGATCTATCCGCTGAGCCGCCAGCCCCTGGTGCTCAGCGAAACCTTCCTGCGCGAATGCCCGCAGCAGCGTGATTTCGCCCTGGTGCAGACGCTGTACAAATTCATCAACGACGTGGTGATTTTCGAAACCGAAATCGTCGACCAGACCGCCCGCGCCATCGCCAAGAATCGCTTCGCCGTGCCGTTCCCGTTCGCCTGTCGCTACGACGCCATGACCGTGGTGGTGGACGAGGATTACCACGCGCTGGTGGCGATGGACTTCATGCAGCAGACCGTGGCCATGACCGGCATCGAGCCGATCGAACTGCCCGCTGAAATCGAACTGAGCCGGGCAATTCCTGCCGCTGTGGCACTGGCGCCAGAGCACCTGCGCAGCGCGGTGGAACTGATCTGCGTGGCCATCGCCGAGAACACCGTGACTGGTGACGTCGCCGCATTCGCCCGGGACGACACGGTCAAGCCGTCGATCAAAGGGCTGATGGCCGATCACTTGCTCGACGAGGGCCGGCATTCCTGCTTCTGGGCGCGCATGGTGCGCATCTATTGGCACACCGCCAATGACGCGGACCGGGAAACCATCGCGCAGATCCTGCCGGTGTTTATCGGCCATTACCTGACCAACGATATCCAGAAGTCCTTCGATCTGCGCCTGATCGACGCCTTGCCGGTCAGCGAGGCAGTGCGCCGTTTGCTCAGGGACGAGATGGCCGGGCTGGCGTTCCCGATCAATCGCCACCATCCGCTGGTGGGCAACATCGTGCGCTTTTTCCACAGCAGCTCGCTGCTCGACACGCCGTGCGTGCAGCACGCCCTTCGTGACTATCTGGTTTGATGAGGAGGCCGACATGAGACGTCTCGACATTTTGCTGATTGGCGCCAGCCAGGCCATGACCGACCTGGCGCAGGAACTCGAACAACACGGTCACTCCTTACGGCGCAGCGGCGCGGCGCAATCGCCAGTAGATCTGATCATCGACGATGGCTTCATCGGCGCCGGCGATTTCTGCGCCATCCCGCACTTGCATCTGCGCCTCGGTATCGCTGCGCAGAGCCTTGGCGGTTTACCGACGCTCGACCTGCTGTGCTTCCTCGGCTCGTCACTGATCAGCCGTGTGCCGATTGGCGATGAGCCGTCCGGCAATGGTCAAGCACTGCGCCAGCGAGTGCTGACGCAGGTGGTCGACGAAGTCGCGCTGCTGGTCAGCCGTTTCTCCCGCGATGCCGAGTATTTCCAGCAGGCAATGCCCGCCACGGCGCCGGACTTCGAACAGGTGGAGGACCTGTCGTTTCTCGACAGTCTGGCTTACGTCCATCGCCTCAACGCCACGACGCATCCGGCATTGTTGCAACAGGCGCAGACGCCGTTGATCGAACGCCTGCAACGCAGCCTGATCGAACACGCCGAGCGACCGGCGCTGCACCTGGCCGAGCACTCGCTCAGCTACCGCCAGTTGCACGCGAACAGCCGTGCGATCCAGCAACGTCTGCAGCCACTGCTAGAGCAGCATCCGCAGCCGTGGGTCGTGGGTATCTGCCAGCCGAAAAGCCCGGCGCTGTTCGCCTCGATTCTGGCGGTGCTCGGCAGTGGCGCAGTGTATCTGCCGCTCGAGCCGGGCCATCCGTTGCAGCGCCAGCAATACATCCTGCAAAACGCCGGCGCGGTGTTGTTGCTGCACGACGGCGAGCATCCGCTCGGTGAGTCGATGCCCGGGTTGGATGTCAGTCATATCGACAGTGCCGACGCGGATCTCAGCCAACCGTTGATGCGTCAGCGGCCGACGCTTGAAGCACCGTGCATGGCGCTCTACACCTCCGGCACCACCGGCCATCCAAAGGGCGTGCTGCTGAGCCAGGCGAACCTCGCGCACTTTACCGCGTGGTACGCCGATTACGTGCAATTGCGCGCTGAAAGCCGGGTGTTGCAGTTCTCTTCACTGAGCTTCGACTCGTCGCTGATCGATATCTTTCCGACGCTGCTGCAGGGCGCCGAACTGGTGGTACCGGATGACACCCAGCGCCGCGATCCGCTGCAACTGGTGGCGCTGATCCGCCGCCGGCAACTGACCCACGCGTTCCTGCCGCCGGCACTGCTGAGCATCCTGCCGCTGGAGCAACTGCAAGGTGTCGAGGTGATGACCGGCGGCGACGTCTGCGAGCCCTTCGTCATCGAGCAATTGACCCGCCAGGGCAAGCTGCACAACCTCTACGGCCCCACCGAAGCGACGGTGCTGATTACCGCTCGCCAGCTCAAGCCGGGTGACAGCAACCGCACCCTCGGCGCGCCGATTGCCAACAGTCAGGTGCTGATTCTCGATGACGAGTTGCAACCGGTGCCGGAGAACACCGTCGGCGAATTGTTCATCGTCGGCCCCGGCGTTTGCCTCGGCTACTTGAACAATCCGCAGCAGACCGCGGAGCGTTATCTGACCCTGCAACTGCCGCACGGTGAGCGCTTGCGCGCCTACCGCAGTGGCGACATGGCCAAGTGGGGCGAACACGGTATCGAGCTGTGCGGACGGCGCGACAATCAGGTAAAGATCCGTGGTTTCCGGGTCGAACCGGAAGAGATCGAGCGCTGCCTGCGCGAGAGCCAGTTGTACCGCCAAGTGGCGGTGGTGATCGACAGTCAGCGGCGGATTCTGGCGTTCCTTGCGCAGCCGCAATCGGACGCCGCTCGCGATGCATTGAAGGCGCATGCTCTGCAGTTTCTGCCGGACTACATGCAACCGGTGGCATGGACTGAACTGGCGCAGATGCCGTTCGCCAGCAACGGCAAGGTCGACCGCAAAGCGTTGCTGGAGCTGCCGGTTAGCGTGCAAGACAGCGGCCCGAAATGCCTGCCGGCAAACGCTGACGAAGCGCTGCTGCTGGAGATATGGGCGGAACTGCTGGAGCTGCCGAGCAGCGATATTTCCACCGACGAAAGCTTCTTCAATCTCGGTGGGCATTCGATTCTGCTGTCGCGGATGTTACTGCGCTTGCGTGAGGAGTTCGGGCGCAGCATCTCGATCAACCGCTTCATCGAACTGCCAACCATCAGCAAACTCGCGACGCTGGTGCGCGGTACCGATGACAGCGCGGTGCTCAGCGCCCAGGCCATGGCCGACGCCGAGCGTGCGCTGAACATCGAGCCGCTGCCGATCAGTCGCCTGGGCGATGTGCACAAGGTGATCGTCACCGGCGCCAACAGCTTTGTCGGCGTGCACATCGTCGAAGCGCTGCTCGGTTGGGGCGCCAGCGAAGTGGCGTGTCTGGTGCGCGACGGTGGCGGGCAAACGGCGGCGCAGCGTTTTGCTCAGGCGCTGCGTGAGAACCGTCTCGAGCATCTCGATTTGAGCCGGGTGCGGATCTACTCCGCGGACCTCACCCGCCCGCAACTCGGCCTGGCCGACGACGATTATCAGCGCCTGGATCGCGAGTTCGGCGCACTGGTGCACAACGCCGCCAACGTCAATCACGTGCTCGATTACGAGTCGCTTGCCGCTGATAACGTCGAGCCGATTTTCGAGCTGCTGCGTCTGTGTGAAGGACGCAGCAAAAAGGTCTTCAACTTTGTCTCGACACTGTCCGCTTCCAGCACCGTCGACGGCGAAGGCCGAGTGCTCGAACTGCCCGCCGCGCCGACCCCGCCAATCTACATCCGCAACGGCTACAACCTGTCGAAGTGGGTCGGCGAGCGCGTCCTCGAACGGGCTCGCGAGCGTGGGGTGTGGGTCAACCTGTATCGCCCCGGCAACATCAGCTTCAACAGCCTGAGCGGCGTCTGTCAGCCGCACAAAAACCGTTTGATGCTGATGCTCAAGGGCTCGATCCAGCTCGGTCAGGTGCCGGCCTTTGCGCTGAATTTCGACCTGATGCCGGTGGACTTTCTAGCGCGTTTCATCGCCTTCCACGCCAGCCGTTATTCGACCGAGCGCGCGGTGTTCAACCTGCACAACCCCGAGCCGCTGAGTTGGGACGCCTACGTCGCTTCGTTCCGCGAAACCGGCAGCGAGTTCTCGCTGGTCAGCGTCGCCGACTGGCAGCAGCAACTGGGCCGGGTCGACGCCGACAACGCGCTGTTCGGCGTGCTCGGTTTCTACCTCAACGGCTTCGAGGAAGACATCGGCGACATCTCCCTGATCGGCCACGCCAACGCTGAAGCCGGCGTGCAACAGATGGGCGCGCACTACCCGGAAAAATCCCCGGCGCTGCTACGTCGCGGCTGCGATTACCTGAAACAGATCAACTTCATCTAGTTCATCAAAAAGGAGTAACACCATGAGCAATCTGCAACCCGACACCCTGATCAAAAACCCGCACGGCTGCCACGTTGTGTCGTCGGTTGAAGTGCCGGCGGACGCGGCGCAGGTCTGGGCGGTGGTCGGCAATTTCGCTGGCTTCGACCGCTTCATCCCGGCGCTGTCGCACATCGAAATGACCGGCGACGGCGTGTCGTCGCTGCGCAAGAAGTTCTTCAAGGACGGCAACGTGGTGGTCGAGCAACTCAACTCACGCGATGAGCAGGCACGGGCCATGACCTGGACCACGATCTACAACACCTTGGGTGTGGCGAATTTGTGGGCAGCAATGAACGTGGAATCATTGGGAGCGGGCAAGTCGCGGGCGACCTGGACGATCATTGCCGAGCCGGCCAGCGGAGGTACCGAGGCACTGCCGGGATTCAAGGATTTCGTGCAGGGGTTTGCCGATGATGCGATGGGGAATGTGCTGAAGCTGTTTGTATAAGGCTTCAGTTTGGCGGTGACTGAACTACCGCCTTCGCGAGCAAGCCCGCTCCCACATTTTGATCGCATTCCTTCTGTAGGAACGCGGTCAATTTGTGGGAGCGAGCCTGCTCGCGAAGAACGATAACGCGGTCTCGAATCTGAAAGTCAGATCTTGAAGCTGTCGACCAACTGCTTCAACCGATTCGCCTGCTGCGACAACGCATCACAATCCTTCAACGTTTCATTGAGGTTGGCCACGCTCTGCTGGTTCAGCAGGTTGATCTGGTTGACGTCGACGTTGAGGGTTTCCACCACCGCGGTCTGCTCTTCGGTTGCAGCGGCCACCGACTGGTTCATGCCGTCGATTTCACCGATGCGCTGGGTCACGCTGACCAGGCGCAGGCCCGCCTGATTGGCCACTTCCACGCTCTCTTCGCTGGACGCCTGACTGGCGTTCATGGTGGTCACCGCTTCACGGGAGCCGACCTGCAAGGAGGTGATCATTTTGTGGATCTCTTCCGCCGATTCCTGGGTGCGGTGGGCGAGGTTGCGCACTTCGTCCGCCACCACCGCAAAACCGCGCCCGGCTTCACCGGCACGGGCCGCTTCAATCGCCGCGTTGAGTGCCAGCAGGTTGGTCTGCTGCGAGATGCCTTTGATCACATCGAGGATGTGGCCGATGTTGTCGGTGCTGGCATTCAGGGTTTCGATCTGGGTGCATGACAGGCTGATCTTCTGCGACAGCTCGGTCATCGCCTGAATGGTCTGCTCGACCACCTGACGACCGTCATCGGCCTGCTCGCTGGCGCCGCTGGCGTGCTGCGACGCATCGGCGGCGTTGCGGGCGATTTCCTGAGTGGCGGCGCCCAACTGGTTGATCGCGGCGGCCACGCTGTTGGTGCGCGCACTTTGTTCGTCGGAGCCGATGATCGAGGCGTTGGACGAGGCCATTACCCGTTGCGACAGGTCGTGCACATGACGGGTAGCCGACGACACTTCGGAAATCGACGCGTGAATGCGCTCGACGAACTGGTTGAACGCGCTGCCCAGTTCGGCGAACTCATCCTTGCCTGCCACGACCAGACGCCGGGTCAGGTCGCCTTCGCCTTGAGCGATGTCCTGCATCGCGCGGCCCATAGTGGTCAGCGGACGCATCAGGACGTTGATCAGCAGGCTCAGCAGCAGCGCAATCGCAGCGACCGCGACGAACATCGCGATCAGCGCCGAAGTACGGAACTGGCTGAGGGCGGCGTAGGCCTTGTCACGATCGATCGACAGACCGATGTACCAATCGGCATTCGGCAAACCGCTGACCGGAGTGAACGACAGGATGCGTTCCTGGCCGTTGAGCACCACGTTCTGGTTGCCCTTCTCGATGCGCACACCGGAATTCGGGTAGATGTCCTTGAGGTTCTTCATCACCTGGTCTTTGTCCGGGCTGACGATCACCTGACCGTCACCGCTGACCAGGAACGCGTGACCGAGGCCACCGAAATCCACCGAGTTGATGATCTTCACCAGTGTTTCCAGGCTCAGGTCACCGCCGACCACACCCAGCAGTTCGCCATTCTTTTTCACCGGCATGGCGATGGTCACGACCAGACCACCGACCGCCGCCATGTATGGCGGGGTCAACATGGTTTTGTCAGCAACGACTGCTTGCTTGTACCAAGGGCGCTGACGCGGGTCGTAGCCGTCGGGCATCTTCGCGTCAGGGCGCTGGGTGAACACACCGTTGGCCTGACCGACGTAGGTGAACTGGAAGTTCGAGGTGAAGGCCGGTTGATCGACCAGCCCCGGGAAGTCGGCGTCTTTGCCCTGATGGGCAACGTTCTGCGCGAGGTTTTCCAGCACCAGGATCCGCCCGCTCATCCAGTTCTGCACGCTGCTGGCGGTCAGATCGCCGGCCTGCTGCACGGACGACTGGAGATTCTGGGCAATGGTGTTGCGCTGCAGATAGTCGTTGTAGAGGGTGAACAAAGCGAAAGCCAGGACCACGACGCCCGAGGCGGCCAACAGGATTTTATGGCTGAACTTGAGATTCATTTCATGGGACTTCTTATGCAAAAGTGGGGATGCGTTCCGGGATGCAACATTCCATGTACAGCGCAGGCGGCGTTCTGACGGCCGCTCTACTTTGGTGCACGCATGTCTCACCAGTCTGTCGGCACCATTTGCGGAAATCTTAGGGCTGCGTGGGAAATGCCCGGCATTTCTGTCAGATTCCCGCCGAACGGCGTGCCAGAGCGTCCGCCACGAAGTTTTTTTGCTGGATCTCCGAGCAGAGGTTGCAAAATTCGCAGCCCCTGATAAAAATGCGACTAATTATCATTTGTGACGTTCGGGCTGTCGCGTTCATGTCCTCACCTGAGTTTGCAGTGCGGGCGCTTTACAGGAGTCATCACGGCTGGCTCAACGCCTGGCTGCGGGCGCGGCTGGGCAATGCCGCGGATGCCGCAGATCTGGCCCAGGACACTTTCGTGCGCCTGTTGCAGCGCAGCGAACGCCTGGAACTCAAGGCACCTCGCGCATTTTTACGCACCATCGCCCGTGGCTTGGTGATCGATCATTGGCGTCGTGAAGAAATCGAACGCGCCTATCTCGAAAACATCGCCCATTTGCCCGAAGCCGAAACCCCAAGCGCCGAAACCCGCGCGCTGGTAATCGAGTTGCTCGAGAGCATCGCGCGCATGCTTGAAGGCTTGCGACCGAAAGTGCGTCAGGCGTTTCTGCTGGCGCAGTGCGAAGGTTTGACCCACAAGCAGATCGCCGCGCAGATGGGCTTGTCACTGCGTTCAGTCGAACGTTACGTCGCCGATGCGCTGTATCACTGCTACGTGTTGCGGTACGCAAGTTGATGCCTGTGGATAACAACTCAGTCACGCGCCGCGCCGAGCCGCAGCAACAGGTGGTCAAGCAAGCCATCCACTGGTTGCTGCGGCTGCGTAACAACCATGGCAATGCGCGCCTGAGTCATCAGTGCGACGCGTGGCGCGCCGAACATCATGAACATGAACTGGCCTGGCAGCGCGTGCAGTCGTTGCAGGCGGAATTGAGCCATAACCTGCGCGCCGTGCCCGGTGCGCACGTGGCGCTGAATACGCTGGAAAACAGTGCGCAAGGACTCGGACGGCGACAGGCCTTGAAGTTGCTGTCCGGCACGGTACTGATGGCCTCCACGGCGTGGCTGGCCAAGGACACCTCCGTCTGGCAGCAGTGGCGCGCTGATTACGCTACGGCGACCGGCGAGCGTCGCGGGTTCCAGTTGCCCGACGGCACGCGGATCGAGCTGAACACTGCCAGCGCAGTGGATCTGGACTACACCGCGCAGCAGCGGCTGATCAAACTCACTCGCGGCGAAATCATCGTCACATGCGGCGGTAACGATGAAGGCGCGACGTTCAACCGGCCACTTCGCGTGCAAAGTCGTCATGGTATTTATGAGCCGATAAAAGCCCGCTTCATCCTGCGTCAGGACAGCGATTGCACACGGCTCACCGTCAGCTCCGGGAGCGTCGCCATCCGCAGCGGCGCAACCTCCGTCGAGGCACTCGCGGGACAGACCTATCTGATCGATCATCATCAGGTGCGCCCGGCAGCGCCACTGGATATGGACGTGGGCGCGTGGGCCGATGGTTTGATTGTGACCCGCAATATGCGCCTGGGCGATTTCCTCAATGAAGTCGGGCGTTATCGTCAGGGCTTTGTGACGTGCGCGCCGCAGGTGGCGGACTTGCGCCTGTCCGGAGTGTTCCGCCTGGAGGACACCGACACGCTGCTGGCCATCCTGCCGCAGACCCTGCCGGTGCAATTGCGTTATCGCACCCGATGGTGGGTCACACTCGAGGCGGTGGCCTGAAATTATTTTGGCGGGTTTTCGCGACAAGTCCGGCTTGGTCAGTAAGCACTTCAACTCAGCCTTTGCGACTTGCCACGGAAACCGACAATGACTGTCCGCCTCACCTGTAAGAAACCGCTGAATTTCACTGCCGAATCGGGCCTGCTGCGCCACGCCGTTCGCGCCGCCCTGCTGTCCACCGTTCTGGGTGCCGGTGCGCTGCCCGGCCTGAGCGTCGCCGCCCCTGCCAGTGAAGCGAGCAGTCATCGCTACAGCATCGGCGCCGGCCCGCTGGGCGAAGCGCTGAACCAGTTTGCCCGTCAGGCCGGCATTACCCTGGCGATGACTCCGCAGCAAACACAGGGACAACAGTCTCCGGGCGTACAGGGCGAATATTCAACCGATCAGGCGTTGAGCCATTTGCTGGGCGGCTCGGGTCTGGAAGCGGTCAGCCAAGACGGCAGCAGCTACGTCCTGCGTGCTGTCAGTGAAACCGATGCGCTGGCACTGCCAACCACCGATATCAAAGGTTTCGCCCTCGGCAACGCACTCGGTAGCATGGAAGGCTACAACGCCACCCACAGCCAGATCGCCACCAAGACCAGTACCGCGTTGCTGGAAACTTCGCAAAGCGTGTCCGTGGTCACCCGCGAGCAAATGGACGATCAAGGCTCGCAGACCGTCTCCCAGGCGATGCGTTATACCCCCGGCGTGCTGACCAACCCTTACGGGGCGACCCATCGCTACGACTATGTGGCGATGCGCGGCTTCAACGATGGCTCGGTGGATAACATCTACCTCGACGGCCTCAAGTCGATGGGCGACAGCGGGACCTACAGCACCATGCAGGTCGATCCGTATTTCCTCGAGCGCGTGGATATTCTCAAAGGCCCGTCGTCGGTCTTGTATGGCCGCAGTTCGCCCGGTGGCCTGGTGGCGCTGACCAGCAAAAAGCCGTTGTACGAGGCCTATCATCAGGTTCAGGCCACGGTCGGTACCCAAGGTCAGCGCGGGGTCGGGTTTGACTTCAGCGGCCCAGTCGATGACGACAAGCGCATTGCCTATCGTCTGACCGGTTTGACGGATCAGTCCGATACACAATTCGACCACAACAAGGAAAAACGCTTCGCCCTCGCCCCGACCCTGAGCATTGATTTCACTGAAGACACCTCGCTGACGCTGCAGGCGTATCTGCAGCACGATCCGGATGGCGGCTACCACGGTGGCGTGCCGGCGGACGGGACGATTCATCAGCGCAACGGCAATCGCATCTCGCCGCACTTCTTCGAGGGCGAGCCGGGGATTGATGGCTACTCGCGGGATCAGCAATCGTTCGGCTATCAGTTCGAACATCGCTTCAACGATGTCTTCACAGCGCGACAGAATTTCCGTTACCTCGACTCCAAAGTGAACATGGATCAGGTCTACGCCTACGGCTGGACGACACCAACCAGCAACGAACTGAACCGCTATTACACCGGCGGCGATGAACGTCTGCATGCGTTCATCGTCGACAACATGCTGCAGGCCGAATTCTTCACCGGAGCTACCAAGCACACCGTGTTGATGGGTGCGGACTATCAGCGGCGCAAAACGGTGGTCGACTGGACCAGCGGCGGTCTGGCGCCGATCAATGCGTTCAACCCGGTCTACGGCAATTCGGCGATCGATATGTACGGCGACACAAGTTACCTGCGCCGCCTGGAGCAGACCGGGATCTACCTGCAAGACCTGATCGAGATGGATCAATGGCGGTTTTCGCTGGGTCTGCGTCAGGACTGGGTCGAGACGTCGGATGAGAACCGTATCGCCGAAGCGGGCCGTCCGGTGGGCACGGAAATCAACGACCGCCGCACCAAACTGACCGGCCGCGCTGGTGCGTTGTATCTGTTCGATAACGGCCTGGCGCCGTACATCAGCTACTCCGAGTCGTTTAACCCGAACTCGTATGCCGACAGCGCCGGTAATCCTCTGCCTCCGACCGATGGCACACAGTGGGAAGTCGGCCTGAAGTATCAACCGCCGGGTACCGACAACCTGTTCACAGCCTCGCTGTTCCGCATTGATCAAGAAAATCTGGCGACCAAACTGCCGCAGGAAAACTTCTACCGCGCGGTAGGCGCTGTCCGTTCGCAAGGGCTGGAACTGGAAGCGCACATGCAGTTGACCGACAACCTGAAAGTACTCGGCAGCTATACCTTCACCGATATCGAGTACTCGAAGTCGATGGTCAGCACCTTGAGCACGCCGACCGATGTGATCGAGAACAAAGGCAACTCGCCGACTCAGGCACCGCGGCACATGGCGTCGTTGTGGGCGGACTACAAATTCGACAGTGCGGCACTCGACGGCCTGCGCCTGGGCGGTGGTGTGCGTTATGTCGGTTACAGCTGGGCGGATGCGGAAAACACGCTGAAGGTGCCTTCCTACACCTTGTTCGACGCATCCATCGGTTATGACCTGGGCAAGGTCGGCTTGAAGGGCGTCGACGTGCGCCTGAACGCGAACAACCTGACCAATGAATCCTACGTAGCCTCCTGCGCGAGTCTGAACTTCTGCTACATGGGCGAAGAGCGCAACGTCGCCGCCACGGTCAGCTACCAGTTCTAAACCTTTGCCTTGTGCATAAAAAAGCCAGCCCCTGTTTTCAGGGGCTGGCTTTGTCGCTTCTGTGGGGAAATTCTCATGCGCGCATTGTTGGTGTTGTTGCATCGCTATATCGGGCTGGCAACAGCGGTGTTTTTGCTGCTGGCCGGGATCACCGGAAGCATTCTTGCGTTCAATCATGAGTTGGATGAGTGGCTGAATCCGCACTTCTACGCAGCCTCATTTGAGGGGCAACGATTGCCTCCCGGGGGCTTGGTCGACGTGGTGCAAACCACGCATCCGAAGTTGCAGGTCTGGTACATGGAGTATCCGCAGGAGACGGGGCATACCGCCATGTTGGCGGCGGTACCGCGTAATGATCCGGTGACCGGCAAACCGTTCGATGAGCGCAATCAGGTGTTCTATCTCGACCCGGTGAGTGCCGAGCAGAAGGGCCAACGTTACTGGGGTGAGTGCTGCTTTTCCCGGGAGAACTTCATTCCGTTCATTCTTGAGTTTCATTACAACTTGACGCTGCCCGGAAACTGGGGCTTGTGGTTGATGGGGCTGGTTGCCAGCGCCTGGGTGATCGATTGTTTCATCGCGCTGTGGCTGACGTTTCCTCGTGGCAAGCCGTTTTGGAAAAAGTGGTCGGCGGCCTGGAAGATCAAGGGCGGCCACGTCTATCGACTCAACTTCGATCTGCATCGGGCCGGTGGATTGTGGCTGTGGTTGTTGTTGCTACCGATTGCGGTCAGCAGTGTCGCGATGAACTTGCCCAGTCAGGTCTTCAAACCGGCGGTGTCGCTGCTTTCACCGATCGAGCCGAGCGTTTATGAGGCTCGAGGGCGAATGCCTCCCTCGGAGTTGGGGGTGACACAGTTGAGTTATCAACAGGCGTACGAAAGGGCATTGGTCGAGGGGAAGAGGTTAGGGCTGACAGCGGCGATCGGGGAGTTGTATTACAGCTTTGAGTACAACTTCTACGGCGCAGGATTCGGGCAACATGACACTCAAGCGCATGGAAAATCCTGGTTGTTTTTCCACGGTACTGACGGGCGATTATTAGGTCAGGAAATTGCCGGACAAGGGACATTGGGGGAACGGTTTTACCGCTTGCAACTACCGATACATGGCGGACGGATCATCGGCTTCACCGGGCAAGTGATCATCGCGGTATTGGGTGTTGTGATTGCGGGGCTGTCAGGGACTGGCGTCTACATCTGGTGGCGCAAGTGGCAGGCCCGGCGCATCAGCCAGGCTCGTAAAACGGCCTGATGTTTGGGGGTCCTGAAACGACAAAACCCCTGTCTGCGTTAGCAGACAGGGGTTCTGGAATTTAATCTTGACGATGACCTACTCTCACATGGGGAAACCCCACACTACCATCGGCGATGCATCGTTTCACTTCTGAGTTCGGGATGGGATCAGGTGGTTCCAACGCTCTATGGTCGTCAAGAAATTCTGTATCTGGCCCGTCAACACGGTAACGTGCCAGCAAAATCGGTGACTTCTACTAAAAAACAAAACCCCAACTGCTTTCGCAATTGGGGTTTCGGAATTTAATCTTGACGATGACCTACTCTCACATGGGGAAACCCCACACTACCATCGGCGATGCATCGTTTCACTTCTGAGTTCGGGATGGGATCAGGTGGTTCCAACGCTCTATGGTCGTCAAGAAATTCGGGTACTGACTCGTGACCGGTTGGCCTCGCTTCAGCAAATTGGGTATGTGATACAGGTGTTTTGTGAGCAGCGCGAACTTTCGGTTCATTGCGTCTTCACACACCGCAATCTGGTCTCTTTCGAGCATGCAGATTGCTTGGGTGTTATATGGTCAAGCCTCACGGGCAATTAGTATTGGTTAGC